>DEYX01000062.1 GCA_002365025.1 Hungatella sp. UBA3147 | reverse complement strand
AAAGATATACACATTTCACAAATTTGTTCAGCTTTTAATGTTAATGAAACATGGCTCAGAAACGGGGTTGGAGAAATGTTTGTTACCCCAAGCACCTTTTCACTTGATGAATACGCTAACTCAAAGGGATTAACAGAAAGAGATCGTATTATGATTCGGGAATTTATGGCACTCGAACCCAGTGCAAAAGATGCTGTGTACAATATGCTTGAAAAAGTTTTTTTAAGCGAGGAATGGCATGGTAATAAACCGATGGATTATTATAACGAAATTTCATAAGACCCGGAGAAATTTGAAAAAGTATTCCTAAAAACACCCGATTGAAACTTTTTATGATTGAAAGGAGAAATTATGTTAGAGATCATTTTACCATTCGTTCTTACTGCTGCAGCTGTAATTGTCCTGCTCGGTATCTTAGCAAGCGGATATGTAAAGGCACCGCCAGACAGGGCTTTCATTATTTCAGGATTGAAAAAAGAGCCAAAGATTTTAATTGGACGCGCCGGAATTAAAATCCCATTTCTTGAACGATTAGATAAGCTTTACCTTGGTCAGATGACGGTGGATATCAAGACAGAACAATCTGTGCCAACCAATGATTTCATCAACGTAAATGTCGACGCTGTTGCGAAAGTAAGAATTGAACCAACGGAAGAAGGAATCAAATTAGCTGCTAAGAACTTCTTAAATAAGAACCAGGATCAGATTACCCAGGACTTACAGGATTCCCTTCAGGGTAATATGCGTGAGATTATCGGTACTCTTACTTTAAAAGAGATCAATACTGACAGAGATTCCTTCTCCGATCAGGTAATGGCAAAAGCATCAAAAGATATGAAAAAACTTGGGATTGAAATTGTATCATGCAATATCCAGAATATATCAGATGAGAATGGCCTTATTAAGGATCTTGGTGCCGACAATACGGCAAGAATCAAGAAAGATGCTTCCATCGCAAAAGCTCAGGCGGAAAGAGACATTGCTATTGCCCAGGCAGAAGCGGATAAAGCCTCTAATGATGCAAGAGTACTCGCTCAAACAGAAATAGCCCAGAAGAATAATGAACTTGAGATCAGGAAGGCTGAATTAAAGAAAGAGTCTGACTCAAAACGTGCGGAAGCGGATGCAGCCTATGAAATCCAGAACCAGGAACAGCAAAAAACAGTTCAGACCGCTACGGTAAACGCTCAGATTGCAAAAACAGAGCGGGAAGCAGAACTAAAGAACAAAGAAGTTGCCGTTATGCAGCAGACTTTGGAAGCCGAAATTAATAAGAAAGCCGATGCAGAACGCTATGCGGTGGAACAGAAAGCTTCCGCTGACTTATCAAGAAGACAGCGCGAAGCGGAAGCAAAGAAATACGAGCAGGAAAAAGAGGCAGAAGCAAGAAAAGCCCAGGCGGAAGCAGAAAAATTTGCTATGCTCCAGGAAGCCGAAGGTATTAAAGCCAAAGGTGAAGCAGAAGCTGCTGCTATTCAGGCAAAGGGTCTTGCAGAGGCGGAAGCAATGGAAAAGAAAGCGGACGCAATGAAGAAATACGGGCAGGCCGCAATGATGGAAATGATTGTGCAGGCATTGCCAGAGATGGCAAAGGCAATTGCAGAACCCTTAGCAGCAATTGATAAGGTTACTATTATTGACAGCGGGAATGGTGATACAGGAGTAACTTCCATGGGGAGCTATGTACCAGCTGTTTTAGCTAAGACGATTGAGTCTGTAAAAGAAACAACCGGTTTGGATATCACAGAGATCATGAAGGCAAATACATATGATGCCAAGGTAACCAGAAATGTAAATATTACTGGAATTCCTGATGGTACAAATATAAATGAACCGGCAAGCGAAGTAATTGTTGCAAACATCAGTAAGGATATTGCTGAAAGCACAGATAAAGAGTAAAAACAGAAAAAGAGTAAAAACAGAAAAAGAAAAACCATCCTAATACAGGGTGGTTTTTCTCATTTTTTAATCTTATTTTTATCATAAATCCGAA
This sequence comes from Hungatella sp. UBA3147, assembly GCA_002365025.1. GTDB lineage: Bacteria > Bacillota > Clostridia > Lachnospirales > Lachnospiraceae > Lacrimispora. The sequence goes on along the minus strand of DEYX01000062.1, from coordinate 6,712 downwards.
TTTTTTTCCTTTTTTGCTTTATACATCTTTTCATCCGCCCTGCGTATAAGCTCCTCCGCAGTCACAGGAACGTCCTTCATGGTTTCTATCCCAAAAGAGATGGAAAGAGGCCCTTTTACAGCCTGGCTTAACGGCATATGTTCAATTTCCCTTTGTATGCATTCAGAAATTGCACGCGCCTGGTTTTCTTCAACGCCGCTCAGGCAAAGAAGGAACTCATCTCCTCCATATCTCGCAGCCCAAACATCTTCATGAGAAATATTCCGGGCAATGACTTCGCCTGCTTCTTTGATTGTTGAATCCCCCGCCTTATGCCCATAAAGGTCATTAATTGATTTGAAATTATCAAGATCAATAAAACATACGGACAATGGCTTATGCTTTAACAAAGCATTAATATTATCAACCGGAAGGCGCTCATCCACAAAACGCCTGTTATAAAGGGTTGTAAGGGGGTCTCTTACCGCCGCATCATTAAGCTCCTTTATAAAGCGGGAAAATATTTCTCCCTGGTTATAATCACCGTTCCCCACGAGCATTGTGTCGGTAGCATTTTTTAACAGCTCAAGTACCGCCGGACGATCGGCGTTATCAATGGGAATAGCTGTAACAAGAAGAACCTCTTCCCTGCTTTTTTCCATTTTAACAAAGCTTTTATTTTCCTGATAAGCTCTAATTGAAATACAATTATCACAAATCCTGTTGTTTTCCCAATAATGATAGCATACATCCGGTGTCCCGGTTAAAGATGACTGGCGGTAATCCAGCACCCTTTTGTGGATCGGATCAACCAAGCGTACGATATCATACATTTTATAAAAAAAGTCCAATTTGTCTTTTATCTCATCCAGCGAAATATTATCCATTTTAACCCCGTAATGCTTATAAACTCCGTATATAATTTATAAGTGGCAATATCGTTTCTTTATTTACAAAATCAACTTTTTTTCCGTAGCTTGCCAGCATCTCTTTGTCTTCGTTAGTCAAAGAATTCTGGTCCTTTTTTGCGGTCGTCTTGCAGACAAGAGCCATCATTGACCGATGTAAGGGACTGAGTTTGGAATAATCCATGGCCCCGCGTAAATGGAATACTTTGATCTTATCCTTCATTTCTTCGGTAAGATCCTTATACAGGCTCTTTTTAATATGATCCGTATTGACTGTATCGGAAGGATCAGCCAGTCCGCAAGTGAAAATCACCAGATTCTTGTTGGAGAACTTAGAGAAGTTCTTTGTTAATATCTTAATCCCATTGACGCCCCCGGCATAAAGGCCGCCGCCTAAAATGATGGTATCATATGGTTCCAGATCACTCGCCTTTATATCTTTTCCTTCAAACAGATCACAGGATAATTCCCCGGCGATCCATTCCGCATATTTTCTGGTCGCTCCATATTTTGATTGATATATTACTGCAATCTTCTTCATAACAGGCTCCTCCTATATTCTTTATCTATGACAAACCTATGTGTTACCAATCGTTTTATACATCAATCAAAAAATAACAGCGCTCCTATTTTAAAACTGTCCCGCTTAACGCAAAAACCCCCAGGCTGCTCCTGAAGGTTTTTAATATGACCTATCCGAGAATCGAACTCGGGTTTCCGCCGTGAGAGGGCGGCGTCTTGACCGCTTGACCAATAGGCCGTTTTATGTATGTCATCTCTGACAACTTCATTATGATACCATAGGAATTTCCGTTTGTCCACTCTTTTTTTAATAAAATAAAAAAATTGTCAAAATCGGATTTTATATGCTATACTTTTCTAAACCCAGAGAAAGCAGGGAGGAAGAGATATGGGGCTTAAAAAGCGGGAAGTGAAATATGATTATTTAAGGACTCTTGCGGTCTTTGCCATCATTATGGTTCATGCGGTTCCTGGGGAAACGCTGAACTTTAAGCAGTGGCTGTTTTCTGCAGCTCTTTCGCCGGTGCTTTTGGCATTTGTAGGGATTTATTTTATGCTTAGCGGCCTTTTCCTTTTAAAATCCGGAACAGAAGATATTCCGGGATTTTACTGGAGCCGGTTTCAGACAATTGTTCTTCCCTTTGTATGTTACAGCGGGATTTATTACTGGTACTTTGCTATTTATCTGGGAGTGGAGCCCTTTCGGTGGCAGGAACATCTGGCAGCTTTTGGAAAGGGACTTTTTACAGGAACCATTCCCATGACGCCCCATCTGTGGTTTATGTATGTGATCATGGCGCTGTATCTTTGCGCGCCTTTTTTAGCCCGTATGATGAAGGCCATGAGTGACAGGGAATTAAAACTGTTTCTTGCACTTATGGTGGTTGTCCAGGGAATCTGCACCTACCTTCCGGCTTTGGGCCTTGATGTGGGAGAGGGCTTTCAATATATGATATTTAAAGGCTGGCTCATCTATTTTGTCCTGGGATATGCATTAAAGCGCCTGTATGGCAGCAGCAGCCTTCCCTTTGCATTTCTGGGAATCGCCGGTTTTTGCATTACCATGGTTCAAAAGTGTGTTACGCCATCCTTTACACCGGGAATTCACGACTTAGCCCCTACCATGATAGCAATGGCTGCAGCTATCTTTCAGTTATTTGAACGTTTCGGGGACATCAAATCGCCTGCCTTTGCAAAGGTTGTTGGCTGCATAAGCAGATACAGCTATTCCATTTATTTAATTCATTATCTGGTTTTGGGACAGGCAGCCAGAGGGCTGGTGGAAAAGACGTTCTTAAGACATTATTACGTACCCAAAATCGTTTGTGAGACGATCCTTACGTTTGTGATCTCCCTGGCAGCTGCCTGGTTCATTGACGGGACCTTAGGAAGGCTGCTGAAAAAAGCAGTGGGTGCGGTAATGATAGTAGGAAAAAAGGTATGAGGAGAGATTAAAATGGACCAGAAAACGGGTTGTGAATATTGTGTACACTATGATTATAATGAAGAATACGAATGCTATGAGTGTGAGATCAATCTGGATGAGGATGAGATGATACGCTTTCTAAGCAATTCATTTCAACGCTGTCCTCATTTTAAATTCGGGGATGAATATTCGGTTGTGAGGAAACAGATGTAAGAAGATATGTAAAAAGAAGCCTTAAATAGGGAGGAGCCGGTATCCCATGGAGGAATACCGGCAATTATGAAAAAAAATTTTATCTAAAAGTATGTTGGCAACATCTTTTTCTGATGTTTTCAGTATATCGATTAAATATGAAGAAAATTTGACCAGGCTGTAAAAAGATTATGACCAGACTGTGAACAATGGACAGGCCGGATCAGATCAGTCTCTGAAATGATAACTTTCTAACAGCTGATTCTTCATATGCCAAAGCTCATTGGATAAATCTACATGAACCTCGTGAGGATTTACCAGACGGCGGGATTCATCCCAAAGGGTATCCAGTTCCTTTTTGCAGTAGGACTGGATGTCCATAACGGCAGGAGTATCATAAATGCATTTCCCGTCTTTAAATATCTGGACCAGAAGATCCCTGATGGTATAGCTATTGGGAGCCAGGTGTGTTTTCTTCCATGTTTCAATGGGGTCGAAGAGAAGCAGGGAATGGTTTTCTTTAAAGTTTTCCCCTTCCAGGCAGATTAAGTCCGCAATGATCTTACCGGTCTCCCGGCTGTAAATACGTTTGATGGCCTTGTTTCCGGGATTGGTGATCTTTTCTGCATTTTCAGAAAGCTTGATCTTGGGGATAAACCGGCCGGTCTTTTTGTCCATAATCGCCGCCAGCTTGTACACGCCGCCAAAAGAAGGACTGTCCTTGGAGGTGATCAAATTGGTTCCAACCCCCCAGGAGTTTATGGTAGCTCCCTGGATCTTTAAGCTGTTGATCAGAGTCTCGTCAAGGTCATTGGATGCGGAGATCACTGCATCGGTAAATCCGGCCTCATCAAGCATCTTCTTGGCCTTTTTGGAAAGATATGCCAAGTCTCCGCTGTCTAAACGGATTCCATAAGTAGTAAAAGGAATTCCGGCTTCCCGCATTTCCTTAAATACTTTGATGGCATTGGGAACTCCGGATTTTAACGTATCATAGGTGTCCACCAGTAGAATGCATGCAGTGGGATAAAGCTTTGCATAGTTGCGGAATGCGGTCAGTTCATCGGGAAAGCTCATGATCCAGCTGTGGGCATGGGTTCCTCTCACCGGAACGTGAAACATTTTACCTGCAAGTACATTAGAGGTACCGATGCAGCCTGCGATCATGGCAGCTCTGGCACCGTATATTCCGGCATCAGGACCCTGTGCGCGGCGCAGTCCGAATTCCATAACCCCGTCTCCGGCGGCAGCGAATACGACGCGGGCCGCTTTTGTGGCAATTAAGCTCTGGTGGTTAATGATGTTAAGTAAAGCGGTTTCAATCAGCTGTGCCTCCATAATGGGGGCAATGACTTTAACTAAGGGTTCGCGAGGGAATATGACAGTGCCCTCTGGAATGGCGTAGATGTCGCCGGAAAATTTAAAATGATGGAGATATTCCAGAAAGTCTTCTTCAAACAGTCCGGTGGATCTTAAATAATCCACATCCTCCTGGTCGAAATGAAGCTCGTTTACATATTCAATGACCTGTTCCAAGCCTGCGCAGATCGCGTACCCGTTGCCTCCCGGATTGCTGCGGTAGAATACATCGAATATAACGGTCTCGTTGGCATCTTTCTCTTTAAAATATCCCTGCATCATGGTCAATTCATAAAGGTCTGTTAATAAAGTTAAATTGCGCTGGCTCATAGCTGTTCTCCTTTTTTTTTCCTTTTACTAAACCTTTTCGCACATTATACCATAAGTTTACAAAAAAACAATGGAATTGACAAAAAATTAACAATATAATTAACACTGCAAATATCACACAAGTATTCATAAATGATTAAATAATCTAAATAAAACAATACAATTTGAAAATTAATAATTAACTTATTATTTTTATTAAAAAAGTCTTGCAAAATACAGAGAAATAGGATATAATAAAGCCATAAACAAAAGAAAATAATTTCAAATCCGACGTTCCAATTTATTTCGGAGAATGACAAAGAAAAGGAGGTTGATTCCGCCGAAAACATAAGTTTCGCCTGAATCAGCAAAGGGCTATTTCAGGCAAAAGGAAAAACCGTTAAACCTTAGCAGAGAACCGTGGCTGAAGCCGGAATGAAAATCTACCAATCTCTTTATATGCCTATAGTTCGTTATAACTGCAGAGAAATATTCATCCGAGGGGTAATTTTGATTGTCCCGATTGAATTTTTATTTGGTAGCTGGATAACAATATAGAAGAATGAAAATAGCAATGCCGAAAATTTAGATTGTAGATGGTTTTATGCGAAAGGAACGGAAAAAAATTCATATAGAGCATCCAGAGAACGCAATGCAAAAAACAAAACGTGAGAGGTATTTAGGAACCAATGGATGAAAGCATGTAGAACGGGTATCGAATTTCATGAAAATGAGTCGGTACCCGTTCCTCTTTATACCTTCCGGGCGCCGGCTGAAAATCAAAATGGCCTTGACATTTCTTTTCTTACTCCCTATAATTAAAAATACGGTAATATTAGTATTATCACATCATAATAGAAAGAAAAACTTTGATGGAGACAGTAGGACCATGGGAAATCCAAAGAGAGCCGGGGAGGGTGGAAGCCTGGCGAAAGTAGCATGGGTTCGAATATCACTCCGGAGTTTCCGGCTGAAGGCATCGGCGGTAGGTCAGGACGTATTTTCTGCGTTAAGGGAAAGCATATGCTGGTATGCGGTAATAGGTGGTACAACGGAGATATAGTGAGGCTTTCGTCCTGATTACGGGATGGGAGCTTTTTTTATATATGGAGAAATGGAGGTCGCTAAAGATGTACAAGAAAGTCCCTACAGACTTGAATTTTGTAGCAAGAGAAAAAGAGGTAGAAAAATTCTGGGAAGACCATGATATTTTCAGAAAGAGCATGGAAAACCGTAAGGGAGGGGAGACATATCCGTTCTATGACGGTCCCCCTACTGCCAATGGAAAACCTCACATCGGGCATGTATTGACCAGAGTTATCAAGGATATGATTCCAAGATACCGGACTATGAAAGGGTATGACGTTCCCCGTAAGGCTGGTTGGGATACCCACGGACTGCCGGTTGAGCTGGAAGTGGAAAAGATGCTGGGCCTTGACGGAAAGGAACAGATCGAGGAGTATGGCCTGGAGCCATTTATCAAGCATTGCAAGGAAAGCGTTTGGAAATACAAGGGCATGTGGGAGGATTTCTCAAAGACCGTAGGCTTTTGGGCCGATATGGATGACCCTTATGTAACGTATGAAAATAATTTTATTGAATCTGAGTGGTGGGCATTAAAGAAAATCTGGGAGAAGGGTCTTTTGTATAAGGGCTTTAAGATCGTTCCCTATTGTCCGCGTTGCGGAACTCCCTTATCCAGTCATGAGGTAGCTCAGGGATATAAGGATGTAAAGGAACGTTCCGCCATCGTCCGGTTTAAGGTAAAGGGAGAAGACGCCTATATTCTGGCATGGACCACAACTCCGTGGACCCTTCCTTCCAACGTAGGCTTATGTGTAAATCCTGAAGAGACCTATGTAAAGGTGCAGACAGGTGTCTATACCTATTATATGGCAGAGGCTCTGTGTGAAAAGGTTCTTGGAGAGGAATATACGGTTTTAGAGAAGTACACCGGAAAGGACTTGGAATATAAAGAATACGAGCCTTTATTTGACTTCGTAACACCAAATAAAAA
>DEYX01000009.1 GCA_002365025.1 Hungatella sp. UBA3147 | reverse complement strand
GATCATCGTAATCATATACCCAGCCTCCGCGTGCAATCTGGAAGTCACCGGCACGGCGGGTTGTTGCGAAGGTAGACCATTCAACAATCTTAATATCCATTCTGATCCCCAGTTCGCTCCAGGCGCTCTGTAAATATTCTGCAATTGCCTTATTATAACCGGCATCATTGGTCATATATTCGATCACTGGGAAGCCTTTTCCGTCCGGGTAGCCTGCTTCTGCCAGAAGCTCTTTTGCCTTATTAAGATCTTCTTCGTAATTGTTTACATTAAAGTAATCGCCACCGTTGTTCTTTCTGGTGACTTCTTCAAAGGAAGAACCGACTTCAGCATCAGATATACCAGGGCCTACAAAGTTGTTAGCTGGTAAAACGGTTCCTGCCATTACGGTACTGGCAACATATTCCCGGTCAGTTGCAAGAGTCAACGCGCGGCGTACCAGTGTATTGTCAAAAGGTGCCTTTGTGGTGTTGAAGATTGTATAGGAAGTCGCCATACGAGGTTCCAGATGATAATCAGGAGTGCCCTCAAGGCTTGGGATTTCGTCAGTAGGAACATCCTTGATCATGGAAACTTCCCCTGTCTGGTAAGCGCTGTAAGCTGCGTTGGAATCTTCCATAAGGACAAATTTTAAGGTATTTAAGGTTACAGTATCTGCATCCCAGTAATTTTCATTCTTAGCAAAGGTGATATGGGAACCTGGTACCCACTCGATCATCTTTAACGGACCGTTGGATATATAACTATCAGGAGTTAAGGACCACTGGTCACCCTTTGCCTCTACTACATCCTCTTTAACAGGAGCCATGCTGGCATGGGTGGCGATTTTATCAAAATAAACGCAGGGAGACGCAAGCTCCACTACAAAGGTTTTTGCATCAGGTGCGGATACAGCCAGGGCGTCAACACTTCCTGCTGTTGCCTCATCATATCCTTTTACCATAGAAAGCATGTCTGCTGCATAAGGAGCTGCTGTTGCAGGGTCTGCCAGACGCTTCCAGGAATATACGAAGTCTTCTGATGTAAGCTCAGAGCCGTCGCTCCATTTCAAACCATCCCTTAAATGAAACGTATAAGTAAGACCGTCATCACTCACATCATAGGATTCTGCCTGTCCGGGAATAATACTATTATCCTTATCAAAGGTCAAAAGTGTCTCAAATGCGTGCAGGATCATATTAGCTGCATCAATTGATGAATTTAAGGCCGGGTCAATAGTTTCCGGATCTGGACCAATCTGAACTGCCAGATCAAGACCCCCTGCAGTATTTCCTGCTGCTTCTGTTTTCTGTGTTTCATTGCCGGCCGTACCGGATTTACCGGAACCCCCGCATGCTGTCAGGATCATCCCTGAAGCAAGGACTGCCGCTAATACAAGCGCCATTTTCTTCATATCTGTTCCTCCATATCTGCTATTTTTTGCGTCCGCCCTTCGCAGACAGCGCAGGTTTTAGCATACCACAGAAAGACGGTTCTTGCAGCGTGGAAATTTATGACACACGCGTGTTAACACGGTAATTTGGTAAAGGGCCAGACATTTCCCGGAGCGGAAAGTGTCTGGCCCAAAAAGACATTTTAGTATTTTATTAACGATATGAGGTCTGAACTGCCTTCATTAAAACCTTTGGTTCCTTTACATATGGGGTGACCGGACAAACCTTTTTATTTGATCCCATAAGGGTGTAAACAGCGATTCTGGCTGCCCTTACCGAATATTCTTCGGTGAATACCATGTCGTCCGGAATCTCCACAAACTGGCTTATCATGGCGAAGTTGGTAGAGCCGGCAGGAACTACCTTCGGGCGGTCAGTCATCTTGCGTGGCTGGAACTGGGCATCTACATAAGGCATCATGCAGGGAATGACATTGACTACATCTGCCAGGATTTCATCCTTACGGTTTTCCATATGAAGATGATGGAGAAGCTCGATGAGCATTTCCTCTCCGGTACAATCCTTCATCGGTTTCTTTATGAAGTCTCCTTCACGATCCGTATAAAGCCCGTATCCCCAGAAGATTGTCTGGTCCATAGGCTGATTGATAAAATGTGGCTGGGCAGCTACAACAATGCTCATCAGCCAGTTGGAATCCTTAAAGGTCATAAGTGCTCCGCTTCCAGGTACATTGCCGGAGTAATCCTCAATCAATTTAAGAAGCTTATTTCCACGGCTTGTTACGGTAAAGCTTTCCCAATTGATCTCATGAACATCGCCAAAGAATGGGTAAGGATTACCAAGGCCAGGCTTCTTTGCAGATACCTTGGTCCATAATTCCCCGGATATAGGTCTTAAAACAGGCTCCGGTGCCGGAGTGTGAAGATCTCCCAGGGTTGCGCTGTCGGTCATACAGGCATTGGTCATGATGCAGATATCGCCATCCTGAAGCTCCACCTGTCTTTCTATGCCGTTATCTTTTAAGTGAAGCACCTTAGCCGTAATCCCGTCTCCATCTGCGAAATCAATATCAGTAACCGTACAGTTTTCCGCAAAGACAACTCCCTGTTTTCTTAAATAGTTTTCCAAAGGACGGATCACACTGTCATACTGGTTTAATGGGGTTCTAGTTACCCCTTCCAAAGTTTCGATCCTTGAAAATTCCAGGATCATCCGGCGCATGTAGCGGCGGAACTCGAAAAGGCTGCTCCATTTCTGGAATGCAAAGGTGGTCTGCCACATGTACCAGAAATTCGTTGTAAAGAAATGAGGCATGTCAGCGAACCATTCCTCTATGGTCATATCATCCAGCTTTTCTTCTGGTGTATTCATAAGCTTTAACATGGCCATGCGTTCCTGCTGGGTAAATCCCATGCTCTTCACATCAAGGATGGTTCCATCCTTGTCCACAAGCCTGGCCTTAGCATGGGTCGGGTGGGCATGGTCAAAGCTTAAGATCTCTTCGGTCACGCTCCTGGCAGGGTTATTTAATGACGGGATGGTACGGAACAGTTCCCAGAAGTTTTCATACGTCTCTTCATTAAGCATACGTCCGCCCCGGCATACAAAGCCTTTTTCAGGGGTTCCGATACCATCGTTGCTTCCTCCAAGAATATGCATTCCTTCAAAAATCGTGATCTGGTCTCCCGGCATGTTGCAGTCGCGTATAAGATAAGCCGCTCCTGCCATGCTTCCCAGACCGCCGCCTACAAAATACGCTTTTCCAGGGGCCTGCCCATTTTCCATATGCCTTATGTTTTCTTCACTTTTTAAATCCATCTGTTTTTTTGAATAATCATAGGCTTTTTTTGCGGCTACTCCTGCCGCAGTTGCCGCAGCTCCCCATGCAAGCACTTTTCCGAAATTATTTTTTCCTTTCATATGCAACGCTCCATTCTATGAATTGTGTTAACTGATATGCTTATATTATCATACTTCATTTTATCCGTCACCATACATGGTTTTTCAGTTGTATAAAAAAACGACATCAGGGAAATGATGTCGTAAAACCAGACAAATATTCAATTTTGTCTATAGAAGATTTTTTTACCTTATTTTAATATGAATATAATAATAAAGGAGGACTTTTTATGTCGGCCACTATACACAAACATATCCGGGAGTCCGTCCTTAAAACGGCGCTGCTCCACCAGTTAAGAAATGGGCAGAAATCTCCGGAGCGAACCGCCCGGAACTTAGAAGAGCTGTTGGAAAAATTCAGTCCTATCGCTGCAGAGCTTTTTTCTTATTCTGATCTGGTTTCGCTCATTAAAAGCTGTACCAAGGAAGAATGCCTGGATATCATCATGCATAAGCTTTCTTAAAGCCCAGCCTGGCTCCGGAGATAACCAGCCCGCTCCGAAGCCTTGGCCAGGCTTTTTAAGCGTTCCGCCACGAGCTGCGGCTCTGTTCTCATTCCCTTCTCCACCCAGTCAACGATAATCCCGCAAATGCCATACGCATAAAATCCTGCGTCAAAATCCCTCTCCTCATCGGTGAGCTTCTTCTTTTCATCCAGCTTTATAATTGCTTCGGAAAACAGGGCCTTTGCCATATCAAACAGATAGCTCTCAAAGGTATGTTCCTGTTCTTTTATGGTATTGATATAAAAGGCCTTTTCTTCTTTCATATTCTTAAGCAGTTCATAAATCTTCTGGTCCCAGTTCTCAAGGTTAATGTCTTCTGCTATTTTAGCAAAATTCTCATTGTAATAGATCCAGCTTAAAAGTTCATATTTATCCTGAAAATGATAATAGAAGGTCTGCCGGTTTAAACCCCATACAGATGTGATATTGGATATGGATATCTTATCAAAGGGTTTTTCCCTGCATACCTGTTTTAAGGCTTCCGCTATTGCGCGTTTTGTAATCAGCGAATCCGACATAATCCCTCCTGCTCTTATCCTTTCATTCCTGTAAAATAGTTGCTGAGGGAAGCAAACTGCTCTAAAGTCAATGCCTCACCCCGTACAGATGCCCCAAGTCCCAGGCTTTCAACCGCTTCCGTGATCTGCTCCTTTGTAAAGGGAATCTCCGGCGAATTGTTTAATCCGTTTTGAAGTGTCTTTCTTCTCTGGTTAAAGGAGGCGCGGATCAGCCGGAACATAAGCCCTGAATCTTCTGCCTTTACCGGTGGTTCCTTGTGGCGGGTCAGGCGGATGACCGCAGACCCTACATTAGGACGGGGCATGAAGCAGTTATGCGGGACGTTTGCCACAATATAGGGCTCTGCATAATACTGAACGGCCAGGGAGAGAGCTCCGTAATCCTTGGAGCCAGGCCCTACCTGCATGCGGTCCGCCACTTCTTTCTGAACCATGACCGTGATATTGTCGATCGGAACCTTGTTTTCAAAAAGACCCATAATAATAGGAGTTGTGATGTAATACGGAAGGTTTGCAACCACCTTGATGGGACGTCCGCCGTTATATTGTTCCGTTATCTGATTGATGTCAACTTTTAGAATATCTGCATGGATAACGGTCACATTCTCATAATCCGCCAAAGTCTCGTTGAGAATGGGGATCAGGTTTGAATCGATCTCCACTGCCACGACATGTCTGGCATTTTCAGCCAGGTACTGTGTCATCGTACCGATCCCCGGCCCGATTTCCAAAACGCAATCATCCTTTGTTACGCCTGCCGCGGCTATGATCTTATCTAAAACGTGGGTATCTATTAAAAAATTCTGTCCGAATTTCTTCTGGAATGCGAATTCGTATTTCTTTATGATCTCAATTGTTTTTTGGGGATTTCCCAGTGTTGCCATACCTGTCCTCCGTTTTCTTTTATGGCTGTTCCTTAAGCCTGTATAGCCTTTTGGCATTCTGATTGGTGATATCTATAACTGTTTCTTCCGGGATTCCCTTAATGGCGCTGATCTCCTGCACTACATAAGGAAGATTTAAGGAGGAATTACGCTTTCCCCTGTTGGGAGCGGGAGCCAGATAAGGGCAGTCTGTCTCCAGGACCAGCTGCTCCATCGGCATATACTCCACTACTTCTTTCAGCTTTTTAGCATTCTTAAAGGTGAGGACGCCTCCGATCCCAAGATAATACCCCATATTTAAGTATTCCCTGGCGATCTCTTTTCCATAAGAAAAGCAGTGGATCACTCCACCAATGTCCTTTGCCCCCTCTGCTTTCATGATATCCAGAGTATCCTTTGCCGCATCCCGGCTGTGGATGACCACAGGAAGCTTCACTTCCCCTGCCAGGCTAAGCTGGCGGATAAACCACTTTTTCTGGGTTTCATGGTCCGGCTCATCCCAGTAATAATCAAGACCAATCTCGCCGATTGCCACAATCTTTTTATGGGCAGAATGCTCCTTCAGCCAGGCTAAGTCTTCCTCTTTCAGTTCTCCGGTTTCATTGGGGTGAACACCGATGGCGCCATATACATATGGATATTTCTCTGCCAGTTCAAGGGTATGTCTGGAAGTTTCCATACTGGCCCCCACATTGGTAACAGCCTCAATTCCATGGTTAATAAGGCTTGCCAGCAGTTCCTCCCTGTCTTCATCAAATGCCTCATCATCATAATGGGCGTGTGTATCAAAAATCATAGGGATCTCCTTTTAAAGCAGTTTCTTACTTTATAATAATCAAACGCAGGATATATAGTAAAACTAAGTGAGCGGGATAAAACCAATAAAAAAAGTATTTTAAATTCCTTTTCCCTCTTGCCCCGCTGTACATTCGGATGGGAATAAAGGCCAGGATGGCGGCCCCAAAACAGCTAAGAC
>DEYX01000180.1 GCA_002365025.1 Hungatella sp. UBA3147 | reverse complement strand
TTTTCGATATCGGAAACTATTGTTCTTATCCTGATCGTAATCACATCTTATATTGAATATTACGAGTTTCAGCATCTTAGGCCCCCCCTATAACCAGAGCCATACAGGCTGACTCCACGCCTTTTTCCCATGGGAATCCTTAAGCGTCACACGTACATATTCCTCGTCACCTTTCAGTTCAAACTTCCCCTCTGTTAAGTTTTCTGCATCACTGTGCAGATGGCCGCCCCGGTGAGGTGTCTGAAAATAGATGTCCTGGCAGGCTGCACAGATAACCACTGCCTGTTGATCTTTTACATAAAAATCCTCGATCAGAGGACCGCTGGATGCGAAAAAGCTGCCATCTTTCAATGCCTGCATGATTCCTCTGTGAGTAAATTCCCTGGTTTTAACCATAACAAAACCGCCCAGACTATGTTCTTCCAAATCATGTGCATCGTCTGTGGCAAAACAGTTAATCCTGTTTCTCACGAAGAGGAAATGGTCAAAGTACGTTTCCGAGCTGCCGTTATTTGTTTCAAATTCTGATCCATGATTATAGATTTCCATTCCTATCATCCCTTGCAGATACTTGATATCAACAGAGTCCACTTTCGACCAGTACGGATGTGCATATAATGTGACATTTCCCTTCTGCCCAAAATATTCTATGACCCTCTCGGGGGTACTTAAAGTAATTCGCTTTCTCTCCTCCGAAAACGTATAGCCTTCCGGGATTTTATTGGTTTCCGGCAAGCCCAGCCCAACCAGATGATGATCCTTTCTCGCAGGAAGTTCTATATCCAGTTCTGTGCCCGGGAATACCAGAAAATCTTCCCTGCAAAGCTCAGAATGGATTCCATATACCCAGTGATCCGTGATCGCCAGAAAATCATATCCTTTGCCACGGTAATGTTCCGCCACTTCCTCTGGCGTATTAACCCCATCAGACCAGGTAGAATGGGTATGCAGATTCCCTTTTTTATAGCTTCCCTCTTTATACAAAGTTCTCTTTTCCAAATAAAGCTTCCTTTCCGGCCCTTCTCCCGGACCTCTTGATTGTCTTCCAATATATGTAGTATATCAAAACATTGTTTTTATCATAATGCACACAACTTTCAAAAAAACTGGATATTTCTACGATTGTTTTCCGATGCTTGACATTCCAAAAATGATTGCTTATTCTTGACTAAATCAACAAAAAATATAAATGGAGATATACGACTATGGTTGAAATGAAAACTGTCTATCAGGTCCAGGGAAAACTGCCAAAAGATTTTGTCGGGCAGATTTCCTATACCGTCTGTCTGGATGAAACCTATGAAGAACTGGATATCGAATTTTCTTTCGGGCCCAGGCACTTTTCTCCCGAAGATATAACGCCAGGGCTGAAACAAAGACTGCTTGATTACTGTAAAGAAGCCTATGATTTAACCTTATCTTCTCCGGAAGAACTTGAGGATGCCATCTATGGCCAGATGAAAACTGAGATTCATACCCTGGCAATGTTAAACGATGAATTCATCGGATGCATCCACCGGCAGCTGACTACCAGGCATATGCACTTTACTCGCGAAGAAGCCACAGAAGGCTGCATACCGCAGGCCTCTATTGAAGGAGTTTTAAAGGTTACAATTCTGGCTTTTTCCGTGCTCCTTGACAGCACGGATTACACCCTGACTGTACGGGTACGATAATAGGAGGAACCTGACATGTATAAAAGACTGGAACTACACAATCATACCAACGAATCGGATGCTTCCTGTACCTGCCGTGAACTGACGGAGCTTATGGCAGATGATCATGTGGATGCTTTTGCTCTCACCGATCACAATACCATATCCGGACATAAAAAAATCCAGGCAATTCTGGAAGAAACCCACCTGTCCATATCTTTTATACCGGGCATGGAATATACAACCTACTATGGGCACATTCTCTGCCTGAACTTAAAGGAGTATGTGCCCTGGGAGAACATCAACAAACACAAACCGGAGCTGCTCTTTTTGGCTGCCCGCGCCAAAGGTGCACTGGTAGGTATTGCTCATCCCTTTTCCTATGGCTGGCCTTTTGCCCAGGGTTGCCGGTTTGAAATGACTGTTACTGACTATTCCTGCTGTGATTTTATCGAGATTTTCAATAATCCCGAACCCCTTCATGAGGTAAATGAAAAGGCTGTGATGCTCTGGGAATCTCTGGTGCTTTCCGGCGAAAAACTATCTGCTACCTGCGGCATGGAACTGCATGGCAAAGGCTCTTTCTCCGGACATTACGCCACCTACATTCAGGGTGAAAAAGACGGTGACGTAAGACAGGAACTGGCAGATGCCATACATACGCAAAAAACCTGGGTATGCAAAGGCCCTTTGCTGGAAATTCATAGGGAGAACGGCACGATTCATTTTTCTGTTCACCAGTCAAAAAAAACAGGATACACTCCTAACCTGCCGGAAGATTATATCATCACTCTGAAATCTGGTTCAGCCACTTTAACCTGCCATCTTTATGACCGGATTCCGGTAACTGAATTCGGAAAGGATACCATAATTATTCCAAAGCTTTACGAAAAAGAAGTTATTTTAGAAAACCTGGTGTGTGTAAGTCCGGTAATTTACTTATGACTAAAGGGCCAGGTGTATATCACTTTAGCAGATAGAGTTACTCCCGATGGTAAAGGTTAATACTGAAGTTTTAAGGTATGCCATGGAATTGAGAAAGCCTGATATTGTTGGTATAGAAAAAAACACCGTTTTTTAGTAGAGATTCTACAAAATTTACGGTGTTTCCCTTTTACATTCTGTTTTGTTCCCGATAACCAAGAGGAGTCATACCTGTGTATTTTTTGAATACACGAAAAAAATACTGACTGTCTTCATATCCGGTCCGCTTTGCGATATCCACCACGCTGAGTTCCGAATTCTCAAGCAGTTCCTGTGCTTTTTTGACTTTAAGCTCCGTAATATAATTCACAGCAGACTGTGAGGTCTCCGCCTTAAATATAGACGAAAAATAATTTGGACTCATACCATAGCTCATTGCTAAATCATTAATTGCGATATCTTCACTGTAATGTTCCTGAATGTACCGGACCGCCATCTGGATTTTGCTCCTGGCATTCATGTCGTTCACAGCTTCTGCACGGACACATTCCATTATGATATCGGAAATACGCTGTTGGATTTCAGAAGCCGACTGAATCTGATCCGGCAGATTAAAGCTCATCAACAGTTTTTCCATGCTGGAAGCCTTTCTTTTCTTATCATAATGGTTAAGAATTACGTTTAAAATCCGCACCCACATAATTCTTAAATATGGTGTCCCATACTTACGCATCAGTTCTTCCGAAAAAATTTCCTGCAAAAGATTTTTTATCTTATGAATTTCATTTTTCTCCAAATAGGAATCTAACAGATGAATCTGAGAAACCGGAAATTTCTGTTCGCAGAATATCCCGGTATCTTCATAGAAGTATAGATTGGAATCTCCATAAATGATTCTCTGTTTCAAAGCTCCAAGTGCTTCTGAAGCTGATTTTCTTCCGAGTAAAAGCGTGTATCTGCTCACTCCTAATGTCAGATAAATATTCATCCTCTTTTCCAGAACAGACCTCATCTCAAGGAAAATACGCTCCACTTCATTCCTCAGTTTCCTTTCAGCCTCCATAAAAAAGATTGCATACAATTGATTATTGTCAGAAAGGCTGTTCACAATCTGTTTTCCGCAGGAAGATTCCAGTTCAAGGAAAACATTACGAACAGAAAATCGTATTAAATCACAATCCATCCGGCGAAACTTCATATTGTCATAGGTTTCCCCGCTGATATGAATAACAGACAGCATCATAAACACATCGTTGCCGCAGTCACCGGTATCTATTCCGCAGACTTTGCTTAAGTCCTTATAATCCATGGTTTCAGCTGCGGTGTCAAAAAGCAGTGCGTTGATTGCCTTCTCCTGAAGGTATTCCTGCTTTTCCCGGTCCATTCTCGTCTGCCTCCACATGGCATTTCTGATTTTAGAATCCAGTTCCATATCCAGATATAGCTTATTAAATGTCTTTTTCAGTTCTTCATTGGACAGAGGTTTCAACAGATAAGCTTTTACTCCCAGGCGAATTGCAGTTTCCGCATAAGAAAACTCTGCATAACCGCTCAAGACTACAAACTGCATGTCTTTTTGAAGCTTTTTTATTTCATGAATCAGGGTGAGCCCGTCCATGTCCGGCATCCTTATATCCGTAATCACAATATCAATCGGATGATTTTCTACAGCCTCTAAGGCTGCCATACCATTTGCTGCTTCAAATATTTCATAAGTATTAATTTTCAGATACTCAAGCCGTGCCCGTAATCCCTGGCGTATTAATTCTTCATCATCTACAATCAGTAAATTATGTCTCATCCGCCTCACCTCCTTTGACTACAGGAAGACGAAGTGTAAACCGGCTGCCCTGATACGGATGACTTTTTATGATTATTCCATACTGCTCCCCACAGAACAATTTAATCCTCTGGTTTACATTCTTGATTCCTATGCTTTTATTCTTCTTTTTATCCGGTTCGGTACTGTTAATATAAGCACTTAACGCTTCCACGCCCTGACTGTCCATGCCCACGCCATCATCCTCAATACAGATGCAGAGCATATCCTCTTTTTCATAAGCGGAGATTTCAAATGTTCCTGTGCTGGTCAGTTCACCCAAACCATGAACAATCGCATTTTCCACAATCGGCTGCAAAATAAATCTGGGAAGGTAATACTTCTGGTCATCCACCTCAATATTGTAGAAAACCTCAAAACGATTTCCATACCTGATTTTCTGAATAAAAATATAGTTCTTAATATGGGCCAGCTCCTGTTCCAGTGTTACGATCTCACCATAATCCTTTCCCAGGCTGTACCGGAAAATCTCCCCCAGCCTCTGACACATATCACACACCACAAATACCTGCCTCACTGCTGCAATAGAACTGATCGTCTCCAAGGTATTATATAGAAAATGAGGATTAATCTGCAGCTGCAGATTCAGAAGCTGGTTTTCCTTATTTACCAGCTGCTGGATATAATTCTTTTTGATCAGCTGATCCAGCTTAAACAGCATATGATCAAACTGGTGATCCAGTTCTGCTATCTCATCTTTTCCTTTAATAGGAGCCTGTATGGTCAGATCTCCGGTTTCTGCTGTACGGAACTTCTGAAGCAGAAGGGCAATCCGGGAAGAAAAACCTCTGCTGTACACATACGAACAGCCGATGATGATCAGGATCAGAACTCCTATCAGCGGGAGCACCAGCCACTGGATTTCAGCTCTTCTTTCCAGTATTTCCTTATTGTTAAAAAGAAACAAAAGCTTCATCCCGTAGCTGTCTAAGTCTTTCTGCTCGACCACGTAGGTGTTGATCTCCTGAATGGAACCGCTTTTTGAGTTTTCTTTGTCATGGTTCTTTAAATATGCCTGCAAAACCGGAGCAGTATCTGCATTAGTGGAATATAGTATCTCCGAATCCCCGCTATATGCAATTACATCATAGGATGCATTGCTGTCATGGCTTAAAGCGGCCGGTGCAAACAATTTTGTCATGTAAACATCCAGTTTTACAATTCCCAGCTGTGTTCTGGTCAGACTATCCGTATCCAGTTTTTCTACTTTTTTCACTATGGATAAAAGAGGCTCTTTATCCCCAAGGACAAAGTATGAAAACCACCCCTCATCTACCGATTGTTCTTTCGGATACCATATTTCCCTGCCAGCCTCTTCTATCATAGAAGCCCTGTTTCCATATATAGGATTCTCTTTAATCATGGAGTAAACCATACAGTTTCTGATCTCGCTGTTTTTTTCCAACAGCAGAGATTTTGTTACCTCTTCGCTGATAATCTCTCCCCTGACATAAGGGTTTTGACTTTTATCTGCCAACGTACTTAATATCATCGTATTGTTGGAGATAAATCTTAAACTCTTCTGGTATTGTTCCAGCTTTTCCTCAATATTTTTCGTATACTGGGAAGTGATCTGGGCATGGTAGTCTTTCATCTCACTTATCACCATATTTTCAAGCATTCTGAACAAGAAAGTACCGACAATCAATATCGGTATCAGGCTGATCAGGAGAGAAAAAACAACCAGCTGCATAAATATAGGCTTCGAATGTATCCATTCCAATTTCATTCCAGGTTTTCCTCCCGGTGCAGATAATTATAATTCATCCATAATTGATCAGAACCAGAACCCTTGAATTGATAATTGATCAAGAAGTTCTGCAAATATTGAATTTGCCCAGGCAAACCAGTCCCTGGTAAACTCTTCCGGGCTCTCTGGGTTAAAGGACTCATGCATATAGTTTAAACCAGCATGGGTAGCGGCTATCATTCTCAGACATTCCATTATCTCATCCCTGTCAGCGGAAGTGAGTGCCTGCATCGTTAATCCGATGTGCCAGATAAATCCTTTTGGTGTATGCGGGCTTCCAATGCCCCTGGCGTATGTCCCGGTATAAAAATAAGGATTGTCCTCTGACAGGATGAATCTGCGGGTATTCCGGTAAATCTCATCCGAAGCATCTTTGTAGCCCAGATAAGGAATAGCCAGAAGGCTGGGGGAATTCGCGTCATCCATCAGAATATGATGTCCCATACCGTCTGTTTCATAAGCGTAAATATCACCGTACTTTTCGTGATGGACAACTCCATATCTCTCTATACCCTCTCTGATTTCCGTCAAGAGCTTTTGGCAGCTCCTGGCCAGTTCTTCGTTTTGATAAACCGTTCTGCATATTTCCTCTGCATAAGTAAGCGCGGTCACTGCCATCATATTTGCAGGAATCAGATACCCATAGACACACCGGTCATCCGAAGGGCGGAATCCAGACCAGGTCATCCCTGTATGGACGACCGGATTTCCTTTTCCCTCCATAGGAAGTGTATCGGTTTCCACGCAGTCACTTCTTCTAAAAAAGTACTCAGATGTCTCATGGTGCTGTTCCGTAGTAAATACTTTTAAAATATTGTGAAGCATCTCTAAATACTTCTCGTCAAAGATATCCGCCTCTCCTGTCTCTTTCCAAAACTGCCAGGAAAGGTAGACAGGGGCACATAAGGAATCCACTTCATATTTTCTTTCCCATACAGAGTCATTTAACTTTGTATCATCGTTATGTCCCGCACCGTTGGCGCTCTCATTAAACGCATTCGCATAAGGGTCGATACAGACCATCTCTGCCTGCTTTCGAATAATGCCTTTTATAATCTCACATAGCTCCCTGTCCTTTCTGGCATATTTTATATAGGGTTTTACCTGCGCTGCTGAATCACGCAGCCACATAGCCGGAATATCCCCGGTAATTACAAAAAAGCTGCCATCGTCCAGTCTTTTTACAGTGGTATCCATCGTATTTAAAAAGCATTGTTTTACTAAGGGTGCCAGTTCGGGATATACCTTTTTATATTCATCCTCCAGCTTCGCTCCCCTTGACAATAGAATATCCGGTGTTTTTTCTAACATTTTCTGCATCCGTTCACGTCCTTTCTATTAGTGATTTTATTATACCAGATGGGGCGATACGTTGGCTAGAGCAATATGTACGTTCCAGTACTGAGTTGTTTTTTTCATTTCCGGATACAAAATGGTGTGGGTTGAAAGTGAATAGTATAAAAGCGCAGAAAACAATCTGCCCAGCAGCAATTTTTTCTTTTCTGCCGCCGGGCAGATTAGGAGATTCAGAATGTTTTTACCATTTCTCTATATCAATGACCCTTTGTGCCCAGTCCTGATAAAATACTTCTTCATGTGAAACCAGTAAAACGGTCCCCGGAAATTCCATCAAGGCTGTTTTTAAGGAGTCTTTTGCCTGAACGTCTAAATGATTTGTCGGTTCGTCCATAATCAGAAAATTGCAGGGTGTTAATGTCAATAGACACATTTTCACTTTTGCCTGTTCTCCGCCGCTTAATGTCCCGATTGATTGCATCGCGTGCTTACTCGAAATACCACATCGGGCTAATTTTTTTCTTACATCTTTTATTACCAGATTCGGATAGGAATCTGAAACAATCTGAATGGGTGTTCTTGCTTCATCAGGCCATGAGAGATCCTGTTCAAAATATCCAATAGTTACTTGCTCAGAGTATTTATATAAACCTTGCAGGGACGGAATTTGCCCAACCAGAGTTTTTAACAGCGTTGACTTTCCAATTCCGTTAAACCCGGTAATCACTACCTTTTGCCCGCCATTTATGCTAAAATCAATATCAGATAATACAGGGTAATGGTAGCCAATTGCTAAGTGTTTAACTGCTAAATGCTCTGTATTCGTCAAAGGTAATTCTTGAAAATAAAAATATGGCTTTATTTCCTTCTGCGCTAAGGCTTCCATTTTATCCATGCGATCAAGCTGCTTCTGGCGGCCTCTTGCCATTTTTGATTTTCGTCCGGCAATATTTTTTCTTATAAACTCCTCTGTCTTTTTAATTTCCTTTTGTTGTGTTGAATATTGCCTGATATAATCTTCCCGCAGCAGAGTTTTCTTTTTCAAAAACTCAGAATAGGCACCATAATATTTTGTAATGGTATCATTGTCTATATCACAAATACGATTCGTGATTTTATCTAAAAAGGCAAAGTCATGTGACACTATCATAAAAGCATTGTCCAATCTTGATAAATAATCAGCAAGCCATGAAATGTGTTCTTTATCCAAAAAGTTTGTAGGTTCATCAAGCAAAAGAACATCTGGTTTTTCCAGAAGTAATTTTGCTAAAATCACCTTTGCACGCTGGCCTCCGCTCATTTGCTCGATCGGACGGGCAAGACCAATAGCAAGCAATCCCAATCCGTTTGCCACTTGTTCGATATGTGTATCGATCGAATAAAAATCATGTCTTTCAAGTTCTTCCTGAAGTTTTGCTGCACGTTCCAAGTATCTCATATCGCCGTTTGCGGCCATCTCATATAATACGCCCATTTCATGTTCCATCTCATATAGTCTTGAAAAGGCTGACTTCAAAAATTCCTTCATAGTTAAGCTATGGTCTATTTCCGCATACTGTCCGAGATAACCGACAGAGATATTGGACTGCCAGATAATTCGTCCGGCGTCCGGCATTACCTGCTCGGTGCAAATTTTAATCAAAGTGCTTTTTCCAGTCCCGTTTTGTCCAACGATACCAATATGTTCGCCTTTGTTAAGGGTAAATTCCGCATTTTTGTAAAGCAGATTATCTCCAAAAGAATGTGATAATCCGTTAATTTCTAGTAAGCTCATGTTAATCAAAGTCCTTTCATTTCTGTTATTGAATCAGCAGCCATGTGTAAAAACGCAAAAAAGCAGAAGACAATACACATAAGTGTATCTGCCTTCTGCCTCTCAGTTCTATACAAACCGATATTTTAATAGCAAAAGGCTACGGACAAAACATTGCCCATAGCCTTTTATACGCTAAATTTACACACGGAAAGAAGCAATAGCATACTAATTGTATCAGTATGAATATTGCCCTGCTTTCCGATGAAATCTTAATGCGTCATCTATACGCTATACTCTGTACAATGTTTCATCGGCATGAATTGTACAGAGTTGAGTTTCTTAACAAGTTGATTGGTTAAATAGAAGTTCATAGTATTCTCTCCTTTACTGAAACGCCATCATTATATCACAGCCTTTTGGTGCTGTCAAATCTCGGTCTGTTGCAAATAGGAAAGTCAAGCATCGCCGTGTAATTAAATGAAAACTGAGATGTAAAATAATTGAGTGCTAATGGTAATGTTCTTGCGGCCTCTGATGCAACATTCCCTTTCTATAAAAAAGCATACTCCTTGTTAATAAAGATAGCATTCAATTTCCACTTCATGCCATTGCCTGTTTCCAGACGGATGAAAGCATCCCCATCCCTTTGCTGGATATAAGGAAGAATTCTGCATTGATACCGTCCTGCTTTAATAATGGCCCCATCCATCCTGGTCCCCTGCCCCGGAAGGCTTACTGTGGTCAGGGAATCTTCCTCTTCATCTCCGGAAATGACCAGAAAATCATATTTTCCTTTGGGCAGTTCCAATAAAAACTCTGTCTGTTCCGAGCCTTCCAGAAAATCTCGTCTTAAATCATCCGGCCGACCCCTGTCCTTTATAGCGATCTCCAGGGGATTTAGAAAACCATATCCCAGATCATCGCTGTATGCCTGAATTCCAACAGACAGAGGTCCTGCTGCATAAACCAGGGCCTGCCCGTTCAGATAAGACTGTCTGTGATAAACAGGATCATAATTCTTTATGATATCCGTTCTCCCAAAATCAAAAATGTATGGTGTGGACATGCAGCGGTTGTCATTCGCAAATCCATAGGCGCAGGTAAATGAATCCACAGCCTTATAAAAGCCGGTATCCTCATTTTCTCCAATGAATATTCTCCTATGGGTCCGTGCCGCCTTATGGAGGGATACTTCCGGAAGTGCTAAAATCGATTGCCGGGATTTCTTCCCAAGCACAATCTGCTCTCCCTGTTTCATCTGCTTTTGTATCAGATAAGGCTTTCCACTGGCGCTCAGTTCACACGGTACTTGAAGCTTCAGGCAACTCTCTCTGGAGCTTTCCACACAGACATAGGTGGTTTTTCCTTTTCGCCTTTGTGCCGATATTATAAAACCTCCGGGAGCCAGAAGTCCGGTAAACTCCACCTCTTTCCAGTCTGGATATTCCCTGGCCACATCCTCCTCATCCTCCCTGTATTGTACGATTTTTTCCATGAACCTATCATCGCCATCGGGAACGGCTGGAAATATATGGATTGCCTCTTTTGCCTGGAGAAGCATCAAATTAACCGTATTCACAATGCATCCTGACACTTCCATCATAGGCGGCAGTTCATGAGCCGGCTTTGTAATGTGGCAGTAATTGATGAACCTCTCTGATTCCTCATATCCCAGGCCATTGGAATGCAGTTCATAGTCCAGAAGCTTTTCATATAGTATTCGCTGTGCAGATGTACCTTTTTTTAAATTCGCCGCCGCCATGGCCAGCCAGCCGGGGCCAAAGGTACCGATTTCCGTATGATCTACCGCATACTTTAAGGTTTCTTCCGCTCTTTCCCGTACCAGCTTATCGCTTTCCCAGGTGACCTCACCGGCAGGAAATACAGGCATAAGTACAGAGGGATGTCTCATAAACAGATTGTCATTCACCTCCGGAGAATCCTTCCATCTCCTTCCATCCGAAGTGAGGCTGTATTCCGGAAGGCTAAAAAGAATCTCTCTCATTCCGGCAGCTTCACTTTCCGGTCTGTTTAGAATACCAGCAGCATCTACCGCCGTGATAAGAAGCTTCTTTACACAGGCGATCGTAATTACGGTATCACAGCCAATGGTTCCCTGCTCCGGGCAAATATCCAGTTCCAAGTGAAAAATTCCATTCTCATCTCTTTTCGCCAGCCATTCAAAGAAACGTATTTGTTCCCGCATAACAGGATAAGCCTTTTTCTCCAGAAACTCCATATCGCCGCTATATTGATAATACAGCCATAAAAACTGGGTGCACCAGGGCTGGATACAGTGGTACAGGGTATGGGGATAATCGAGGGCCCAACCCTCTGTCCCATAGACCTTTTTCGTATATTCCCGGATCTCCTCTTCATATGCCAGGTATCCGTCGCAGAATATCTTTAACAGTTCAGGGTGACCGGAAGAATAGGTTCCATAAAAGGCAGTCTGGATATTGGCATCCCAATACCACATACTCCCCCACATATTAGGTCTGCGGATATCCCATAGACCGCTTAATCCGCACGCCTGCTCCGGATAAGCACTTCCTCTCCCGCAGGAACATTCCATCATATAGACATGCAGATGCCAAAGCGTCTCAAGGAAATAATCCGGCAGCTTTACAGAACTGGTCCAGAACTGGTTCCAGGCATAATCGTGGGTACGTTCCAGATCCTTTTGTCCGCATTCCAGATATCTTCCCTGCTTTACAGCCATGCCTTTTCCCGGCATAACCGCTGCAAATGCCGTAAATTGCTTCGCTTCTTCGGGAAAACACAGGCTTTCTTTTCCTTCCCCATAATTTCCGGACTCCGGCAGGTATAAAATCGTTTCCTGGATAAACGGTGTAACTTCCTCCTCTTTAGCAGTCGTTTTATCCTGCTTAAAAGAAGTTCGAAAGCATATGATATGTTCAGTGACCTCTGTGGCCACGTGATAAGCCCCCTGCCCCCGTTTCGAGGGAGTGGTCATAGATGCCTCCTTCCACAATCCATCTGCAGATTGCTTCATATCTATGATCACGCCATCCTCTGTCTTTGGTACAAATATTTTTGCTTCTGCCGTTTTTCCATTCTTTCCTGTGCAAAAATATACCTTTCCCTCTTCAATTGCCAGCCGCAGACAGGAGGTGCTGGTCTCTACGTTTTCATCCAGGTATAATACGATTTCACCTGCCATGGGATAGCTGGAGCCTTTGTATGCAGGTCTTTTTCCTGTCTGTTCCGGGTGAAGGATTTTAAGATAGTGAGCCCTGCCGTAATCCTCCGTTGTCCTTTCTTCCAAAACTACATGGCGTAACTCCTCATATGTCCGCAGCATCCTGGCAGGATCATCAAAGGTACTTTTCTCCTGATCTTTCCGGTCATCCTTTGTTTTTTTGGGCAAAATATGATAATAACAGTCATAATGGTTAAGCGCAATATGCAGCTCGTGGTCCCGAAAAAATATCATGGCACCCATTTTACCGTTTCCAACCGGCAGCGCATTATGCCAGTCATTTGTCACATTCCGAAATACAACCTGATGCATAGCACTCTCCCTCTCTTTATTCTTTGACAGCTCCGCCTGTTATTCCTGCCATAATCTTATTTGATAGAAACAGATACAGGATAAATGTCGGCAGAAATACAATAACAACACCGGCAAACAGACCGGCCCAGTCTCCGGAGTATTTCATAGACTGAACAATTGCCTGGAGTCCTGTGGAAACCGTACGAAGCCCTGTTTTATTGGCAAAAATCAGAGCCATAAAATATTCGTTCCAGATATTGATGAAGTTAAATATCGTTAAGGTGATGATACCTGGCTGGGCCAGTGGGAACATAACTTTCCAGAATGCTTGATCTGGCGTACAACCGTCAATTTCTGCAGCTTCCTCCAGTGCCTTTGGTAATGACATGAAAAAACCAATAAGGAAAAATACGCCAAATGGCACATTGATACAGATATAGAGAATAATCAGGGTCCAGCGGGAGCCAATCAGACCAATGGAGGTTGCCATTTTAAAAAGAGGCATTACCAGCATGACAGAAGGGATAGACATGGCAATGACAAACACATTGTTAATGACACTTTTTCCACGAAATGAAATACGGGAAAGCACATAAGCCGCCGGGGCTGCAATCAGAATGATCCCTATGCAGCCGCTCAGACTGTATATGATGCTGTTTGCAAAGTATACGGACATCTTGTGCTTACGAAGCACATTGGCATAATTCTCCCAATGCAGTCCACTGGATAATATTTGATTTCCAAAGATCTCCTTTGTTGTGCTTAAGGAGGCCAGAATAATCCAACCGATCATAGCCACTGTAAATGCGAGCCATATTCCCAGAAGAAGATAACCGGGTATAAAACGAAGTTGTTTCTTACATCGTACTTTTCTCTTTCCAAAGCGATTCATTTTCTATTTCCTCCTCACTGTCCATCTTCTGAAGGGATGATACGGTTCAGTACGGCATTTACAATAAGTACCACAAGCATGATCAGCACGCCTGCAGCAGCACCTGCGCCTACGTTTAGTTCTGCACTGCTGGAGCCGACTCCTGTACCGAACACCACTTCATACATATATACCATTGGGGTGACCGTCGCATTTTCCGTATTAAAGGAAAACAACGTGGAGTATACGAAGAAACCGGCAGCCGAAGCCGAATACAGAACGATACACCTCTTAATGATATCTTTTAACATCGGAAGGGTGATATAACAAAACTGCTGCCAGATTCCTGCTCCTTCTATCCGGGATGCCTCATAGTAATCCTCAGAAACCCCATCGATTCCTGCCACCATAATCAGCATATAAAATCCTACTCCCGCATAACTGTAGGCAATCATCATTGCCAGAAAAAGATTCTCCGGTGCAGTCCACTGAAACTGTGCCATGGAATTCCAGTGAATCAGCTCAAACAGTCGTTTGAACAGCCCATACTGATTGTGGTATGCATACTGCATCCACATGGTAACCAGTGCCACTGAACTGATAATATGGGGAAGGTAGAGCATGGCCTTCCAGAATTTTTTTCCCTTGATACGGGAGGTAATGATGACGGAAAACAGCATGGAAAGGCTCAGTATGACCACTCCCCCTCCTATCCAGATCTTCAAGATATTCCACAGGGACCTTCTGAACAGAGGACTTCCCATCAGCTTGGTGTAATTGGCAAATCCGATGAATTCCCAATCCTTCATGTTGTCCGTCACAAAGCCCACCTTGTTGAAGCTCATCAGAATCGTTCTCAGTGCAGGATAGAGAAAAATAGCCAACAGGCACAGCATTGCCGGAGCCAGAAAACGCACGACAAACCATTTTTTGCTTTTCATATTCACCTTCTCCTTCCAATTTTTGGCATATAATATGGAAGAGAGCGCCGCCCTCTTCCATACTTCTTAAGATTCTGCCGCATATGCATTTACCGCTTTGCTGCTGCCGCCATATTGGCAACAAACTCATCTGCGGTAATCTGTCCTGCTGCCAGTTTGATAAAGTTTTCAGATATTGTAGGGGATAAGTCCGGATTGGATGCAATATCCCCGCCCGATTTAAGCGGTACCTCTACGAGTTCCAAAGCATCTTTCATGTTTGCCAGAGCCGGCGGCCACTGAGTATCCACGGTTGCAGGTGTGGTTCCCGCACGCTCCACCATTTTAGCATCATTTTCCTTGCTTAAGGCATATGCCACGAATTCCATGGCCAGCTCCGGATCCGCAGTGTTTTTGTTTACAGCCAGCAGCGTACAGCCAGTGGGATCCTCTTTGCCGCAGCGTCCTGCGCCGTCCGTTACATCAGGATAAGAAAAGCCGCCCCACTGGAAATCAGGTCCGGCGATATCCGCAACCTCGGTAGGCAGACCGGTCAGATTATAGTACATGGCAACCTTTCCGTTTCCAAAATCCACCTGTCCTGCCGGCCATTTATTGCCGCTTACATTGGCATCAAAATAACCCTTCTTTGCAAAATCCTCAAATGCCTTGGCCATATTGACCACCGCTTCATCCTTCCACATCTCGCCAGTGGTATCTTTTACAAGTTCCTGTACCCAGTCCTGACCTTTTTCCCTGGCAAGATACATGCCGGGAAGCCAGGAAGCATATGCATCGTCAAAGGTGATCGGAACATATCCGGCTTCCTTGATCTTTGCGCAGGACGCATCTAAATCTTCCCATGTCTTTGGCTCCGCTGTTACGCCAGCCTCTTCAAAGATGGCGCGGTTGTACATGAACAAAGACATCCATGGCTTATAGCCTACTGCCGGAAGAATATCCGTCCGTCCGGTCATGGTTCCCGGTGTAATCAAAAGGCTGGGAATCAAGGTATCCTTAAAAGGTTTTCCGTCTGTGGTATCATACACCTTATCCACATAGGGAGACAGATCAAGAACATATTCATTTAAATCAATTTCAAAAGGATATTCAAATATATCAATTGTCTCATTACCTTCCATTGCAGGCTTTAAGATTTTCTTATTATCACGTCCGCACCACTGAACGGTTACTTTAACCTTTGGATACTTTTTCATAAAACCGTCAACGATTTCCTGCCATACCTCTCCCTGAGGCTCCGTATCATTCCACATTGACCAGTACACCAACGTACCTTCCAGTTCTTTAGACCCCTGCTCTTTGGTTTCTGCTGCCACACTTTCTGCTCCCTTGCTTTCTTCAGAAGGGCTGCTTTCTGCTGTTTTGGATGTACCGGCTCCACAGCCTGATAAAACCATACTTGCTGCTAAAGCTGCCGCCAATACCTTATTTACCCTTTTCATTTAAATACCTCCATTATGTACTCAGACAGAGCGTTGTCTGTCTTGTAAACTTATTATAAAAAAATGTATACCAAAAAAGAATGTCAGATCGTAACCTGTATGAATGCAAAATAATAAACCGGGCTTTTATAACCAGTAAGGCTCCCAGCCGGGATTCATCACTCTCATCAATGCCTCCACATAAAAATAATCTCCCCAGAGGCAGTATTCGTCAATTCCCTCTCCTAAAAGACGGCCGTAAGTGGAATGTTTCAAAAGACCGTTCCCATCATCTTCCGGGCGGGCCGCATAATGGTCAATCAGACTTTCCAGTATTTCCTCTGCCTTCTCTTTATAACTCTCGTCACACATTCCCTGTTTGTATGCCTCCAGGATCCCGCAAACCGCAATCGCTGACGCAGAGCTGTCCCTTGGCTCGTCACCGGACATAAAATAAAAATCCCAATAGGCAGCCAGATCTTCCGGCAGATGAGAAAGGAAATAATCCGTCACACCCTTCCACTGTGTCACGATTTCCGGCTTTCTGCAGTTTGAATAATTCAGTGCCAGCCCGTAAACGCCCCACGCCTGTCCTCTGGACCATGCCGAATCATCTGCATATCCCTGCTTGGTGGCCCCATACGCCGGTTCTCCCGTCTCCGGGTCAAAATAATAGGTATGATACGTGGAATGGTCATCACGAACCAATACCCTGCGCGCTGTTTCTAAATGTTTGAGCGCAGCTTCCTGATAAGACATGTCTTTTGTTTCCTCAGATGCCCAATAGAGAAGCGGAAGGTTCAGCAGACAGTCAATAATCAACCGGTATTCTTCCGGATCATCTAGCTGCCCCCATGCCTGAATAAAACTCCCTTTTTCCTGAAATCTGGCCTTTAAGTTATCTGCTGCCAGCAGAGCCGTCTCTCTGGCAAAGGAGTCTCTTGTCAGCTTCCAGGCAGCCACACAGGAAGGCATATAAATAAATCCCATATCATGGTGGTCCACCACGACCCGCTCTTCGATTCTGCTCCGGAAGCTTTTTATCTGTCTTTTCGCTGCTTCCAGAAAGCTTTCGTTTTTCCCTTCCTCAAAAAACATCCATAACATCCCCGTGTAAAAGCCTGCGGTCCAGTCATTATTTTCAATAACCGGATACCAGTTATGTTCGCTTGCCGGAGCTGGAAATCCCTTTAAAAACTTGTTTTGATGTCTCATTGTAATTTCCATGGCATTCAGAAATGCCATTGCTGCTTTATCCCTGTTCATATATAATTCCTCTGCTAAAATTCGATATTATATTAACTGTTTACCGCTACCAGGCCAGAATTTCTCCGGTAACCACTTGTTCCTTTTCCTCGGACCGGTCAAAAAGTACCGCTTTCCCATAGCCAAGGCAATTCTCATACTGTAAAATATCGGTAGGGGTCAGTACTTCCCTATGAGCTAAAAATAAAATATACTCTTTACCCTCTGCCACAATCTTTAGAGCCTCCGCATCCTTCCGATCCAGCGTTTTTTCATGAATCACGGACCATAACCCAATGCTTTCCACCTGGGCAGGCTCTGCCGTTTCTTTCGGACCTCCGTTTATCACAGCAATCCTGCTGTAAAAGCCCTCAGCAGTACTGACTGCCCTGCAGGTTTTATTCTCTGACTTTTCATTGTAATGACAGGACTGTTCCGTTACATAAAGTTCCAGCGTTTCGTCTTTGTGGGGGAACTGGATGAAGGCTTTTGTTTTATTTCCCTCAAACAAGATTTCATTCTCTCCACAGCTTACCTTTCCGGACCTTGAAAAATGATACAGGCTTTTAAAGGTATGCATTCCCGTGCCGTAAAAATCATCCACCAGAATATATACATCCGGTTTAATCCAGATGATCTTCCGGTTCACCAGCACGCCCCGGTCAAGGTATCCCATATGGCTGCCTTCAACATAAGCTCCGGAATGTCCTTCGTGATACTGCTGCTTTAAGCATGTGCAAAGCTCCTTGTAAATCCAGGATGTTTCACAACGGCTGAACAGTTCTCCGTCCACCAGAGATACATTATGTCCCCCAGGCTCTTTGAATGCAAACCGGTCAGGTCCGTCTACGTATGTATATCTTCCCGAATCCACCAGAACATCCTCACCGTTTATAACCAAATCCACATGAAGCTTATCGGCATGGCCATGCCCGCCTCCGGTCTCTCCGCAATGAAAATGGAGAAGATTATCATCTTCCCCCCAGCCGCTGCGAAGGTAATAATTTCCGCTAAACGGCAGCTCTGCCGACATAAAGGAGGGTTCTTTCTTCTTCATAGCGTCATAGGTTTCACATTCATCCATTCCAAACTGCCAGGCGCTCTCATAATCCGCTTTTTCATAGCCCCAGAATTTAAGGACAGGGTCCTTTAAAACAATCGCTCCCGCCGTTATCTGGTCCCTTAAATCTGAAACATCGCTGTCTCCCTGCGCAAACTGAGTATGATCCGGTTTTATCCAGGTCCCGTTGACAAACGCCATTTTCCTGACAGTTTCCCCTATGATTTCAGGTAAAACAAGCCTCCCGCGCGTTCCATAATAATACGCATTTAAAAAGCAATGATAAACTTCATTATGGTACATAGGGGATTGTTCCCACTGGGTGCCATCTGCAAGAACCTGGATCGCTGCCGCCTGCTCCAGGCGTTTTAGAGCTGCCCTCTCATATTCGTTTTTCTTTTCATTTCCCTCCGGCATGATGAGGGAAAGCAAAAGCAATCCGCTGCTTTCTATAACACCCCAATTGCTGATGTATTTGTGCTCTTTAAAATGTTCCAGCAGACGTTCCCCGTGCGTTTCGAGACATAGCTCCACTTCTTCTATAAACCCGTCACTAATGGATTCACTTTCTTCCACCAGTGCCAGTGATCTTAACCAGTTTTCAGCACGAATTCCTGTCTCC
>DEYX01000288.1:999-29013 GCA_002365025.1 Hungatella sp. UBA3147 | reverse complement strand
CCACTGCTTCCATGCTTTTTTCCTCTGCTTCGATCGTTAACCTTGGCTCATGAATGTCCTCCAGATAATGTGCATCGGAATTGCTGATGATCCGGCAGCCCTCCAGATAAGGATTCTTTTTCCTAAGCTCATGAAGCCTTGTAAGGTCCTTTACCTCCGCCGTTGTGAACTGACTGTCAGGAGGCACAAAGCCTAAATTTGAGAGCAGGCTGTTGGCAGACTTATCGATATGGGCCGGGAACATAACGCCTCCATAAGACCGGACCAGGACCCACAACTGGTCAAAAGAGATGTCCACGCTGTTAATGAGAAGATTTGGCACTGACCCGCATAGGACATCTTCCTTATTATATATCTGCTGCTTCCCAAATATTTCCTCATTGTTTGGAAATGCCATCAACCGTTCATACACGTACTTATCAAACTCCATAGCCTTATCAAGATGGGCAAACAGGCATACTGCATGTACTTCCTCCAATGTACAGACTTCCATTCCCGGTAAAGCAACGATCCCATATTCCTTTGCAAAATGTAACACAGCCGGACAATTTTTACAGGAGTTGTGATCCGTCACCGCGATCACGTCAAGCCCTTTTAAAGCAGCCATCCCCACAATATTTGCCGGAGTCATATCATCATCCCCGCACGGTGATAAGCAGGAATGGATGTGAAGATCATAAGTTAAGTTCATCATGGGGCAGCCTTTGATAGATCAGCAGGGCGGCCTCAAAGATGGGCAGCTCTGTTTTTAGAACCGTAATCTTCTGTTCCGCTGCCTTTTTCACAGCTGCTTCGTCAAGAACAGTACCCTCTGCCATGACTACGCAGGCAGCGTCGGCAAGTGAGGCTACCGCAAGGGTATTTACATTTCCCATCACCGTTACCCATGCGCACCCCTCTGCCGCTCTTCCCATTGCAATACTCAATAAATCACAGCAAAAAGGCTTTTTAATCTCACGGTCAAGCTCTTCTCCTTCATTAATTACATCAAATAAATCGCTGTCAATCAGTTCTTTTACTGTCATTGCGCTTCCTCCCTTCTTTTCTGTCAAGCTGAGTCATTTCATCAGAAATTCTCTCGATATATTTTGTCATGACCTTGAATTTCTCATAGCTGTCTCTGTCGCCTTCCACAATATCGGCCGCCAGCCTGGAAACTTCCTCCGCCAGCTTATGCACATTGTCCCGGAGGAAATAAACGCAGTCCGATTCCACTGCTTCTCCCCGAACAATGTCCTCGGCCAGGGCTTTGCAGGTAGGAGCACCGCAGGAACCGCAGTCTAAGCCGGGGAGCTTCTTTAACAGCCGTTCCACCTGATTAAGCCTTGCAAAGCTTTCCATCATGGTTTCGCCTAAATTAAACACCGGCTCATAGTGAACCTCCTTGGTCCACTTTACCAGTTCCTCGGCTCCCGCCTGCATATGACTCCTTGCCACAGGCATGTACTTTCGAAGCCGCTTGAGCTTTACCTCCGCTACATATGGATTTTCTACCGTGAGTACGCCACCCACGCAGCCGCCGTTGCAGGCACTGAGTTCTACAAATTTCAGATTCGTGAATTTCTGATCCTCCATATCTTCCAGGACCCTTATGACATTTTCAATGCCATCTGCTGCCAGGTAATCCTCGGTAAATAGGCCGCTTGCCTCTCCTCCGCTGCGCCCCCAGCTGACTCCGATTTTGCCTGAAGTCCCAATTTCAGGCGGATCATCTCCCACCGCCTTCATACAGGATAAGAGCTGGGGATATAAGTCCTTTATGGCAAGCACCTTATTCACCTCACTGCGTTCCGTTCCCAGAGGGGATTTCACATAGGTCACCTTAGATGGACAGGGGGAGATGAATATGATTCCGATCTTATCCCTCTCAAGTCCGGTTTTTTCCATTGCTTTTTGGGCTGCAAGGATGGCTGCCACCTCAATCGGAGGATTTAATGGCAGGAGGTTTGGAATTAAGTTTGGGAACTTAACCCTTATGAGCCGTACAACGGAAGGACAGGCGGTACTGATGGCCGGAAGTTTGTCCGGATTTTCACTTAAATATTCCCTGGTAGCCTCGCTCACCAGCTCCGCCGCCGCGCTTACTTCAAATACATCATCAAACCCCATCATAATAAGAGCATTTAAGACGATATTCACATCATCGAGGTTGTTAAACTGGCTGTATAGGGAGGGCGGCGGCAATGCCACCGTATATTCATACTGTTTCAGAGCCTCCAACTTGTCATATGTAGCATGTTTTGCATGGTGAGGACATACCCGGATGCACTCCCCGCAGTCAATGCAGAATTTACTGTTGATCTGTGCCTTGCCGTTTCTCACCCTGATGGCCTGAGTAGGACACCGTTTGATACAATTGATACACCCCATGCAAAGCTCTTCATCAAGTCTTACTGAATGATAAAATTTATCCACCTTTTTACCTCATTTCCTCTTTATCGCCCATAGCCTTTGGGCATAAAAGTATACCGAAGGATGTTTCCGCGTTTCGCCCACGCCCTCTGGGCATAAAGGTATACCCCCGAAGGGTGTTTCCACATTATCGCCCAGCTTTTTATATATTCACCATCATACGAATGGTCGTTCCTTTTCCTAATACCGTATCGATCTCCATCTCATCCGAATACTTTTTCATATTAGGAAGCCCCATTCCGGCTCCAAAGCCCAGGGAACGCACTGCATCCGGCGCAGTGGAATATCCCGCCTGCATGGCCAGACCGACATCTGGTATTCCCGGACCCACATCAGCCAGGATCATCTCGATCCTGTCCGTAGTTATATTAACGGTTATCTCTCCCCCCTGCGCGTGGATCACCATATTGATCTCCCCTTCATACATGGCAATGGCCACCTTGCGCACCGCTTCCGGGGCGACCCCCATCTTTTTCAGCTTGCTTTTCACATCACTGCTGGCTTCCCCTGCTCTTGTAAAATCATCAGGGGATATCCCGTAGTGAAACGTTATCATATCCGTCATCAGATCGCACCTCCGTGAAGTCCTGCCTCAAAAAGCAGGCCGCAGGCCGAGAACATACGATGCCCGGTGGACAGGATCATGATTCCCCGCTCCTCTGCCATCAAAAGCATGGATTCATCCGGCCTCTTTCCCCTGACAAATACGATACAGACAATGTCAAGCATCTCCGCCGTACGGATTACCTGGGGGTTGCAAAGTCCCGTAAGAAGGACCGAATGATCCTTGGAAAACGCCAGCACATCGCTCATCATATCAGAGCCGCAGGCACTCTTTACCTCCTCATCCAGGTGGTCCTCTCCTGCAAGCACCTTGGCACCCAGTATATCTCTTACATCTCTTACTGTCATATTGATGCTCCCCTTTCCCTCTTCCTGCCAGCTTTTGGGCAACTTGATTCGCACTATTCACACAATTCGTATCATTATTGACTATTATAACATAAATAGGGCGCCAGGTATAGAAAGATTCCACGGAAGGATCGTTATTTTTTTATCGAATGTTGCCGAAACTATAGATTTTTGATTCATAACATGTTAAAATATCATGTACATTGCATAAGCAACATATAAGGAGGTTATAAAATGGCTTGTAAAACACAAGGCGTCCAATTTAACGGGACCAAAGAGCAGGAAGCTGCTTTAAAGGAAGCAATCGCCCTGCTCAAAGACACAAAAGGATCTCTCATGCCTATCATGCAAAAGGCACAGGA
Source organism: Hungatella sp. UBA3147 (assembly GCA_002365025.1). Taxonomy (GTDB): domain Bacteria; phylum Bacillota; class Clostridia; order Lachnospirales; family Lachnospiraceae; genus Lacrimispora. Next base: position 25,327 of record DEYX01000288.1, on the reverse strand, counting down.
GATTTACGGCTATCTTCCAATCGAAGTCCAGACCATAATTTCTGACGAAACGGGTATTCCCCTAGAGAAGATTTATGGCGTTGCAACTTTTTATGCCCAATTCGCACTTCAGCCAAAGGGCAAGTACCAGGTATCTGTCTGTCTAGGAACTGCTTGTTATGTAAAAGGTTCCGGAGACATCTTCCATAAGCTTGAGGAAATCCTCGGGATTACCAACGGCGAGTGTACATCGGATGGAAAGTTCTCCCTTGATTCCTGCCGCTGCGTAGGTGCCTGCGGCCTGGCTCCCGTCATGATGGTGAACGGGGATGTTTACGGTAGGCTGACCACTGATGATGTTCATGACATACTTGCAAAGTACGAATAGAAAGTCACGCTTATGATGACAGAGATTTCTTTAAATATCCTGGATGTGGCGGAAAACTCCACGCGGGCAGGGGCTACCCTGGTTACCATTCTTGTTTCCGTAGAAACGGCTGCAGACAAACTGGTTGTTACCATTGAGGACAACGGCTGCGGCATGACAAAGGAACAGGCACTTCAAGTGACTGATCCCTTTTTTACCACCAGGGAAACCAGAAAAGTGGGCCTTGGCGTTCCGTTTTTTAAATATGCGGCGGAAAGTACAGGCGGAAGTTTTTCCATTGAGTCAGAGCTGGGTAACGGCACGGTAATAACCGCTGTCTTCGGACTATCCCATATCGACCGTATGCCCCTTGGTGATATAAACAGTACCATTGAAACCCTTATCACCTGTCATCCGGACACAGACTTTCTCTATATCTATCGTTACAACCAAGCGTCGTTTGAGCTGGATACCAGAGCTTTCCGCGAAATTTTAGGGGATATCCCCTTTGATACCCCGGAGGTATCGGCTTATATTAAGGAATATCTCAGTGAAAACAAATTGGAAACAGATGGAGGCGCGGCCATTTAGGTCCGTCGGATCAAAGTTGAATTGGAGGATTAACATGAAGACTCTTGAAGAATTAAAAGCAATTCGGGAAAAGATGCAGGGTCAGGTCAGCATGCGTGGCGAAGATCACGGACGTACGCGGATTCTGGTCGGCATGGCTACATGCGGAATAGCCAGCGGAGCAAGACCTGTACTTAATACATTATCAAACCTGGTTCAGGAAAACAATATGACAGATCGTTTTTCTGTTACCCAGACCGGATGCATCGGCTTATGTCAATATGAACCGATCGTTGAAATTCTGGAACCCGGTAAAGAAAAAGTTACTTATATCAATATGACCCCGGAAAAAGCAGAAGAAGTTTATAAAGAGCATTTACTGAGCGGCCACGTTGTTCAAAACTATACGTTAGCATCAGCTGACATCAAATAAGGAGGAAATAAGATGTATCGTTCACATGTATTAGTTTGCGGCGGCACAGGATGTACTTCCTCTGGAAGCCAGCAGATTATGGTAAAATTAAGAGATGAATTAAAGAATCAGGGTCTGGATCAGGAAGTATCCGTTGTACAGACCGGCTGCCATGGTCTTTGTGCATTAGGCCCGATCATGATCATTTACCCGGATGCCACCTTCTATGCAATGGTAAAGGAAGATGATATTTCTGAAATCGTAACCGAACACTTATTAAAAGGACGTCCGGTGGAAAGACTACTTTATGATGAGACTGTGACTCCTGCAGGCATCAAAGCCTTAAGTGATACCGATTTCTATAAAAAACAGCACAGGATCGCTCTGCGAAATTGTGGTGTGATTAACCCGGAAGAAATTGAAGAATACATTGGTACCGGCGGATATCAGGCTCTTGGTAAGGTTCTTACTGAGATGACTCCCGACGAAGTGGTCCAGACTCTCTTAGACAGCGGATTAAGAGGACGAGGCGGCGCAGGTTTCCCAACCGGCCTCAAATGGAAGCTGGCCAAGCAAAACGACGCAGATCAGAAATATGTCTGTTGTAACGCAGACGAAGGCGACCCAGGCGCATTCATGGACCGTTCCGTATTAGAAGGTGATCCTCATGCTCTTTTGGAGGCCATGACCATTGCCGGCTATGCCATCGGCGCTTCCCAGGGTTACATCTACGTACGTGCTGAGTATCCCATCGCCGTACAGCGTTTAAAGATCGCCATTGACCAGGCCAAAGAGATGGAGCTTTTAGGCGACGATATCTTTGGATCCGGTTTCTCCTTTAACATTGACCTTCGTTTGGGTGCTGGTGCATTCGTTTGCGGCGAAGAGACCGCACTTATGGTTTCCATCGAAGGCAACCGAGGAGAACCAAGACCGCGTCCTCCGTTCCCGGCACAGAAAGGTTTATTCGGCAAACCAACCATCTTAAATAATGTTGAAACTTATGCAAATATTCCGCAGATCATCTTAAACGGATCCGAATGGTTTGCTTCCATGGGTACTGAGAAATCCAAGGGAACAAAGGTATTCGCTTTAGGCGGAAAAATCCATAACACCGGACTGGTAGAAGTTCCTATGGGAACTACTCTCCGTGAGATCATCGAAGAAATCGGCGGCGGCATTCCAAACGGCAAAAAGTTCAAGGCTGCCCAGACCGGCGGACCATCCGGCGGATGTATCCCTGTGGAACATTACGATATTCCTATTGATTACGACAACTTAATTGCAATCGGCTCCATGATGGGTTCCGGCGGTCTGATCGTTATGGATGAAACCGACTGTATGGTTGATATTGCAAAATTCTTCCTGGAATTCACCGTAGAAGAATCCTGCGGAAAATGTACGCCATGCCGTATCGGAACAAAGCGTATGCTGGAGATCCTTGATAAGATCACCAAGGGACAGGCAAAGCTGGAAGATTTAGACCGTCTGGAAGAGTTGTGCTACTACGTAAAAGAAAACTCTGCCTGCGGCCTTGGACAGACAGCGCCAAACCCGGTTCTGTCAACCCTTAAGTTCTTCCGCGACGAATACAATGCCCATATTGTCGATAAGACATGTCCGTCCGGTGTGTGCAAAGCGCTGCTCTCCTACCATATTGATGCGGAGAAATGTAAGGGCTGTACTATTTGTGCAAGAAACTGTCCGGTTAACGCTATCTCCGGTTCCGTTAAGAACCCACATGTCATTGATCTTGAGAAGTGTATCAAGTGCGGCGTATGTATGGAGAAATGTAAGTTTGACGCTGTTTACAAGAAATAATGGAGGGAAATTGGATCATGGAGAATATCACAATAAAAATCAATGGCATGGACGTAAGCGCTCCGGCAGGCTCCACCATCCTGGAAGCTGCCAGACTGGCCCATGTTGAGATACCGACTTTATGCTTTTTAAAAGATATGAATGAAATCGCTGCCTGCCGTATCTGTACCGTTGAGATTAACGGCGGCAAAATGGCTGCTTCCTGTGTTTACCCCATTAATCCGGGCATGGAAGTAAAGACCAATACACCGAAACTTCGTGACTACAGAAAGAAAACGCTTCAGCTGATCCTTTCCAATCACGACCGTTCCTGTCTCTCCTGTGTCCGCAGCGGAAACTGCGAATTACAGACCTTATCTAAGGAACTGGGAGTTGATGTGGATGATTATTACGATGGAGCCAAAACACCTTCTACTCCAGATGGAAGTGCAGCCCATATGGTACGTGATAACAGCAAATGCATCCTTTGCCGCCGTTGTTCCGCTGTCTGTGAAAAAGTTCAGGGAATCGGCGTGATCGGACCGAATGAACGTGGGTTCGCTACCGTCATCGGCTCTCCCTTTGACAAGGGACTTGGTGAAACAAGCTGCGTATCCTGCGGACAGTGTATCGCTGTCTGTCCTACTGGCGCTCTTTATGAGAAAAGCAGCATTGACGAAGTGGCTGCTGCCATTGCCGATCCGTCAAAGCATGTGATCGTTCAGACTGCTCCGGCTGTACGTGCGGCCCTGGGAGAAGAATTCGGTTATTCCATCGGAACCAATGTAGAAGGCCAGATGGTTGCCGCTTTAAGAAGACTGGGCTTTGACAAGGTATTTGATACCAACTTCAGCGCCGATTTAACCATTATGGAAGAAGCACATGAATTCATTGACCGCGTACAAAACGGCGGCGTTCTTCCGATGATTACCTCCTGCTCCCCAGGATGGATCAAATATTGTGAACACTACTTCCCGGATATGACAGAGAATTTATCCTCCTGCAAATCCCCGCAGCAGATGTTCGGCGCCATTGCCAAATCCTACTATGCGGAAAAGATGGGTCTGAAGCCAGAGGATATTGTATCCGTCAGCGTAATGCCATGTACCGCTAAGAAGTTTGAAATCGGAAGAGATGACCAGGATGCCAACGGCTCTCCTGACGTAGATTATTCCATGACCACCAGAGAGCTGGCCAGAATGATCAAACAGGCCGGAATCCGGTTCACAGAGCTTCCTGACGAAGATTTTGACACACCTTTAGGTCTTGGTACCGGAGCAGCAGTTATCTTTGGAGCTACCGGCGGCGTTATGGAAGCAGCCTTAAGAACTGCTGTGGAAAGCCTGACCGGGGAAGAGCTTGAAAGACCTGACTTCACCGATGTTCGTGGAACAGAGGGTATCAAGGAAGCTACCTACCGTGTAGGCGATATGGATGTAAATGTTGCAGTCGCTTCCGGTCTCGGCAATGCAAGAGAGCTCCTTAACCGGGTGAAATCCGGAGAGGCAAATTATCACTTTATCGAGATCATGGGATGCCCAGGCGGATGTGTAAACGGCGGCGGACAGCCTCAGCAGCCTGGCTTTGTACACAATACAACGGATATCCGCAGCCTGCGTGCTAAGGTCCTTTATGATGTAGATGCTGCAAAGACCATTCGTAAGTCTCACGAGAGCCCTGCAATCAAGGAACTTTATGAGACTTATCTTGGAGAGCCGGGAAGTGAAAAGGCTCATCACCTGCTTCATACAACTTACGTAAAGAGAAGAATAAACGAAATTTAAACTGTGATATAAAAAGAAATGCTGTAAATAAATGAATAAAAATGAGCTTTGATTGGTCCCAAAACCATGATCAAAGCTCATTTTTTATACCTTAAATATTAAGTTTCTATACTCATATTATCCTATTCATTTAAAGACATACGAACCCGTCGATCCCTGTAAAGTCAACTCTTTCTCTTCCGCCAAATGCAGATAATTCCTCCGGGCTAAAGTCTGAATCCGCGTCTTTCGTCATATATAAAGCGATTAAGTAATCTGATTTATCATAGAATTTTTCTCTTGTATACGAAGCATATATTAGACAGGAATTTTTAGACGCTGCATTGACACCCTCCCTGATACAATAGGAAAGCTTCTGCCAACCCGAATATAATACGATTGCTGTCTGAAGATTTTTCGCTTTTGCGATTATGTAAGGAAGACTTCGCTTTTCATATTCAACGATTCCTTCCTTTACTTCCAAAATCCCATCCTCTATGGGAAGTCCGAAATGCCCTAAAGTCAACATAAAAGGCCTGTCATTTACCCTTACCCTGTCCACCCGAAGCGTACCGAAAGGAACTTCTATATCCGCCATATCGACTTTTTTAGCCCTGCTTTTCATTATATCAAAAAAAGCTGTCCGATACAAAATACCCATCTCATCTTTACAAAAAGCAAAGGCTGTGGGCACTTCCTTTTCATTTAATTTATATGCCATCGCTTCCGCCGGGGTTTTTGCCATCTTCTCCCAAGGAAGCGCAGAAGAAAATGCAACTCTTGCATATGCGGGAAGGTAATCTGACGACCCATCAAACATAAATTTAGACGTTTTTATTTCTGTAATGCCGCTTTCCTTGTGATTCACAAACCGGATGCCCGGTGCCCCCAGCGTACGTACAAAAACCTTTGTCTGATTCCAGGGATTCTCTTCTTTTTCAGTCCAGAAAGGATGTTCTTTCTCAAGGATCAGGCACAAAAAGGCTTTGCTGCACCAAAAAGGACTGCTCACACAGGAATAAGACTGCACCATAGGTAAAAACGGACCATAATAGCCAAGACAGGGAACCGAATTTACAAACATTTCTTCTTTCGTGATAAATTGCAGTAGATTTCCGGACATAAGACGGCGGGCAGAAGAAAAATTAAATTCAGAAGAACCGTTATAATTCTTTAAAAATCCCCCTGCACAAAGGGCGGACGACGCACAAAAACGGTAGATTCCGCTCCGCCCCCAAAGGATGCTTTCGCCCTTTTTACTGAACATTCTCCAATAAGACGATAAAAATAAGCCGATATTCTTTTCAAATACAGCTGCTGCTTCCTTTTCGTATTTGTAGCCGTAATATTTACACCAAAGCGAGGCATCTAATATAAATTCCCAGGCACTATAATAATCAAAGAGATTTCCGTCCCTATACCAGCCTTCGCCCGCATACAAAGAAAGCAGATACTCAAGATGGTCTTTATATAACACTTCATCCACCTTATAGCCTTCTAGCTTCAAAAACGTAAGTGCAAGCAAATTAAAAAATCGCCAATTGGAATCATGGGTCCGGTAATGTCCATATTCGGACAAGAACCCTGCCACAACCTCCTTTTCTTCCTGCGTAAATCTGTCCCAGATCACAGGTTTGGAAATGAGAAGGTTGATCCCCATGATCCCGCATTCCACGGTTTGCTGAAAAGGGCCCGGGCCAGCCTTTTCTTCTATAAGTTCGTTCAAAGTCCCAAACCCTGTTTCAGAACCTGCAGTCATTCCCCGAACGATTTGATATGCGTAGTAATCACGAACATTGATTCCGTTCAGGGTCAGGTTTTCGTCTTCCAGTATCAGAGGAACCGCCATACACAAGGATCTTGCCAGTCCTTCAAATCGTGCCGCGCCTATGCGTCCCTTCTGATCGCCGGGAAACGGATAACTTATTTTTTCTTCGTTTCTTGGGGGAGATACCGGATCGTCTATGGATTTTATATGGGAAAACAGCCCCCCAAGCAGAAACTTCCCCGCCTCTATCCAATGGCTCCGGTCCATTCCGCTGAAAGGGCTTTGTTCATAATTGGGATTTACAACTTCAAATTTCATAAAAACCCTCATCCTTCTTTTTCTTCATCAGCCAATGATCTTTTTTATGAAAATAAGATTGTTTTTAAGCTTTTCATCCGAGCTTTCTTTGCCTGAAAAATCCTCAAACGTCACATAACCATCATAGCCTACGGCTTTTAATGCATTAAAAAATGTTGGAAAATCCGCATATCCATCGGAAAAGGACGCCCAGTCTGCTCCGTATTTCTCTCCCTTCTTCAACCACCAGGCATTTTTAATATGAACATGGTCTAAGTATTCCCCCAGGATTTCCAGAGCCATCTGGTATTCTTCCAGACCTTCGTATATGATATTTCCTGTATCATAGATAACACCGATATATTCTGGATCAAAGTTTTTAGCAAGTGCGTAAGCCGCGGACGCAGAAGGAGTAATTGTTCCGTGGTGCATTTCAAAATGCGCTTTTATTCCTGTTTCCTTTGCTTTTTCTTCCACTCTCTGAAAACCGCAGAGCGCTTCTTCAAATACCTGCTTATAGCCCTTTTCAGCATCATATTTAGGGGCGTTCACACGGATCCTCCCGGCTCCCATCTTTTTTGCTGCCCTCATAACAGAGGTAATTTTATCAATATCATCGGTACAGGTAAGATAAGAAGCAAGGGCATTGACCTCTAAACCGTATTTATCCGTCAAAGCCTTTAACTCCTCTGCCTTTTCTTCTACCGTGTTTATATCCACGGTGCAGTAATTATTTCTCCAGTAAGAAGGTTGTTCCTTAGCAAACTCCTCTTTTATTTCGGTTACCCTGAAATCCACACCATCATAACCATACTCTTTCATTTTTTTAAGAGCTTCCTCTATTGTCATTTCAGGAAGGCCCACGGTAAACACAGAATATTTCATATTCCTCTCCTTTCTCCTAGCCCTTCAGCCCGCTGGTAGCAACCCCCTGCACAAAATACTTCTGCAGAGCAATAAAAATAATAAACACCGGAATAAGCGCAATCACCGCTGCCGCCATCATCCAGGCGTAATTTGTGGAGTACATCGTATTAAAGAGCCTTATCATAAGTTGTATCGTCTTTTTCTCGGTCGTACTTAAATAAATAAGCGGTCCCATAAAGTCATTCCATTCAAAAACAAAAGAAGTAATTGCCATGGTAGCAATTGCAGGCTTCGAAAGGGGCAGCATGATGCGGGCCAAAATCCCGTATTCACTGAGTCCGTCGATTCTGGCTGCCTCTAAAAGCTCATTGGGGATCCCCATATAAAACTGCCGGATTAAGAAAACGCCCATGGCAGTAAACGCATGCATCAATATAATACCTATATGGCTGTCTACCAGGTGAAATTTACTCATCATGATGTATTGCGGAACCATATAGACCTGCCACGGAATCGCAATCGTAGTAACATAAGCCATAAAGAGTGTGTTGCGCCCCTTAAAATCGAGCTTTGCAAACGCGTAAGCCGCAGCTGATGATGTGGTGATCTGCAGGATCATAGTTGCAAACGTAAGTTTAAAGGAATTGATAAAGCCTATGGACAGAGGGAACTTTTCCCAGATCACGGTGTAGTTTGACCATACGGGATTTCTCGGTATCCATTTAATTGGATAAGCAAATACGTCCTTTTCCAGCTTTAAAGAAGCAGAAATCATCCAGGCAAAAGGCGTAAGCATTATGAGGGCACAGAATATCATAAGGCCATAAATTATGATCAGTTTTATCGTACCTGTGTATTTTTTCATAATCCCGCCTCCTATAAGTCGTTGGTGAACTTCTTCTCTACCTTAAATTGCAGCAGGGTAAAGGCAAGCACAATCAGAAACAGAACGATGGAAAGTGCGGAAGCATATCCGAATGCGTTATCTTTAAACGCTTTGTTGTATATGTGAAAGGCCAGGACCTTTGTTGCCGTACCGGGACCTCCCTGAGTCGTGATATACATAATGTCGTATGATTTAAAAGTGGAAATTGTAAGCATCATAACAACAAAGAATGTGGTGGGAGTAACCGTAGGCCAGGTAATATTCGTAAACTGCTGGAATTTAGAAGCCCCATCAATCCTGGCTGCCTCGTAAAGCTCCCCGGGGACGCCCTGCAAAGCCGCAAGGTAAACGATCATATAATATCCCACGCCCTTCCAGACCGTAAGACCGATGATTGTGGGCATAGCCCAGTGTTTATCCGCCGCCCAGCGCGGAGGATTCGCGATTCCTATGGAGCGAAGTACAGAGTTTACCGGACCTGACTGTGGGGAAAACAGAGCCATCCACACAATAGCAATCGCCACTAGGGAAGCCACATATGGAAAGAAAAGGACAGAGCGGAAAAACACCCTTCCTTTCAGATTCGAATTCATGAGCATGGCCAAAAGCAAAGAAAACAGCATAGTTACAGGGACTGTAACTACTGTATAATAAATGGTATTTATAAGAACCAGAGAAAACTGGGAATCCTTCGTGAACATCTGTATAAAATTCTTAAAACCTACAAAATTTACAGTCTGACCAAAATTCCATTCACATAAACTCATGACAAAAGTCAGAATGATCGGGATAAAAGTCAAAATAAAATAGCCTATGAAATTCGGCAGAATAAAAGAATAAGCGATCAGGCTTTTCTTACGTCTATAACTTTTTTTAAGCATAAGCGATACCTCCGTCCGTATTTGAAACCATAAGAAACAATTTTTGAAAATGGCGGTCAGGTATTGACCGCCATTTCATGATTTCTAACTTTACTTCGCTCCGGCCTCTTTTGCCCTTTCAATCGCTGTTTTAATTCCGTCGTCGATGGAGACGCTATTGGTCATGATATCAGAATGCATTTCTTCTATTACCGTATTGATTGCTTTTGCATTGGGATCCATAGGCTGCTCCACAATATAATTGGGAGGTGTCAGGAATTTTGAAAGCCCTTCCGGAGCATTGGGGAACTGTTCTGGTATTTTGTCGAATATATCTAATATGGACTGGCCTTTCCAGCCGGGGACGATCCCGCGCTCCGCAATTACTTTAGCCCCTTCTTCCCCGCAAACATAGCTCAAAAATTCCCAGGCCTCTTCCGGGTGTTCCGAATATGCGCCGATGGAACAGGGGGTAATCCCGCCTACCATATTTTCGTATGTATTTCCCTTGGAATTAGGCAAGGTCACTGCGCCCCATTTAAAATAGTGTTCGCTTTGAGGTGTTACATTGCCGGTAAGCATTTCAATATACCAGGAACCGATTTGAAGCATTGCAACCTGCTCATTGTAAAAAACACCTGAATAATGGATATTTCCTGTCTTTAATTCACCGTAGTCCTGAACAGACTTATCTTCATTCTGCATTCCGAGAATCGTCTCATAATAAGGCTTTAGCTTTTCATAGGTAGATGTATCCAGATAATTGAATTCGTCTATGAATCTGGAATACTGATAAACGTTTGACGGCCATGTGTGCACATGGGATCCATATACTTTTTCCGCGCCTTCACCCGAAGTCATCTTCTTTGCAAGTTCCCTGTATTCCTCCATCGTCATACCATCTTTTGGATATTGGACTCCTGCTTTATCAAATAAATCTTTATTGTAGAAAATCATATTGTTATCTGTCCGGAAAGGAAGGCCATAGACAACGCCGTCCAGACTCAGGGACTTTTCCGCACCGCCGTATGGCTTCATATCGAAACCGGTGATTCTGTCTGTTAAAGGCTGCAGATGCCCTCCTGCGATCAAAGCGCTCATTTCAGGCAGCCCCTTCATAAAGACCACATCATACTTTTCTTTTGCACCCATCTTAACAACGATCGTATCTGAATATTCTGCGGCTGAAAATTCAACAATGTCAACTTTGATATTCGGATGTGACTTTTCAAACGCTTCCACCATGATCGGATAATACGCGGTGTTTGAATAATCCCAAAGCGAAACTTTGATTGTCACCGGTTCAGCACTTGCTGCCGTATTCGTCTGTGCTGCAGCTGCCGTTGTTCCCGCCGCTGTAGTTCCTGCTGCTGTAGCACCGGCGCCTGAACTGCCCCCGCAAGCTGCCAGACTGGCCGCCGTAATGCCTGCAAGTCCCAATGCTGCAATCTTTCTCAACTTCATATAACTCCTCCTTTAATTTTTATTGCATTATGTATGCTATTCCACTGATTGTTAATGATATATTAGTATTTTTGTACAATACATACAAGGAAATATCTTACGATTTCGTGTAATATCTTACTAGGGCAACCTGGATATGCTTGACTTTTTTTATTACAATCATATAATTAATGTATGAAAAAGAATAATTTATTTTATAAAACCCTTACATTTAAATTACTGCTGTATTGTTTTTGTTTTGTCTTGCTTCTTACTTCTGTTTTTACCTGGATATTTTATTCTTCCGCAAAAGAAAAATACGAAAGGGATGCAGAGGAAAGCGCTCTTATGCTTCATACGAATGCCAATTATGGCATAGAAAATAACTTAGCCCAGGTTTCTGCTTTAAATACCGTCCTTTCCGCTAATACAAAAATCACTGCTTTTCTTTCTGATAACGGAAAAGACAGCATACGCAATATGTCTTATGCACTCTCGGCAGTTACCGAAGCAAAAATGCTGTTAAACACTACTTCCATCTCTGGTTACGTTCCTAAAATGCTCCTTACTTCAGACCGGAACCCGAGGTATATACAGATCGGCCTTTTTTACGGCCAGATTTCCGACAAGGCGACTTTTGAGAAATTATGCCCCGAAGAATTGGCCGGCCCCTCCTTTTCTTATCCCATAACAGTGAATCCCTTTAATCCGGAATTTTACGGTCAGTACAAGCCGGAACAGATACTTCCCCTACGTTTTCCCGTAAGCAGCTATGCAACAAACCAAAAAATAGGAAATTTTTATATAGCCTTAGATACTGCCATACTTGCGGATCCCCTAAAAGGCCTGGAAGAATCCTTTATTCTTCTTGGCGACCAGCTTTATAAGATTGAAAACACTCATTTTTTACCTCTGGATTTTGATGTAAAACAATTTGATGCTTTGGCTCCAAACTCTTATATTGTGTCAAAGGAATACAAAGACCTTTATAACGGAACGGTATTCCTTACAAAATCCAAATCGGGCGTCGTTTTAATCAGCCCTTTAAAAGCTCTTCATGAGGACATATTCGTACCTGATTTTAATTTTATCTTCCCCGCATTTTCTTTGCTTTTCCTCCAGGTGTTTTTCTGGTATCTTTTATTAAACAAGCTTGTCAATAAACCGGTAAAGATCATTTACAATCAGGTGTCAAGAATGATAAAAGCGGATTATGAAGTCTCACCTGCATTTACAGGCATCTCGGAATTTGAAGAAATAAGCACCCATATCAACGAACTGGCCGGAGCGTTTCAATTGGCACTGAATCAGTTAAAGGAGGAAGAGACACTGAAAAGGAATTATAAATTCCGCCTTCTGCAGAACCAGATTCATCCACATTTCATTTACAACACTCTAAATTCCATCCGATGGCTGGGGCAGATGAATTCTGTTCCGCCAATCGTGGACATGACAACCTCTCTTTCCAATATGATGAGAGCCGTTTTTAAGAACAATTCCGAATGGTTCCGCGTGGAAGAAGAACTGGACTTTATAAAAGAATACATTCATTTGCAGTCTTACCGTTATGCAGATATGTTTACTCCGGTATTTGACATTCCGGATCCGGAAGTTTTAAGCGCTTCTGTTTTAAGATTCACCTTGCAGCCCTTAGTGGAGAATGCACTTTTTCACGGCATAGGGCCTGCAGGCAGGAAATGTGAATTGCTGATAGGGGTATACAGGGAGCGTGAAGATCTGATTTTCGTGGTAAAAGACAACGGAGTCGGTCTTACCGACCGGTCTTTGGATGAAATCGCAAGGGAAACAGCAAAGGCAGACAGGCTTTCCGGCATAGGAATCCAAAACATACACCAGAGAATTCAAATGGAGTTCGGCGACCAATACGGGCTGAACATAGAAAGCATTCTCGGTGAATTTACAAAAGTTACCGTAAAAATGCCTCTGATCTATAAAAAACCGTAAAAGAATATGATTCGTTTATGAAAGAGGTAAAATATGAAATATAAGATCCTGATTGTTGACGATGAACCCTTAGCCCGTATAGGGCTTTCAGGCCTTGTTTGTGAGAACTTCCCTGAATTTGAGATAGGCTCTACTGCCGCAAACGGCAATGAAGCAATCGAAATCTTAAAAAAAGAGACTTTTGACCTGGTCATAACAGACATAAAAATGCCTGCAGCGGACGGATTTGACATTTTAACATACATACAAAACACAGAGGATAAAAACGCTCCTTTGTGTATCCTTTTATCCAGCTTTGAAGAATTTGAATATGCCCGGACTGCCATGAAGCTAAATGCCTTTGACTATCTTGTAAAAATGGAGCTGAACAAAGAAACCCTTGAAAAAACATTAAACAAGGCAATAAAAGTACTGGCTGAGAGAAAAACAGAAACCAGCAGGTATGGGCAGGAGATCAATCTGTTCACGAACCGGTTTCTCTACCACCTGGTAAGCGGCGGCTACACTTCCGAGGAAGAAATCTTGGATTTTATAAAAATGTACGATCTGGATTTAAAAGCGAAATTTTATCAGCCCCTGACCGTAGACATTCTTTTTGAAAAGGAAAATTTAAATACCGGTGCTTACTCTACCTATTTAAACATTTTAAGTACCGTAAAGGAGTGCATCGGCCGTTATACAAAAAGTACGGTAATCGCGTACAACCATCAAAGGATAGCATGTATCCTTCTCTTTCACAAAGCAGATGAAATCGATGCGCTGACCAGTACAGTCTCAGAAGACATCCGACAGCTTATTAAAATGTTTTTCAATACCTGTGTTTCCATAAAACCAGGAAAAACCACCTCTTCCCTCAATGAGATCCACCTGTGTTTTGAATTTAATAAAGAAGAAGCCCCATCCCCTAATAAAACCTTTGATCTGAATGTTTTCAACAAAAGGCTGATAGAATCCCTGGAAAACTTCAATCTTACCCTTTTTGACCAGACAGTCAGAGCGATTGAAGCCGCCATAGATACCCTGGCATTTGAAGAACTGATCAATATTGTGTCATTTATGATACATCTGGTAATGAACTGTATCTATGACGGAGAAACTATACTTTCGGATAGCTATAAAAATGAGGCAAAATCTTATCAGGTTTTATATACCTATCATAAGAAAACTGAAATCATCAGATATCTGGATGTATTTAAAACCGCGGTAAAAAGCGCAATGCAAAACCAATTAAATGATCCGAAATACAATCTGGTCATTCAGGCAAAAGATTATATCAAAAATCATATTTTTATGAAAATCAGTTTAGCGGATACCGCTTCTTTTATAAATGTCAGCCCTAATTACTTATCCGCTCTTTTCAGACAATATTCCGATCTTGGCTTTTCTGAATATATCAATAAAATGAAAGTAAAAAAAGCGCAGGAGCTGCTTGCAAAAAGCAACTTGAAGATTTATCAGATCAGTGAAGAACTGGGATTTGACAACCCGCAGTATTTTTCAAGAGTCTTTAAAAAATATACGGGACACACCCCTACGGATATGGGGAGATGTGCCCTGAAACAGGAGGAAAATTAAATGATACGTACCTTTCAAACAAATTCAATCAGAAAAATATCAGAACTTTCCGGTAAACTTTGGGATTTTACCCCCTTAGACGGAAAAGATAAGACGTTCCCGGTACCTGTCCCAAGTGCCTGGGAGACTTATCCGGGATATGAAGCTTACAGGGGAGAAGGGAAATATTCCACTACTTTTACGGCAGAGGGGAATGTACGGCTTCTGTTAAAAGGCGTGAGCCATACAGCAAAAGTATTCGTAGACGGGACCATGAGAGGAACCCATTACAACGCTTATACACCTTTTGAGATTTTCCTGAAAGGATTGCCTGGAGGAGAACATCTGCTTGAGGTCATAGCTGATAACCGGTTTTCAGAAGAAAGCTCGCTGCATATCCCCAACGATTATATGAGTTACGGCGGCATCACCAGAGGTGTCGTTTTAGAACAACTTAACTGTGCATACATAAAATGGATCCATATCACGCCTGAAAAAAAAGGCGAAACCTGGAAGGCCGGCCTCACACTTTGCATTTCCAATCTTTCTGATGAAGATATCACTTTAGATGCAGCGGTAACGATAAATAAAACAGATTTAAAACTACCGGACATTACCGTAAAAGCAAATACGGAATCTTTGATACAAACAGAGGCGGCCGTATCAGATGCAAAAGAATGGAGCATGGAACAGCCAAACTTATACACAGCAGAAGTTACGCTCTTCAAGGGCGGTTCGGCCATAGACGACATAACGGAGAGATTCGGCTTCCGGGAAGTAAAAATAGAAAACAGCTCTATCTTCTTAAACGGCAAAGCCCTCCTCATAAAGGGAATCTGCCGTCACGAAGACCATCCCGCATTCGGCTGCGCTATCCCATTTTCTCAGATTGCCTCAGATTTGCAGACAATCAAAGATATGGGTGTAAATTCTATAAGATGCGTGCATTATCCCAATGATGAAATTTTCCTGGACTTATGCGATGAACTGGGGATTTTGATCTGGGAAGAAAACCACGCAAGAGGGCTTTCCGAAGAACATATGAGGAATCCTAATTTTGAAACGCAGGCAGAAGAAGTGATCCGTGAAATGATCGTGAATCACTATAATCACCCGAGCATCTATATTTGGGGTATCTTAAATGAATGTGCCAGCGAAACTCCCTACGGCAGGGAATGTTATAAAAAGCAGTATGAGCTCATCAGGCAGCTGGATTCTTCCCGCCCGCGTTCCAGCGCAAGCTGTAAGTTTAAAACAGATATCTGCCTTGACTTTCCGGAAGTAGTTTCCTACAACATTTATCCGAGATGGTACCACAATACTCCTGTCCGGGAATATTTAGATGATCTGTACCAATGGGTACAAACAGAAACGCCTGGAAAAGGTAAGCCATTCCTTATAACGGAAGTGGGCGCAGGAGCCATTTACGGTTACAGAAGCCAAGCAAAGGTTAAGTGGTCGGAAGAGTATCAGGCGGACACGCTTGGAGAACAGCTTACTGCCATCCTGGAACACCCTGGTTCGTCGGGACTGTATATCTGGCAGTTCTGCGATGTCAGAATCAGTGAAGAATGGTTCCTTAACCGCCCAAGGACAATGAATAATAAGGGAATCGTCGACGAATACAGAAGGCACAAACTTTCTTATGAGGTTGTGAAAGAAATTTATACAAGTAATGGAAATTATAAGGATTCATAAAAAATATCAAGGATTCTACTCCCTGTTAATGAATTATTTCCGTTGATATGCATGGATTTCCTTAAAACGTCCATATTAATACTGTCTTCCTGGAAAATATACCGGAGGATAGTATAACAATGGAGGGAATATCATATGAGCCCAAAAGAATTAAATTATATTGAAGATGCTCTTGGCCATGAGCAGTTTTTAAAAACCCAATGCCAGCAAGCAGCGCAGAATCTTCAGGATCCTGAATTAAAAGCTTGTGCGCAGCAGCTTATGCAGAAGCACCAGCAGATCTTTGACAGCTTCTATAACTTAGTGTAAGGAGGAATCACATATGGATGACAAGTGTATTATGGAAAACCTGCTCCACACCACAAAAGGAGTGTGTGACTTATACCTGCATGGAACCATCGAATCCCCTACCATGAACGTACATCAGGCATTTGACACCGCATTAAGCGACAGCCTGTGCATGCAGGGCGATATCTACAAGAAAATGTCCGCAAAGGGATGGTATACCACAGATCAGGCAGAACAGCAGAAACTTACGAAAGTTAAGAGCCAATTCGCAGGAATGTAAATAGAAAGGCTATGGGTGTTCCCGATAAAAAGGGAATATCCATAGCCTTTTTGTTAATGTCTGTGCATCGCTACTTCTTCTAGGCCCTGGTTTCGTAAGTTCTCGTGAACTTCTCTTCCATCCGCCTGTTTGATCAGCAAATCACGGGCTTTCTTTGCTTCATTCTCACTTTTATGCCTGCTGGGGCCGCCTACACAGCCTCCCACACATGCCATTCCTTCTATGAAGTCTCCTGGAAGCCTTCCAATCTTAAGAAGCATCAGAGCCTTCTTACACTCAGCCGCTCCATTGCATTTAAGGACTTCGATATCCGTACTTTCTCCCGTCTCCTTTAAGCATTCCAGAACAGCCGAAGTCACACCGCCGCCATTTCCAAAACGTTTACCAAATACGGATCCTGCCTGGTAGGTGTTTTCTTCCGGCAAAAGCTCTACGCCCTTTGATGCCATCATTGCCTGAATTTCTCCCAGGGTCAGGGCATAATCCGCGTTGTCTTTAATATTTAAATCCAGAGTTTCGCTTTTCTTAGCAATACACGGTCCGATGAATACGGTGATCGTTTCCGGGTCCTTTTCCTTCAGCATTCTTGACACGGCACACATAGGGGATACGGTGGTGGACATATTCTCAAGGAGCATAGGATAATGCTGTTTAATCATGTTTACAAATGCCGGACAGCAGGAGGTCGTCATCTTCCTGCCTTCCTTAAAAGCCTCTGCCCATTCCGCCGCTTCTGCTGCAGCGGTCAGATCGCCGCCTAGGGCAACCTCAACCATATCCTGGAAACCGATTTTCTTTAAAGCGGTTCTCCAGCTTGCCATGGTGATTTCCGGGCCGAACTGGCCTTCTGTCGCCGGAGCGACCATGGCAACCACCCGCTTCCCGGCGTTAATAAGATTAATCACATCCACCAGGAATGTCTTGGAATCAATGGCGCCAAAGGGGCATCCATGAATGCAGGCTCCGCACTGGATGCATTTGCTTTCGTCAATGACGACTATGCCGTTTTCGTCCATAGTGATGGCATCCACAGGACAGCTTTTCTTACAGGGACGGGTCAAATCTGCAATGGCGTTATAAGGACATGCCTGGGAACACTTGCCGCATTCCTTGCATTTATCAGGATCAATATAAGCACGATCACGTCCCATGCTGATGGCGCCAAAATTACAGGAACCCTGGCACGCCTTACCCATACACAGCTGGCAGTTATCGGTTACCACATACCGGGCGATGGGACAGTCTTCACAGGCAGAGCTGATTACCTGAACGACGTTCTTCGTATCCCTTCCGCTGGGGCAGAGACCTTCCGCCAGGCGGATTCTCTCTCTGATGATTTCCCGTTCCCTGTAAATGCAGCAGCGGAACTGGGCCTTGGGACCTGGAATGATATCATAGGGAATCTCATTTCTTTTCTCCTCCAGCTTTCCCTCCCATGCAAGTTTCGCCACTTCATTTAAAACCTGATGCTTTATGCGAAGTAATGTCGCATCATTTGTTGCCATATTCTTCCTCCTTGTAACTTCCACGTATCGTGGCTCTGTGAATATCTATCCTAATTCAATAATAGGTTACCATGACCCTTTTCCCCATTTCTTCCACTACGTGCTTTAACTGCTCCACAAGATTCTGACGGATCCCCAAATCAAAGGGCAGGCCAGGATTCTGATAAGCGCTGTTAATTGCCATTCCCACGTATAGCTTAAGCTCCGTACAATCCTCAATGATCATCTTCGCCACCATGGAAGCTCCATTTGGCTTATCTAATTCAAGGAAAAAATCCTCTGTGACAGATTCATTCATCACATAACGCTTTAAAAGCTTTAAAACTTTATTTAATGTCAAAACACCTTCCGTAACCAGCTCAATACCGTCAATATAAGCAATTGGCGGAATGTCCGGGTCATCGTAATCCAGGGAAACAGACAGCTCCCTTTCAGTTACCCTGGAAACAATATTAGCACTGGTTCCTCCGCAGACGACTTTCTTAGCGGTATCATCTCCTGACAGGAAATCATTCACCATGACGCAGTCGTCCTCCGTCTTCCTGGGCGGGCCTGTCATCAAATGCACCGGCTTGCGGTCAATGATCCTCATAACGGCAACCGTGGTATCATCGCCAGGCCGGTACTGATACAGTTCATCACAGGCACTGGTTAGCGCAGTGGCCAGACGAGCGGCAGATATGGTCAGACGGTACTGCTTCACCGCATAAGAAGCAACATCCTCCCACAGCCAGCCAAAATTCAGAAGCTTCCCCACTCCTGCATGGATGGTCCCATCACTCATCAGGATCAGCGCGTCACCTTTTCTCACCTTAAAACGGTACTCATTGATTTTTTTATCCCTGATAACCCTGGTGTTTCGGGGTATGGAAACCAGGCTCCCATCCCTGATGAAGATACAGCCGGGATTATCAAATTCTACTAAATAGGCTTCACCGTCATGAAACACCTGAAGGATGCTGAAGGTGGAATAGGCTACCTGGCGCACCTGACATACCGGAAGAGTCTCCACAATGGTTTCCACACACTCTTCCAGGGTCGCACCATTTAGAAACATGGTTCCTAAAATCTTGGATGTCATGGTGGCCAGAATGTTGGCCTTTACCCCGCTGCCCATACCGTCGGCGAGTATCATAATATTGGAATCCTCGGTCTGCAAATGTTCAACCTTATCTCCGCACAATACTTCCTTGAATTTATTCAGGCTTGTGTATGCAACATCTACGGTAACCCCCATCACTTAACCTCACCTTCACTTCCCTCATCCAGTAAGGTTCTGCAAAGCTTCGTTAAGGTAGTCTTGGTCTCCGCCGTAGTTTCCCCTAAGAGACCTGCAATTTCCTGGGCCACCATCATCTGCTTATGTATGACCTTCTGTGCCAGGGCAATGGTTTCAAGTTTCTGTTCGTAGTCCTGTTTTGCCTGTTCTTCCTCTTTGGTGATATCTATGAAGGTAGCTAATACCACATCTTCTTTTTCAATGTAAAGAATATTCTGAAGAGTGGAAATATGATATTCCCCATAAGTCACCTTTTTTCCATGGATCTTCTGATGGGTATTATAAACCCACTGGAAATCCGAAGGATCAATGAATTCATATAAATACATGGTCAAAGCTTCCTGCCTGGTTTTTCCAAAATACTTTTCTCCCACCGCAGAATACTCTAAAATTTTCATATCTTTATCCACGATCAGAACAATATTGGGAGAGGTTTGCATCACGAGATTGGATAATGACTCTGATTTTTCATGCATAAATGGAATGCACATATTAAGCTCTGCCTTTTTCTGGAATACCGCTATGGCTTTCTCCCGGCAGGTGGAATAACCGCAGGCGCCGCAGTTTAATTCATCCTCCGGCCTGGTCTTTCCGGTCATTTTTAATATCTCCTGAATCTGGACTTCAGTTGGCATGGCATCCTTGGGTGCATGGTCCAGGAACAACTTCCGAAAGGAGAGCCGCTCCATAACAGGGGCCAGCTCCTCCCTTGGTACCGGATCCTTTTCAATGGATTCCTCCATATCCAGCTTGATCTTGAATCTGGATACGTTCTCATCCTCTACAGTGGGACCCTTGATGCAGCCGCCGGAGCACATATTCATCTCAATAAAGCAGCCCTTAATTCCTCCCCGCAGCATGCTTTCGCACAAATCCATGCAGCCACGGCAGCCATGGACATAAAATTTCCGGTATCCATCCCGTTCCTCTTCCGTGGCCAGAACAGAATTTACCACTCCATTGGTAACCGGATAAAGGCGGTTGATTCTGGGGTTCCTTGCAAACGGGATATCCTCGCAGTCTTCAATGGTGATTTCCTCTTCAGAAAGCCATCTGGAAATATCATTGAAATTCAGGACAGCATCAATATAGCCATCATGGCGGGGATCTCCGGCTTCCTTTTTCTTTGCGATGCAAGGTCCAAGGAAAACTACCTTTACCTCAGTTCCCAGTTCTTCTTTTAACATCTTTCCATGGGCAATCATAGGAGATACCACAGGAGCCATATATGGAATCAGCTGGGGGTAATAAATCTCGATCAAATCATTGACGCTGGGGCAGCAGGTGGTGATGATGTTCTCCATCTTCCCTTCACTTAAAAGCCTGGCATATTCCGCTGTTACAACAGCCGCCCCTTCCGAAGTCTCCCTTACGTCATAAAATCCCAGCTTCCGCAGCGCACCGTTAACCTGGCCGATGGTCTTATAGTTTAACAATCCCATATAAGACGGTGCCAGGGAGATAACCGTCCGGATCCCTGCGTCAATGTAACTCTTTACCAGATCCAGATCACTTATGAGAGTTTTTGCTGACTGAGGACATACCTGCATGCATTTTCCGCATAAAATACACTTATCCGGCATAATTTCAGCCCGCTCATCTTTAATCATGACTGCCTTGACTTCGCAATTACGAATACATTTATAGCAATGTTTGCATTTAGTAGCCTTGAAATCAATGATTCCCATGATTACAGCCTCCCCATGATCTCTTTGTCAAAAAACTCCTTTGTATCTTCTGGTTTTAAAGAGTATAACTGACCTTCCACGGTCACACAGACGCCATTTACACAATCGCCGCAGCAAAAAGACCCGTTTAGATCCACCTTATCCTCCAGGTGGTTCTCCTTCACAAGGGTCTGCAGCTGTGCGATGATTTCTCTGGA
This sequence comes from Hungatella sp. UBA3147, assembly GCA_002365025.1. Taxonomy (GTDB): domain Bacteria; phylum Bacillota; class Clostridia; order Lachnospirales; family Lachnospiraceae; genus Lacrimispora. Next base: position 3,861 of record DEYX01000288.1, on the reverse strand, counting down.
ACCCTTTAAATGGCATGCGCTCCCTATACATATTGTTACTCTCATGAATATTCTCCCTCCAAATTTATTACCTTACATTCAATTGCCCTTTTGAAATATTATCGCACATCGTTATATCTCTATCAATATTTTTTTATCGATTTCCTGTTCTTTTTCACATACAGGAAATAATTGTCTCTAAAATCTCCTGTTTCTCTACGTCAATAAGGCCATATGTATTCAGCCGCAGCTCAGGAATTACCGGAAGGCTTGCAAAAGCAAGGGTCATGAAAGGATCGATGCTGTCACCGATTCCAAGACTTCTAGTCTGGGCCTTTAGTTCTTCCAGCTTTTCATCCACCCATTCAGCCGGCTCCTCGCTCATAAGACCTGCGATGGGAAGAGGCAGCTCACCCAAAAGCTTCCCATCGGCCACGACCACCAGGCCGCCCCGGTTCTTCCTCACAATGTTGGCAGCAAGAGCCATATCTTCATCATTGGTCCCTGCAACAATCAGGTTATGGGAATCGTGGGCAATGCTGGTGGCCACTGCGCCCCGTTTTAAGCCATATCCGCCTAAAAAGCCAAGTCCCATATGGCCGGTATTATGATGGCGTTCCAGCACTGCCATTTTCACAATGTCCTGCTCAATGCTGACGCCGGGAGCGACCCCCACCTTTTCTACCCATGGGGCCAGAAGGGATTTGGTGGTAAGCTCTCCGGGAGTGAGACAAATTACCCGGATGGTGTTGCCTTTTTTCTTTATATGGAAATCTTCCGGACGAATCTCGTCTAAATGGAAGGAATCTCCCACTCTGACAGGCGTTTCCACGCGACCTTCTTCAGCTGCAAGGATTTCCTCCTTCATTGCTCCGTTTTCCGCCACCAGCTTTCCATTTTTATATACCTGCTTTACCTCAAATTCATTGAGATCGGAAACAACAATAAAGTTTGCCTTATATCCCGGTGCAACGGCTCCTACATCCCGAAGCCCGAAATACTCAGCCGGATGAAGGGATGCCATCATGACCGCATGAACCGGATCAGCCCCCAGGCTAATGGCCTTTTTAATGATATAGTCTAAATGCCCCAGCCGGATCAAATCCCCTGGATGCTTGTCATCGGTAACCAGCATGCAGCGGTGGTAATACGGCTCCTTAAACAAGGGCATAAGGGCATTTAAATTCCTGGCTGCAGTGCCCTCCCGGATCATGATCCACTGGCCTCTCTTAAGCTTTTCCACGGCCTCTTCCCAATCGGAGCATTCATGGTCCGACTGCACTCCGGCAGTCACATAGGCATTAAGTTCCCTGCCGGAAAGCCCGGGAGCATGACCGTCGATTAAGAGATTTCTGTTCCTGGCCTCCTCTACCTTATCAAGGATTCCACGGTCAGCCCTTACGGTTCCGTAGGAGTTCATAAGCTCGGCAAGGCCCAGCACCCGCTCCTCTTCATAGAGAGGGGAAAGATTCTCAGCTGCCAGGACAGCCCCCGATTCATCAAGTCCTGTTGCCGGTACACAGGAGGGGAGCATGAAATACACATCAAGGGTAAGCCCCTTCGTCCGCTCCATCATAAAGCGGATCCCTTCCGCTCCCGCCACATTGGCGATCTCGTGAGGATCCGTAATAACCGCCTGAGTCCCATGAGGCACCACAGAGCGTTCAAATTCTCCCGGTGCAACCATGGAGCTTTCCAGGTGAATATGGCCGTCAATCAGTCCTGGACAAACCACCGCGCCCCCCAGCTCGATCTCTGTCTGTCCTTCATATTCTCCAACTCCCACTATGTAACCTTCCTCGATGGCAATATCTCCGTTTTCCAGCTCAGCCGTAAAAACATTGACCACCCTGGCATTCTTTAGCACCAGAGACGCCTTTTTCGCCCCTGATGCTGCCAAAACCCGTTCAGCTAACAACCGATCCATAAGAAACTCCTCCTTTTATTTACCTGCGATCTTTGTAATAGATGCCGTAATCAATCTTTTAAACAAAGGTGCAACCCGGTCTGCCGTCTCTTGTACCTCTCCATGACTTAAAGGCTGATCCGTAATGCCGCAGGCCATATTGGTGATACAGGAAATGCCGCAAACCTTCATCCCCATGTGGTTTGCCGCAACTGCTTCACAGGCTGTGCTCATTCCTACCGCATCAGCTCCCAGAATGCGGCACATCTGTACCTCTGCCGGAGATTCATATGCCGGACCGGAAAGCTGCATGTAAATACCCTCTCTAAGGCCGATTTCTTCTTCTCCTGCAGCCTCTCTGATGGTCTGCTGAAGCTCTCTGCTGTAAACATCACTCATATCCGGGAATCTGGGTCCCAGCTCTTCTAAATTTGCCCCAATTAACGGAGACGGAACAAAGCTCGCGATATGATCCCTTATTAGCATGAAATCACCCGCCTTAAACTCTTTGTTAACACCGCCGCAAGCATTGGTTAAAAACAGGACCTTTGCTCCTAAAAGTCCCATAAGCCTGGCCGGAAGCACCACATCCGTCATTGGATATCCCTCATAAAAATGAACCCGTCCCTGCATGATAACCACCGGAACATCATTTACATATCCGAATACAAACCTTCCTTTATGGCCTGCCACCGTTGAAATCGGAAATCCTTCAATGTCTTTATAATCAATGGAGGTCTCTACCTTTATCTCCTCTGCATATTCCCCAAGGCCGGACCCCAGGATCAGAGCTATCTCCGGGACAAAGTCAGTCTTCTCCCGCACACTTTCCAAACAATTTTTAAGCTTTGCATATACTTCATTCATATACCATTTTCTCCTTTCATTGTTTATGTCCATGCTTTCTGGACATACAGGTATACCCGCAGGGTGTTTCATTGTTTATGTCCATACTTTCTGGACATACAGGTATACCC
>DEYX01000288.1:0-793 GCA_002365025.1 Hungatella sp. UBA3147 | reverse complement strand
TTCTGGACATACAGGTATACCCTCAGGGTGTTTCATTGTTACCGTCAGACTTGATCGTCATAGGTATATACAGTATACCACATCTGCCAATATATCTGTATCTATATTTTGACAAATATGGGGGAATAATGATATACTGAAGGTGTTCGTACTAACCCGGAAGGATCCCTGACGGCGAAGGCGAGGAGAATACGTAAACCGGATATCCCATGCCTTTTGGTGTGGGATTTTTTGATGGACGTAAAGAAAAAAGAACTATAACAGATACGGACAGAAAGCGAGGATCATTATGAAAAAAACATTATCCCTATTGATGGCGTTTGCCGTAACGGCTGCCGTACTCTCCGGCTGTGCAAAGGACGGCGCTGAAAACCCCCAGGCAACATCAGCCTCTGAAAAGGAATCCACCTCTGAGACAGCAGAAGAAACGTCAAAAGCCCAAGAACCTGCTGATCGTTATACTTTAAAGATCGGTTCCTTAAAAGGACCTACCTCTATGGGCCTTGTAAAGCTGATGGACCAGTCTGAAAAAGGCAATGCAGAAGGCTCCTATGATTTTACCATGGTAACCGCTGCTGACGAACTCCTTGGAAAAATAGTAAGCAAAGAATTGGATGTCGCTCTTGTGCCCGCCAATATGGCCTCCATTATTTATAACAAAACCAATCATGAGGTGACCGTCCTGGATATCAACACCCTGGGTGTTCTCTACGGGGTATCCGCCGATGATTCCATTAATACAGCCGCAGACTTAAAGGGTAAGACCGTTTATCTGACCGGCAAAGGAACCACG
>DEYX01000300.1 GCA_002365025.1 Hungatella sp. UBA3147 | reverse complement strand
TGGGAATAAGGCCGGGTCTTCAATTCCTCAATATCCACGATACGGCCGATGCTTCCCCTTGTATGCTCGCCTACCCCAAACCTGGTAGTCAATACCTGGTTCGGTTCCCACGTCATGTATCCCACCGGAATCCCAGCTTTTCCTAAAATGCGGTTGAAATCATTATACGCTTTAATGGCCTCATCCCGTCCTGGCAATCCCAAATGGATCGCATCGCTTTTATACAAATGTACATTTCCTGCATCCGTAGCCGTTAAGCCGAATTTGTGAAGCCGTTCCATAAATGACATGACCGAATCATAATTGGTATGTTCATCTGTAAAAATAACGTATACATAGTTTATGCCCATCTGTTTAATGAATCGTAACTTTTCATCCGTAAAATCCGATACAACCTTGGACTGCACCTTTATCTTATCTCCCAGCATGTTGGGTCCTCCTTAAAGTCAAATAATCAGCTATTTGGTCCAGTGAACGGCCTCCGGTGTCCACTGTTCCAGACTTACATCATAAATCCCACTGTCTTTCACCCCCAAAACGGCAAATGATTCATAATAAATAACCGCCATTGGAGTAATCATCACATAATCTGCTACGAGCGCTTTGGCTGCCTTCTGAAGATTTTCTTTCTTCTCTTCTATGGTTACCGCCGCCCGTGCTGCAAACAGAGGCTCTTCAAATTCTGCCGGACGAAGCATAATGCCATGATTTTTAATCCCCTCTGAGGAATACAGACGGATATAGTTGTTGGTGAAATCCATCTTGCTGGCTCCGCGGTTTGCAATAAATCCATCGATGTCATCTTCCTTCTGGATTGCTGCCAGAGCAGAGCTGTCCAACGTTTCTATTGCTGCCTTGATTCCGATCTGAGCCAATATGGCCTGAAATGCAGTCGCCGTGTCATTATCCTGGGATTTGGTGTAAATGGTTGTCTCAAATCCGTTTGGATATCCGGCTTCTGAAAGCATCTGCTTTGCCAAATCAAGATTATACTCATAAAAATCCACCGGTGAATAAGCCCAGGAATCAGAGGTACAAAACAGCGGTGTCGCCTCTCCCAGACCGCCGGATAAGGCTTTGGCTACCTGCTCCCACTCAATGGCATGCATAATCGCCTGCCGGACCTTTAAATCACCCATTGGATGTTTGTCGCTTTTGCTGTTCCAGATAATGTGCTTGATATCGGCACAGTTTGCATTTTTCCTTCCAATGCTTTCAAATCCGGCCTGTTTCACAGCATTGATAATTGCATCATTTTCAAACTTCATCGCCACGCTGACTTCTTTATTCAGAAGAGCCGACATTAAAGTATTGGTATCCATAACCATATCGATTTCCAGTTCATCGATATGGGGAAGCCCTGCAATTCTGTAGTTATTGTTTTTGGTGTATGTAATCTTATTGTCAACAATAAAAGACTCCAGGATGAACGGCCCTGTACCAACCGCATGGGTCTTGCACCACTCTTCTCCATTCTTCTCATACGCCTCTTTTGAGATAATATAGACATCTCCTATGACATTGTCCCAGTCATTCGCCCATTTCTCGTACTGAATTTCAATATTCCTTTCATCAACTACCGTGATTTCCTTTGGGGATCCCAATTCACTGGCCTTGCCATTATCAATATACTTCTGAAGGTTCCAGGCCACCGCTTCCGCATCACAATCAGATCCGTCGTGGAATTTCACGCCTTCTCTCAGCTTAATGCTGAATGTCAGATTATCAGGATCCGCATAAAACTCTTCTGCCAGCCATGGGTAATAATTGCCTTCTTCATCAGCCCTCCCCAGTGATTCAATGACAGGCTGTGCGCCGAAACGGTCACTTGTGGTTGTTGACTGGGGCATAAAGAACGTATTATGGACCTGGGGAATAGCGACCACCAGCTTTCCTCCTTCCGCAACATCCGCGGAAGCAGAAGCTTCGCTATCTTTGGATTCTGCAACCGTGGACTCACTGCTCTGGGTAGTGGTTTCAGCGGGAACTCCGGTCTTCCTGCTTCCTCCGCATCCGGCGGTCATGCCTGCCGTAATAACCGCTGCCAGTGTCAGCGACACAATTCTCTTTGTCAATTTCATAATGTAATCCTCCTTCAATTAAGTCATCCGCTTATATTTAAATGAATCATATAGCTTTTAATCGTATAAGAAACATGCCACCTCATGATAATCTCCAACATCACGAAGTGCCGGAATCTCCTTGCGGCACCGCTCCCGTACATGATCACATCTGTCATGAAACGGACAGCCTGAATGCCTGTTCGTAAGGCTTGGCACCTCACCCCTGATGGGCACCCGTTCTCTGGATTCCTCAACAGAAGGATCCGCCACCGGAACAGCGCTTAACAGTGTTTTCGTGTAAGGATGGAGCGTATTGCCATATAGCTCTTCACAATCCGCGATCTCCACCACTCTTCCCAGATACATGACCAGAATCCGATTGCTGATATGCTTCACAACCGCCAGGTCATGAGCAATGAATAAATAGGTGAGCCCCAGCTTGGACTGCAATTCCTCAAGCAGGTTAATGATCTGTGCCTGAATGGAAACATCC
>DEYX01000010.1 GCA_002365025.1 Hungatella sp. UBA3147 | reverse complement strand
CGGCAGCCACTTTCTCCCACCATGCAGCAACTTCCGGTAAAAGAGGATCCGCTGTGTCAAGCCCGCCTACCACGATGGGAGCTGCAAAGTTGATGGCAAGAAAGGTTCTGATACCGTATTCGCCAAACACATCAGCGATCTTTCTGATCTCTTTCAGATTTTCACCTTTTATGAAGAAGGTCTCTTTTTTATGTACATTTACATTGTTGATTGAAATGGCATTGATCCCTGTACTTGCAAGCAGTCTTGCATAAGAGCGCACGATCTCCATATCTCCTCTAAAATTGTTACTATCATAATAAATTGACTCTCCCGCATAACCGCGCTCAATGGAACCGTCGAAATTGTCCCAGTGGTTTATCATGCGTATGTTCTGATCCGGGCTGCTCTTAAAGGGAAGCTCACCTTTTGTGATCAGAATACGGTGCAGACTGAATACTCCATAAAGAAGACCTGTCTCTGTAGATGCTGTTATTTCGTAGCCTGTCTCTGTCTTTCCTATCTCATATCCATCATTGCCGTCATCACCTGCAAGTGATAACACCAAAGAGGATCCCGGTTCATCCGATGGTTCTGCACCTGCAAACAGCAGTGGCAGCTCTCTTTCTATGGTTTTCAATACAATGCTGTCTTTTTTATCTTTGATATGATAACCGGATATATCCGGCTGATGTACTTTCTTACTCAGCCAGCACAGATCCCTTGTTTTTGTAATCAATTCTGTTCCTCCTGATTTCCGCTGCCAGCGTTCTGTTTCGCTGCGAGGAAATTCTTTCCGTTTTCAATAATTCCGTTTTTCTTATATAAAAGACTGTCCCTGTCCAGAGGCAAACGAACCGTCGATTTCGTAAATCCGGATTGATAGATTGCCGTAATAACTTCAAGAGCCAGGCGGCCATCCACACTGTCTTCCGGATGGTTCTCACCATTTTCTATAAAGCAGATCGCCCGCTCTATCTGTGCCTCATGCTTCGTCCTATCCGACTCTGGAATTGCTTCCCGCACTTTCTCAAGCTCTGCTGCTGCATCCGGGTCGTCTACGGGGAATCCTGTGTCAGCAGAACGGCTGCTCGTGATCTGATAAGGGGATGAGATACCCGCCTTTTCACACTGGAAGGCAAGTCTTTGGTACTGGCCATGTGTCACCAGGTTTACTGCAAAGGTCACTACTGCTCCGCTTTTATAGGTGAGTATTGCAGCTGACAGATCTTCTGTCTCAGCATTATCATGTGCAACATTTGCCAGAACAGCCGTTACAGTCTCAGGAGGGCCCATGATCCAGTTAAGTAAGTCTATCTGGTGTACGCCGTGATTCATGATACAGCCCCCGCCTTCCTTCTCCCAGGTGCCTCTCCACCAAAGATCATAATAACTGTGACCGCGGTACCAGAATGACTCCACCTGGCCAAAGAGCACTCTGCCTGCAGCTTTACTTTCTATCAGTTTCTTTAGTATCTGATTATCTTTCGTGAAACGGTTCTGGCATACGACTCCCAGATAAGTGCCAGTCTCCTTTTGGACCTCTATCATTTCGTCGCATTCCGCCAGAGACAAGGCCATGGGTTTTTCCACCAGTACATGCTTCCCTGCCCGCATACATGCTATAGAAACAGGCAAATGGGTGAACGGCGGGGTGCATACACTTACAAGATCGATATCCGGTCTTTTAAGCATCTCGTTATAATCCCCATAGACCTCCGCTGCATCCAGACCATACTTCTCTTTCAGACATTGCGCTTTCTCTGGAAAGATATCACATAGCGCAGCCACCTGACATCTGTCCGAAAGTGCAAGGTATGCCTTAAGATGAGTTTCTGCAATAACGCCCGTTCCGATGATACCTACCATAATAATTCCTTTCTTAAAACAGTTTCATTGGGTCTGTCAGCATTTTGATTAAATAAACGTTTATTATGATTTACATTTTAGCCATATCCTCCAATTATGTGAATGTAATATTAAAATACTATTTGTAATTTTTAAATATATTTTTTACTTTGTATTCTCTATTGCACATTTTTAACGGACAAGATATACTAAATATACTAAAAAATCCTGCATCAGTAACAGCCACTGTATTTTTTCTAAATAAGTCACAAAAAAAAGATGGGAGGCGCAGCTTATGGAAGTGAATTTTGATAACATGATTCCCGATCTGCACTACTACATTCACAGAAAATGTACTGCGAGTTGGAAGATCGATCCGGATTACATATCTTTCATCGACATCACATATGTCATAGCGGGAAAAGCCAGATATTTCATAGACGGAACAGAATATATCGTCCGGAAAGGTGATCTGATCTGCATACCCAAGGGCACTCACAGGGCGGCGGTCAGTGTTCCGGAGGATCTGATGGAATGTTACTCCACAAACCTCTTTCTCACAGATCAAAAAGGCAGCGATATCTCCCTGCCCATTAACCTCATCAGCCATATAGGCAATGTCCCCCAGCTCATATCATGCTTTCATGAAATTCACGAAGAATGGCTGAAGCGTGAGTTCGGTTACAAATTAAAGGTTCGGGCCAGCATGTGCCTGATTCTATTCCATATACTGGATCTCCTTATCAATGAAAACAGGATCAGCAGTAAGGACATCCGCATCATCAACAGCATTCGCTATATGAGCACTCATTTTGCAGAAGATGTGAACATCGATACCATGGCCAGTCTGTTCCATATCCATCCGGTGTACTACGGAAATCTGTTTAAAAAGGCACTGGGTATGACATTTAAACAGTATCTGATATCACTGCGGCTGAACCATGCGGAAAACATATTGAGGAGCGGTGAGGCCAACGTTGGCGATGCCGCTCTGCAAAGCGGATTTTCCGATATTTATTATTTCTCAAAACTATTTAAAGAAAAAAAGGGAATCCCGCCTTCAAAGCTACTCCCGCAGGAGAGGAAGAAACATATAGAGATATTCAAATAAGGAGGAAATTCCGCATGAAGAAGAAAGCACTGATTATCGGAGGAAGCGGAGGCCTAAGCGGCCGTCTGGCTGTACTTGCAAAAGATGAATATGAAGTTTGGGCGGTTACCAGAGGACAACGGCCCTTAGGAGATGGGATCCATCTTTTAAAAGCCGACCGAAACAATACTGAAAATTTCCGGAAAACGATTTTAGAAGCGGATACAAACTGGGACATCGTCTTTGACTGCATTTGCATGAATGAAAGACACGCCTTGCAGGATTTAGATGTATTACCCGGGATAACGAAGCGACTGGTCGTGATTTCCACGGATTCCGTGTATGATCCCTTAAGAAAAGACACGCCGCAGAACGAAGACGGATATTTCGTCGAGGAAGAAGGCGAACCCGAAGCACTCACCTATGCAGGCAACAAACGCCGTATGGAACATATCTTTATCAACAACCTCAACACCTCCTTAAGAGTTACACTATTCCGCCCCGGGCATATCTACGGACCTGGTTTCCTCATAGGGTGTTACCCGGAACATAGCAGGCAGAAAGAATTGCCCCAGCTCATCCTGGACCGGGAGCCCATATCTCTTGTTGGCGGCGGAATCTATCTCACGCAGCCAATATTTGTGGACGATCTGGCAAACTCCATGCTCGACTGCGCAGAAAGACAAGGCGCTTTTAACCGTATTTTCTGTATCGGAGGACCTAAAGCAGTGGAAAACCGCAGATATTATGAGATCATTGGACAGCTGCTTGACAGGGACTTGAACATAAAGGAGATCCCGCTGACCGGTTACCTTGAAGATCACCCGGAGTACAGCGGCCATCTGTGCCATCGGGTCTATGATCTGTCTGCCCTGCGGGAGGCGGGAGTAAGGCTGCCTGATACCCCCCTGGAGACAGGATTAAACTTACACTTAAAATCACTCGGTTATCTTTAACACTCATTCCGAACGAAACCTGGAGGTATTTATATGTATTACAAACAGTATGGAAACACCGATATGAAAGTCTCCGCCATAGGCATGGGCTGTATGCGGTATGACTCCGATGATGTCAAATCAGGTAATCTCGAAAAATGCGCGGAAGTAGCGCTGTATGCCCATGAAAAAGGCATCAACTACTTTGATACTGCTCCTTATTACTGTGACGATAAGAGCGAAATCATCACAGGTATCGCACTGTCACAGCTGCCCAGAGACAGTTACTATGTTTCTTCAAAGACCAACTTAGGCACAATAGGCGGCAGCTACACAGAAGCTGATTTTCGAAGGAGACTGGAAACTACATTAAGCCGGTTAAAGGTGGATTATCTTGATTTTTATCATCTGTGGTGCGTATTGAATCTGGATTCTTTTTCCAATCAGGTGGAAATCCTTTATTCATTCTTTGAGAAAGCCAAATCAGAAGGGCTGATCCGCAATATCGTGTTTTCATCTCATATGCAGGGCAACGAGCTCGAAACTGCCGTAGCTTCTAATCTATTTAAGGGAATGCTCATTGGATACAATGCACTCAACTACCGTTTCCGCCAGACCGGCATTAAAGCCGCCTATGACAATGGTATGGGCGTCGTAGTCATGAATCCCTTAGGTGGCGGTCTTATACCGGGAAATCCAGATACATTCCGCTATCTGACAGAAGGAACAGACCTTACTGTGGCACAGGCAGCCTTAAACTTTGTGGCATCCCATAAAGAGATTACAATCACTCTCGCTGGCTGCACCACAAAAGAACATGTCGATGATGCCGTGAAAGCCGTGGAAAACCTAACCGAGCGTCCCGCTGCTGAAATATATGAAGAATATGAAAATAAGGGCATGATCAGCAACGACCTTTGCACCGGCTGCGCTTACTGCAAGCATTGTCCAAAAGATATTGATATCCCAAAATTTATGGATGCTTACAACATGAAGCTGCTGGGAAATGATATGTATGATCGCCTGAAGGGCCATTGGCAGATATCAAAAGACTCTGCCGGAGACTGTATCAAATGCGGCAAATGCGAGAAGCTGTGCACACAGCATCTGCCCATAATAAAAAGACTGGCTGAGATAGCAGGATAAAATATCGGCAGCCCGCATGGCAGGCTGCCGGTTAATTTATCAGTCCATTGTTAAATAACTAACGTAGATTCAACAGAGCATCAGGAATTCACCACATTCACCGGCGTTTTTCCAGAAAAGCACGCAAATTTTCGGTTGCTATGTTCATCAACCGCTCACGGCTCTCTTTCGGCGCCCAGCTGATATGTGGGGTGATCAGACAGTTGAAACCACGTCCAATCCTGCGGCATATACCTTACCGGTATTTAATGCCTCCGCAAGGTCATGCTCGACGATCAGGGGGCCGCGGCTGTTATTAATAAGAATGACTCCGTCCCTAGCGCCTCAAAGCCGCTCCAGCTTAAATCTCCCGGATTTTCCGTATACCCATCTAATACAACTATTTTCATGACAGTTCTTCCTTAGTCTTCTAACAATACAGCTTTTTCCCAATACGAAAGGGAACAGCCGCTTCTTCCTTCCGGTCCCCTGCAGCGAAAGGGATTTTCCGCATGGAGCCGGATACTGCAAAATAAATCCCATCTTTTTTAATCCTTCATTCAGTGCTATAATAGAAAATGCAGGGCCCGCTTACTGCAGCCCTGTAATTTTATGCAATGATTGGAGTGATACCTATGAATATCGTATTATTAGAATCCCTGGGCATCCCGGACAGCCTTTTGAATGAATACGCAAAACCGCTGACGGAAGCCGGCCACTGCTTCACCTCTTATCCGAAGGATACGGACCCTGAAGTGCAGATCCAACGGGCCAAACTGGCAGATGTCATCATGATTGCCAATATGCCTCTTTCCGGGCAGGTGATCTCTGCCTGTGAGCATTTAAAATTTATAGATGTTGCATTTACAGGGGTTGATCACGTAGACCTGGTAGCAGCAAAAACGAAAGGGGTCAAAGTCAGCAATGCCGCCGGATACTCCACCGAGGCCGTGGCAGAGCTTACGATCTGCCTCATGCTCTCCCTGCTTCGCAATGTTCCACAGGTAGAAACCCGGTGCAGAGAGGGGAAAACCAAGGATGGCCTGGTAGGCTGTGAAATTATGGGTAAAACCGTAGGAATCATAGGCACCGGCGCTATCGGTGCAAGAACTGCAGAACTCTGTTCCGCCTTTGGCTGTAAGGTTCTGGGATACAAACGGCACCTGACTGGAGACGAGCCTTCATTTATTGAATTCGTATCCCTTGATGAGTTATTATCCCGTTCTGACATTGTAAGCCTCCATTGTCCTTTAAACGATGAATCCCGCCATTTAATAAACCGGGACACCATTGCAAAAATGAAAAAGGGCGCATACTTAATCAATGCCGCAAGAGGGCCTGTGGTTGATTCTGATGCCTTGGCTGAAGCGTTAAATAACGGTTACCTTTCCGGTGCCGGAATCGATGTTTTTGAAACAGAACCTCCCCTTGATCCGGATCATCCGCTTCTTAAAAGCAAGAATACCATCGTTACCCCACACGTGGCATTTGCTTCAGTACAGTCCATGGATGCCAGGGCAAAAATTGTCTTTGACAACATCAAAAACTGGGTGGAAGGCTGTCAGTCTAACATCATTCTTTAAAATTGAAGCCGAGTAAAAAATATGGTGATTTTTGTCTTACTTGTATAAAAAATACTTGTAATTCAGAATCTTCGTGCTATAATTTAGACATGGGGATATAGCTCAGCTGGGAGAGCGATGCGTTCGCAACGCATAGGTCACGAGTTCGAGTCTCGCTATCTCCATGTGCCGGAAGTATAGCTCAGCTGGGATGAGCGTTCGCCTCACACGCGAAAGGTCATGGGTTCGAGCCCCATTACTTCCAGTCGTACATGCCTCAAGATCCTTGATTTATATAGGTTTTTGAGGTGTTTTATTATCACCGCTTGAACACACTTGAATACACTTGTATATCCCTTTGTGTGCTCTTCAACCTTCCGCTCATACGACAAGCTTTCATCTGGATTCATAATAGTTATACAAACTTCTTCTCTTTCCACAGCAAGACACGCGTTTTCAAAGTCTAAATCCGATTTTTTTATTACAACCAATTCTCCAACTCTTAGCCCACAATAGCAGCCGTTGAACTCCTGGCAAACTTTCTCTCTACCATATCAATATAGAATGTCATTGTTCCGTCATCGCCCATATAGAACTCATCCCATTCTTCCTGATTCATAAGTCTTTTTACATCTAACTGCTCGATCGCAAGATTATCGAAACTTACAACTTTGAACTTTTCTAAAATAGATTTTAAATTTTCTTTTAACCGTATCTGCTTCACTATGATATTCTCATGATCCTCAGCAAACCAATCATTTCCTCTTCTCAGTTCCTTATATCCAAGAATAAGCATTCTTAAATCCCTACCAGCCAGGGTTTCTATATCAAAAGGGGTCAGTACACCATTGATCACATGTAAGACTGCATTAGGATATTGTTTAATCAATTCAATAAACTGCTCTGTCGGTTCTACAAGAGATACTCCGATTCCATAAATCAACTTTTTGATTAATTCTTGCCTTTTTTCAAAGTGAATCTGATTAACCGTCATATTTACAATAACTTTTCTCTCTTTTAGTTTATATAAGAATGGAATTAAATCAGGATGACTTGTAGCATCACCACCACCAAGAGCAACCTCCTGGTATGGGTGCAATGTGTCTATGAACCTTTCATTTAGAATATCTCCAAATTTTCCATCTGTTGTACTTCCTTCATGACAGAACGGACATCCCATATCACAGAAATTGCAAATCTTGATATCCATATTTTCAGAGAAGGCAGGTTTAAGGATGTCGTCTTCGGTCTCTCTAATCTTTGTGCCATCACTGAAAATCTTTGTGGTAAAGTTACCATTTCTGTATATTCCTAATAATTCCATTTTTGCTTTTCCTCCTATTTAATCGTGCCCATAATAACCAAATGCAACAACTACTTCACCATTTGGTGTTGTATATTTGTCCTCAAATGTTTCATAATCATAGTTATCAAAAAACTCTTCACAAGTTCTAATTCTTTCATCTGAGAAAATATCATCAACAACATCTGGATTATTCCATTCTTCTTCCGTATATTTAAATCTTAGAGAGCCATCGTACCACCTCATTGTTTTCATTTCGTTAATAATTTGTTCTCTTGTGGCGAACTTTTCCTTGTCTTCCCAATAAAGAACTTTACCATTCTCCCACTCTTTATATACATTGTTAGAACACATTGTAAAACTATGTACTGAACTGCTATTAGTTTCAAATACTCCACGTCTTACTTGTCTCTTCATCTATACCTCCAATCAGCCATCATAACCATATTCTCCAAAAGCAACAATTTTATCTCCGCTTTTTGAAGTATATTTGCTCACAAAAGTTTCCAAATCTCCATTCCTCATATACTCATCGTAAGTTTTACCACTACCTGAAATACCCATCTTATTAGCATATTTGTTGTACCAATTTGATCTTTCGATATCGGTAAGTTCTTCAAAATCCTTCCAAAAATCTTGTTTGCGATATTTATATTCTTCAGCTGCCCCTTGCCTCTGTTTATCTGAAAGAACATATGGTTTTATAAAGTTTTCTCTGCCCCATTCATCGAAAAACACTTCACCGACTTTCTATTTTTCAAATTCTTCCTCACTACACATAGTTAGCGAGTGTGTACTACTACTGTTTGTTTCAAAAACTCCTCTTCTGATTTGTCTTTTCATAACTTTTCTCCTTTCAAAGCTCCAATGAAACGATGGTTTTATGCCAATTATTCTATTACACTTTCTGTTAATGCCATTGTCAGCTAACATCTGGCTTAAAATCTTTCTTAATTCAATCTGCTCTACTGTCATATCTCATTCCTTTCTCCCGGCACTCCGGGGAATACTAAATAGTTTAACCCATGATATAACCAGAAATTTGGAGACAATTACCGTATCATTTCATCCACAATTGTGCTATAATATAAATATCTATCAAACATGTGGTTTGCTTTACAGTGACGTAAGTCCAGTTTCAGTGAACCGCATTTTTTTTATTAGAAAGAGGTGAGATATTATAAACATAGGTGATATCATCATATACGGAAGTCATGGTATTTGTAAGGTTACCGGATTACAGGATATGTGCATAGATGAAAAAATTCGTCCATACTATGTGCTTAAACCTGTTTACCATACTGCCTCGACAGTATACGTCTCGGCTATCAGTGACAGAAGAAAAACCGAAATTCGCCACATTCTCTCTGCCGATGAAATTTTCTCTGTAGTTAAAAAAATGTCAGGAAAAGATTTTACTTGGATTAAGGACAACCGTAAGCGCAAAGAAATATATGGTCAGATTCTTGCAGATGGTAACCGTTCCGAACTTTTAAAAATGATAAAAACTTTACATTGGCACAAACAAGAGCTTAAAAACATAAGTAAAGATAGGAAACTACAGAATTCTGATGAAGATTTTCTCAAATATGCTGAAAATGCGCTTTGCGAGGAGTTTGCCTACGTATTGAACATCAAGCGTGAAGAGGTTATTCCGTTTATCTATGCGCAGAGACTTTAGCCCATTTCATATAACCACTATTTTCATTATTTTTTCCCAACAGATAAAGTCTGTTTTAGCAAAACGAACTAGCAAATATATAAAAAAGAAATAATCACCAATGAGGCGGATCTCCAGAGGTATCTAGTGGTTAGCTGAAACCCTTCTAATCACTGGATTATCTTCTAAATGAATTCAGATAAGTCCCATTATGATGTATTACTAAGTTCAGCATGGAACACCGTTCTCCTTTCGCGCCGCTCGCTTTATGCTGATTTTTAATGTATCCCTTCTTTTTCATGTTTTCCTTGACTTATTTCAACCGTTATGTTATACTAATATAGTATTTAAATAAAGTTTTGATTTCGCATGTATTTGTAAGTCATTATTTATTGATGGTTTACAAATATATGCGATTTTTAGTTTTAGTAAAAATACAATATTATTATTTAAGGAGGTATCTTTCATGAATAAAGGTACGGTAAAATGGTTTAATGCTTCAAAAGGATTTGGTTTTATCACTGACGAGCAAGGCAACGAAATTTTCGTTCATTTCTCTGGTCTTGCTATGGACGGTTATAAGTTTTTAGATGATGGTCAGTCTGTAACATTTGATGTAACAGAAGGTAATCGTGGACCACAGGCTGTCAATGTTCGCCCTGCATAAACCAAGTGATAAAAAGACTGCTCATGAGTGGTCTTTTTTTATGTCTTTACTGATACAAATGAAAGAACCATTTCAATATTATTTTTTATAAGCAATGTTATTCAAATCTATATTTGAAATTCGTCAAATATATTTGGAACGAATACGCCAAACCAAAAGTCTCTTTGCATCGTTTTATTCTTTGCTATGTATTGATTCCATTCCTGAATTTCATCTATGTAGTCTTTATTCACAATACCAAATTCATCTCTACATGCTTCTGTTTGAGTCTTATATATTAAAGCTTTATGTTTTTCTCTGTTTGAAGAAACAATCCCATTTGTTCCACAATTCAGTATGACAATAAACACTAACATAACTGTAGATACAGCTATACAGACCGTACTTAAAGTCTCCCACAAATATTTTACATGGAACATACACATGAAATAGCTCGTTCGAGCAATGTGTAGTAGGTCTGTATATTAGGACGAATCGAGGTACTGCCAATACCGTTTGAGATTCGTCCCTTTAAAATACTATGAAAGATATTTCTTAATGAGGTAGAAGAAATAGCCTATGTTCCTACACAAGAACAACAGGTTTCTAACCTTAAAGGTTTGCACGATGAAACAATGGAAACCTTGGTAGACTTAGACTATAGGCAAACAGCTTTAGAACTTGGATTAACATAATGGAGAGGAGATAGACATGGCAAGTATATTAACTTATAATAATAGCAAGAAACTGTATACCACAAAGAAGACTAAAGATGAGCTTACTCCGGAATTTGTTGAAATGCAACTTGGAGTTGTTGATGTATTTTTAATGGCCGGAAGAATTACTGAAGAACAGTATACCGAGTTAATGGCAATACTGAACTGAATGTTGGATCACTGAAAATGAATACCTGGATATCACCGGGAAAGAATATGAGAAAGCATAATATACGTATATAAAATTAAGGGAATAGCTGAGTTTAACACTCTTCTATTCCCTGTTTTTTACCATATGAAAGTACTCTTTCATCGGGTTATAGTATGCTAATAAGAGAGTTATTATTTGCATTCTGCCTACATGGACACTTAAAACTTCTGGATGTAGTATTGAGTATTAATAATAAACCACATTTGAGTATCAAATCTCATAATAGTCCAGAGAGATAAACCTTGAAGATCATATTCTATTACCAGCCCGGCTCTTGCCTCAAAACTTCTCGCATCATTAAACCATACTAAGTGAAGAACCCCGTCACTATCCATATAATAGAAAAAAGGTGACTGTGCTGCTTCGTTAAATTGTATTGGTATATTGTTATCTGCTGCAATCTGTATTGCGTTATTGTTCGCTATAGCAGTTGCTTCTGTTGCACCCGGAACATAGGGGAGTGTCCAATCATAACCAAGTGTAGTGATTCCTAAGAATAATAATTCGGGTGGAATAATACTGGCTACGTAGTCTAATAGTTCTCTTAAAACATTAACTGGGAAAATTGAGCTTGGATAACTATAAAATCTAGCCCAATCATAAGAAGCAAATAGAATTCCATCTACATATCCAGATAATCGTGAATAATCCAATTTTTCAAAGGTGACAATAGGCCCCTGAATATTCATAATTGGCGTTGTAGTTATTAGTACTCTATAACCTTCTGAATGAAATATAGCTGAAGCCTTTTTTATGTATTCTACAATACTGTTTATGTTATCCGGTGTAATATCTTCGATATACATATTCACTCCAAAATAACCCTTTGTTTTTATCATTTGTAGAATATTGTCAATAAGGCGATCTTGCACAGAAGATTTATTTAAAATATTCTGAGTTACTTCACGAGTAATTGTTCCTTCTTCAGTAATCGTAGAAACAAACATCATGGGCGCAACGCCATAAGTTTTAGCCAACTGAATTACATCAGCATCATCAGCAATGATGATAATTTCTCCTTCACTTGTGGCCCTGTAATTGAATATAGTCAAATATGTTAAAAAAGGAAGCGTTTTTATTAAAACAGATTTATCTATATATGCAAATGTATAACCACTAGTGGCAATCGTTCTTGTTTTATTAGTTTGATAGCTTATAACTATCGTTTCACCGGCATACAAGAATTCTCTATCGGAAAGATAAGGATTATTTCTTAATAAATTCATTGGCGTAGTACCATGCTGCTCCGCAATACTCTCCAAAGTATCGCCAGGCTGAACGGCATAGAGTGCTTCCGGTTGGACAATCACAATTGTTTGGCCTATTGCTAAATTGCCAGGGTTTGTAATTCCGTTTTCCAATATTAATCTGTCAACTGGGATTTTATAATAATCTGATATTGATTTTATGGTTTCACCAGGTCGGACAACATGTATAATCATGGAACCCTCAAATGATCTTATTTATACAATTATATGCTGTTCTTGCTTGTTCATAACATCTTAACTGTATTTACACCTCGTAAAAATTGGGTTTTCCATTCACCAATACGTTGAGTTCCTCATCAAGTATAAATTTATGTCGATAACCCTCATGTAATGATACTAATTCTGGAAATCTTGGTAATAAGCTCATATTTCGTTATTCCTCAAATCGGTAGTTTGATCATCTATATATACAATACACCTGATTCCGTCAAACTTCAATTCAAAGATAGGGTGCTCATTTTCATATGGATCAACTCCTTCTGATATAAGCATAGGGTTAATACCCTTAACATCAAATATGAACATGCCATGCAAGTAATGTGGTATGTATTGCCCCTAAAATAGTATTGCTCAAACCTTTTATGCTCTTTATAGTAGACTGTTTACTTTTCTTAGAATCCGCAGCTTGAATAGTGGTAATGAAAGGTAGGCACTGCGGCTCAAAATTCTTATTAATGGACATCCACTCTGAATTATTCAATAACTTTTCCTATATTTATCTCATTTTAGACCCCATCTATTCATAAGATTATAAAGCAGAATCTGATGTATAGGAGGGGGTTGACATTAATATCACTGATGAAAATTATTTTGATCTGATAATAAACACTGAATTTGCGAAAAAGTATCGCGGTGATGGGTTGACTACGATCAATGAAAATTATTCTATCTATCATATGCCAATCAGCGAATTCGACATGTGCCTCCTAGGAACTCAACAATACACTGTTTTTCCGCTTCTTTTTACACTCAATTCCACGATTAGCCTGGAAAAATCCGGTGTTACGATTGTTCAGCGCAATCCTAATCTTTCTCTTTTCGGGCAGGGAATATTAATAGGATTTGTTGATACGGGAATTGATTATGGGCACAGGGCATTTCGTTACTCGGATGGAACCACACGGATATATTCTATTTGGGATCAGACACTGGAAACAGGGATTCCTCCCCAGGGATTTACTTTTGGCTCAGAATTTAATAAAGAGAGTATTAATTTTGCACTGAGTACCAATAACCCTACCTCCATCGTACCCACCAGGGATGATAATGGTCACGGAACCATGCTGGCAGGTATAGCCGCTGGGACCCCTAATCTGGCCGAGAAGTTCCAAGGTGTTGCGTCGGAAGCAGAATTGGTGGTTGTCAAATTGAAACAGGCAAAAGAATATAACAGAAAAATCTATTGTGTCAGAAATGATATTGAATGCTATCAGGAATCTGATATAATGCTGGGGATTGAATATATTCTCTCTGTGGCTGCACGTATTAACAGGCCCCTGGTTCTATGTATTGGAGTCGGCACAAGCCAGGGAGGACACAACGGAAATGACTTCTTTTCAGAATACATAAACAATCTGGCAACGCTTCACTCGGTGGCACCTTGTATTGCCGCCGGGAACGAAGGAAATAACAGAAGGCATTTCCGGGGAGACCTTATGTCGCCTGATTTCTACAGGGATTTTGAATTACGCATTGGAGATCATGACACGGAATTCTTTTTTGAGATCTGGAATTTCTCTCCGTTCCGGATGTCAATTATACTTACCGCACCAACTGGTGAAAGCACGCAAACTATTTATCCTCGTTTGCATGACTGCGGTAGATATGATTTGGTTTTTGAGTCCACCGTACTTTATGTCAATAACTTTGTCTTGGAGGAAGACACTGGAGCTCAACTTATCATTGTACGCTTCCAGCAAGCTAAAGCAGGCATATGGAAAATAAGAATTGTTAATATAGACCCTCAGCCGGCCGTTTTTGATGTGTGGCTGCCTTCGGGACCCATTATCTCAAATGATACATTCTTTGTTGAATCAACTCCAGAAATCACCGTAACAAATCCTGGAAATACCAGAAATACATTAACCGTCACTGCTTACAATCAATTCAATGATAGTATTCTGATTGATTCAAGCAGGGGTTTTACCATATCAGGTGTTATTGTCCCTGAACTTGCGGCACCCGGATATCAGATTACATGTCCTTTGCCTGGCGGTCTCTACGGTAGTGCCACTGGTACGGGAGCTGCAGCTGCACATGCCGCCGGTATTGCTGCCATGCTCATGGAATGGGCAATTAACCGGGGGAATTATACAACAATAACAGGGAGAGATATTAGCCGCCTTATGGTACGCGGAGCTACTCGAAGTACCGATGCTGCCTACCCAAATCCCATATGGGGATATGGACGCATTAATATTCAGGGGGTTTTTGAAAGCCTAAGTCTTTAAAAACTATATCAAAGGTTTGTTTAATTTTCTTTACTATATTCAAATAATGTATGCTAAATGATTCCTGGAATGCTTTAAATGCGATAACGGATTAACTAAAACTAAGGGTTGATGCTTTTTCCAAAAATCCACGTTCTACCGCGCGGCACAATACTTTTCCTGCACCCATGAGAAAACGGGTTACAGTAGCCAGTCAGTTATGGCCACTATAACCCGTTCTTTTTTATGCTTGGTAAACTGGGATTTGTTGAAATCGTCTTATATGTTTTAATTTTTCCTTTGTACGCTATTATCCGGTTTAAGAAAGCCTGAAGGCTCTTTGCAATCGTATCAGCAAATTGTTAGATTGATGAGTTTTCAGTATTGATTTTTAGTTTCGATGATGTCTGTATCAAATGCTGAAATACATCGTTCAATTATTGTGCAGCCCACGTATCAGCACCTTACAATATTATTAGTGTTTTAATTATTGTACTATTAATAAGTGATCTCCATTCTCGTTCTTTAAATTACCATGACCCATTTGCAGGATTCCATATAAAAAACTAGTTTAAATTCATGACGTATGCCGCCGATAATTGCATCGCACCTGAATTCTTTTGAAGGAATCCCGTTATAACTTTTGTCTTCAGTGCATTTTATAATTATATCAGATATTGTTTGTATGATACCGTCGTCGCCTTCAAACTTAAAGCTCAGAGGTCTTGGACTACAATTAGCAGTAAACCTAGCCTTGCAACCAATAGGATACGTCTTACCGTATAGCTCTCCGCTATCAATCTCTTTTACATTTGTTCCAATCCCAAATGCACTCATGTTACCTTACCACCTATAATATATTTTGAGTATCATAATTCACTGTTCTCTTTTCACGGCTGATTCCACCACTCATATGGTCAATTTTTTTACCTTTTATGAAACTTGCCCTTACAATGGAGTCTGCACCAAACCTTTTTCTAATATCGTCTACTGCCCTATCCAACCGTTCCAGCTTTTCGTAATCCAGGTTATCAAATAGGTTTAACTGTCTTATTTCTTCGGTTACTACTTGGCTAGTGTGAATACCAAGATGTCGGATTGGAATCTTATCCCACATTTCATCAAATACTTGGCAAGCCGATTCGTAGATTTCTCTTGTTATGTTGATGGCAGTTTTCAGTTTCTTTTGGTGGCTGTAATATCCAAGGTTATAATCTCTTATTCCTACAGATATTACTTTGTTTTTCACATTGTCGTCTCTTAATCTTGCGCTGACCGTTTCTGCCAATGAAAGCAATACTAATTTTGCCGTATTGGAATCTGTAACGTCAAATGCAATCGTGGTACTATTACCATAGCCCTTGTTTGGTGGTGTCACAGGCTCAACCGCTGAGAAATCAATTCCATTTGCAAAAGACCAGATTACTACCCCGTGTTTACCAAGATGAGATTTAATTATTGATAGATCGGTTTGTGCTAACTCTCCTATTGTTTTAATGCCAAGGTTATTTAATTTTCTTGTGGTTGCTCTACCCACAAAAAATAGATCAGATGCAGGAAGTGTCCACATTTTATCTTTTATTTCACTTAACCACAGCGTATGCACCTTGTCAGGCTTTTTAAAGTCTGATGCCATCTTAGCCAGAACTTTATTATTTGATATCCCGATATTTATGTGAAACCAAGTTCTCTATAAATACGCTCCCTTATTACATTTGCAACATCTTCTGGCTTTCCAAACAATGATTCTGTGCCAGTCATATCTATATACGCTTCATCGATGGAATACTGCTCCAAACTGGGCCATATTCTCTCAGAATATTAATAAAAGCCTTTGATGATTTTTGATACAAATTATAATTGGGCGGTACAAGCACAAGATCAGGGCACTTTCTTAGTGCTTCAGGAACGGATTCACCCGTTTTTATATTGTACTTCTTTGCCGGTATACTTTTTGCAAGTATAATACCATGTCTTTTTGTAACGTCACCACCAACCGCTGATGGTATATCACGCAAATCTAAATTCCCACCCAAATGATGGATTCGATAAACCGCTTCCCAGCTTAGAAAGGCGGAGTTTACATCGATGTGAAAAATCACATTTTTCATGATAGAACCACCTCTACTATAATATATTCGAACGTACATTCGAATAGTAGTGGAAATTAATGATAGGAGTAAAAAGGGTAGAATGAAATTTTAATTTCCAGTTGGCAAGAGTAAATTCTACCCCTGTAGACATTACCTCCGCACTACTTTTTTCTGTATAATAAAAGAGCAGTTGATTGCCCTCCTGTGCAGAAAGAGAGGTCATCATGAGTAACAGACCAACCGGCAATCACAAACACCTTACCTTATCACAGCGTATATCCATTGAACACAGCCTGGCTGAAGGGAAATCATTTCGCGAAATAGCCGCTTTAACTGGAAAGGACCCGAGTACCATTTCGAAAGAGATATGCAAGCACGCTCAGGTAAAAGAACGCAGCAGGTCAAGAAGTTTTGCCAAGATCCCCTGCAGTCATAACAGAGATGACGCAAATCCCAGAGCCAACAAGTGCAAGATAGTACATGCTTGTGGCGATGCTGAATGCACGAATTTATGCCGGTCTTGCCGCAAATATCATTGTTCAGATATCTGCACCGAATATAAACCAAAGCAATGTGCGAAACTTGATAAACCGCCTTATGTTTGCAACGGATGTCCGAAAAATGTGAATTGTTTATTGGAACGCAAAATCTACTCTTCCAAATATGCGGATGATACTTATCGGGACGTTCTTGTTTCAAGTAGGGAAGGCATTAACCAGACACCAGAACGGATTCAGGAAATGAATGATCTCCTGACACCTCTGCTCAGGCAGGGGCAGTCTATGGGACATATCTATGCCACACATGCTGAGGAATTAAGGTGTTCCAGACGGACGGCTTATAGTTACATCGAAAGTGGCATTTTTGATATCCGCAACCTTGATCTGAGGCGTAAAGTCAAATACAAAAAGAGAAAAAAATCGACCGCCTGCGGTATGAATGCACGTGCGTTTAGAATGAACCGAACTTATAAAGATTTTCAGAACCTGTTAGCAGATGGATATACCGGCAGCATTGTGGAACTTGATACGGTGGAGGGCTGTAAAGGTACCAATCCATGCTTAATGACCATGCTGTTCCGGAGTTGCAATCTGATGTTGATATTTCTTTTAAAGGAACAGACGCAGGCAG
>DEYX01000026.1 GCA_002365025.1 Hungatella sp. UBA3147 | reverse complement strand
CATTATCAGGTTGTGGAAAACAAGAACATCGGGAGTGAAGAGTGCTGTCTCACAAAGATCATATTAAAAACCGGCCGTCATCATCAGATCCGGGTGCAGATGGCGGGCCACGGCACACCCCTGTGGGGCGACCGGAAGTATAATCCCAAGGTTCAAAAGAATACTGCCGCCGGTAACGTGGCGTTATTTGCTTACAGCTTATCATTTTTCCATCCATTCACAAAGAAAAGGCTGAGCTTTTCTGTGAAACCAAAGGGAGAAGTCTTTGAAATGTTTTCATTATCGGGAATTGCATAAAGAAGGAATTTTTTACTAATCGGATTTCGCATATTTTCTTGCCAGGCGGCTCATAATAGTGATTGTACAAAAGAAGTACAAATCAGAAACAGGTGAGTCCATGGTGAAACCGAGCAGGAAACTGAAGAAAACATTATTAATATTGGGAGTTACAGGGGCAGTGTATCTGTGTTTTCGATATCTGCTGCCCCTTGTGATTCCCTTTTTGATTGCTTATGTATTTGCCCTTTCCCTGCGGCCCTCTGCTCTTTGGGTTGAGAAAAAGACCCGCTTCATTGTAAAGGGGAAGGTGATTTCCATTCCCCTGGCAGTTATTGGCGGAGTAGAGATCATACTTCTTATGATCGTTTTTGGGATCCTTCTTTACGTGGGTGGAAGAAAGCTGCTTTTGGAGGCCAGGCTTTTGCTTCAAAGTCTTCCTGCGATCCTGGAAGGCGTGGATCACTGGCTCATGGATAACTGTTCCTTTGCAGAACGTTTTTTAAAGCTGCCTGACGGATATGCGGTAGAAATAGTAAGGGATATCATCACAGGAGGGCAGACTGCCATTAAAAGCAGGATCATGCCTTTTCTAATGGTGAACTCCATGACCATTATGAAATGGATCGTTCAGGCAACTGTTATTATCATCATACTGCTTATTGCTACGGTCCTGTCCCTTCAGGAAATGGATGAGATCCGGGAAAGACGGGACAATTCCATATTCCGCTTTGAATATGCCATGCTGGGAAGACGGCTTACAACGGTGGGAAGCGCCTGGTTAAAGACTCAGGGGGCTATCATGATGTTTACCATGGTGGTTTGTTCGTCAGGACTATTTTTGCTGGGAAATCCCTACTTTATATTATTCGGGATCGGGATCGGGCTATTGGATGCGCTTCCGATTTTCGGGACCGGGACGGTGCTCATTCCCTGGGCCCTATTCTCCATGATCAATAAGAACTGGAAGTACGGAATCGGACTGATCATCATTTATGTGATCTGCTATTTCCTAAGAGAGATCATGGAAGCTAAAATCATGGGAGGACAAGTTGGCCTTACACCTTTGGAGACCCTTGCTTCCATGTACGTAGGACTTCAGCTCTTCGGGCTTTTGGGATTTATTCTTGGTCCTATCGGCTTATTGATTGTGGAAGATATTGTGGAGGTATATGAGTGCTGGTGCTGTCATGATGGAAAGGAAAGGCTGGATCCGGAGGAATGAATGAAATACTTTGGCAGACAAGTCCAGACCCACTTGACAAACATTTGCAAATAACGTAAAATCAACCATACAATCTTTTATTATAATGAAGAACTTAGACGTTGAAGAGGACCAGTAGGTGATGATGTATCCCAGAGAGAAGGCCGTTTGCTGGAAGGCCTTTATACCTCTCATAACCCAACCTACCTCGGAGTCCCGCAGCAAACTGCGGCGCAGTTCCTGCGTTAACGGATAAAAAAGTGAGTCATGGCATTGTCCATGGCTAAATTGGGTGGCACCGCCGAGCTGTTCGGTCCCTTTTTAGGGAACGGATGGCTCTTTTTATTTTTATGAGGATAGGAAAGGAGAATTGTTATGGCAAAGGAAAAGAAATTAGTAGAGGCGATTACATCCATGGAGGTGGATTTTGCGCAGTGGTATACGGATGTTGTAAAGAAAGCAGAGTTAATTGATTACTCCAGTGTAAAGGGCTGCATGGTCATCAAACCGGCAGGGTATGCCATCTGGGAAAACATTCAGAGTGAGCTTGACAGAAGGTTTAAGGAAGTAGGGGTGGAAAATGTTTACATGCCTATGTTTATTCCGGAAAGCCTTCTTGAAAAGGAAAAGGACCATGTAGAAGGATTCGCTCCTGAGGTGGCCTGGGTAACCCACGGAGGTTTGGAGCCGCTGCAGGAAAGGCTTTGTGTCAGACCTACCTCAGAAACCCTTTTCTGTGATTTTTATTCCAGAGAAATCCAGTCCTACCGTGACTTACCGAAGCTTTATAATCAGTGGTGTTCCGTGGTGCGCTGGGAAAAGACCACCAGACCGTTCTTACGCTCCAGAGAATTTCTGTGGCAGGAAGGCCATACGGCTCATGCGACTGCCAATGAAGCACAGGAAAGAACGGAGCAGATGCTTAATATATACGCAAATTTCTGTGAAGAAATCCTTGCAATGCCTGTGATACGCGGTCAAAAGACTGATAAGGAAAAATTTGCCGGAGCAGAGGCAACCTATACCATCGAAGCCCTGATGCACGATGGAAAGGCGCTTCAGTCAGGAACCAGCCATAATTTTGGAGATGGGTTTGCAAAAGCTTTCGATATTCAGTATTCAGATAAGGAAAATAAACTTCAGTATGTTCATCAGACTTCATGGGGATTGAGCACCAGACTTATCGGTGGTATCATCATGGTCCATGGTGATGACAGCGGCCTTGTGCTTCCTCCCAGAATTGCTCCGATCCAGGTGGTCATCGTTCCGGTTCAGCAGCAGAAGGAGGGCGTTCTCGATAAAGCTTATGAGTTAAAAGAAGTTCTTTCTAATTATAAAGTAAAAGTTGACGATTCCGATAAGAGCCCGGGCTGGAAATTCAGCGAATCAGAGATGCGTGGTATTCCGGTTCGTGTGGAAATCGGTCCAAGAGATATTTCAGAGAACCAGGCGGTCTTGGTACGCCGTGACACCCATGAGAAGATTACCGTATCCTTAGATGAGATAAATAATAAGGTAGGAGAGCTTCTGGAGACAATCCAAAAGGATATGCTGGAACGCGCCAGAATTCACCGGGATGTTCATACCTACGAAGCAACGGATATGGATACCTTCGTTAAAACTGTGGAGGAAAAACCGGGCTTTGTAAAGGCCATGTGGTGCGGCTCCCAGGAATGTGAGGATAAGATCAAGGAGATTACAGGAGCAACATCCCGCTGTATGCCATTTAAGCAGGAAACGCTTGCCGATACCTGTGTATGCTGCGGAAAGCCTGCGGGTAAGATGGTTTACTGGGGCAGAGCGTATTAAAAACGGCAGGATAGGAAAATCAGGAGGTAAAAAAGGTGATAAAGATTCAGGTTCCGGAGGCGGCGAGGAAGATTATCGAACAACTGAATACCAGCGGCTTTGAAGCCTATGTGGTGGGAGGCTGCGTGAGAGACAGCCTGTTAGGCCGGTCGCCGGAAGACTGGGATATCACAACCTCAGCAAAGCCGGAACAGGTAAAGGGAATTTTTAATAGAACGGTTGATACGGGAATCCAGCACGGTACGGTTACGGTACTTATTGACCATGAAGGTTATGAAGTGACCACATACCGCATAGATGGAGAGTATGAGGATGGACGCCATCCCAAATCCGTGGAATTTACGGGAAACCTGCTGGAGGATTTGAAACGCCGGGATTTTACCATCAATGCCATGGCATACAGCGACCGTGAGGGGTTAGTGGATGCATTTGACGGAGTAAAGGATTTGGAGGGCCGGGTCATCCGCTGCGTGGGAAACCCTCTTGACAGGTTTAACGAAGATGCCTTAAGGATCCTTAGGGCCATCCGTTTTTCTGCCCAGCTGGGTTTTGACATAGAAGCTAAGACAAGGGCGGCAATTTCTGTTATAGCCCCCAACATGGCTAAGGTCAGCAAGGAACGGATCCAGGTGGAGCTTACAAAGCTCCTCCTTTCCGATCATCCCGGTAGGCTTAAGGATGTATATGAAAACGGGATCGGCCCTTATATTTCAGAGCATTTTGAAGATGCGGGAAGGAAGCTTTTTGAAGCAGAGAGGCTTACCGAACTGCCACCTGAAAAGCACATGCGCTGGTCTGGTTTTTTAAGGCTTGAGGAACCTGAGGATGCAGTAAGGATCCTTAAGGAACTGAAGCTTGATAATGATACCATCTATCAGACAAAGACACTTGTCAGTCTGTGGAAAACAGAGATTCCGGCTCATAAGCCGTCTATCCGGCAGGTCATGAGCACCCTTTCCCCCGAGCTTTTTAAGGACCTGCTGTGCTTTCAGAATGTATTCTGCCATGCATCCTATGAAACAAGGTTAAAAATGGTGGAACAGTATTCGGAGGAAATCTTAAAGGATGGGGATTGTATCCGCCTGAAGGACATGGCCGTTACCGGCAGGGAATTGATCGATGCAGGCATGAAGCCGGGGCCTGAGATGGGAACGGTGCTTAACCGTTTGTTCCAGTTGGTTCTTGAAAAGCCGGAATGCAATAACAGGGAATATTTGATGAAATCAGCAGAACAATTTATTAAGGAACAAGTCTAAGGCACGTATAACTTTCTACCGTATTTTGCATATTTTTTTCTACCTCTTCATACCCTAGAAGTAGCTGATAAGCTAAGAGTTGGAGGGGTGGCAAGTGAACGAGAAATACACAGAGGTGCTTTCGCAGTATGAGCTTGAAATTCTGGATGTGAAACGCGGCCGGGGCGCCTGGCTGTGTGAGTCGAATCAGGGGCTTAAACTGCTTCGGGAATATAAAGGAACCTTAAAGCGCCTGGAATTTGAAGATCAGGTATTTTTACAGATGAAAGAATCCTGCCGCTTGAAAGTGGACCGTTACGTCAGGAATAAAGATGGTGAACTTCTCTCCAGTGCCGAGGATGGTTCCCGGTGGATTGTAAAAGACTGGTATGCGGATCGGGAATGCAATTTGAAGGATAGCAAAGAGGTTTTATGTGCCATCGAACAAATTGCTTCTTTACATAAAGTGCTGCGGCGGATTGATTTTAAAGAGGAATGGAATTTAGGGTCCATTTTGGTACAGCAGCCGGCTGAGGAAATGGAACGCCATAACAGGGAGCTGGTACGCGCCCGCACGTTCATCCGGAATAAACGTAAAAAGTCTGAGTTTGAATTATGTGTCATGGGGAATTATGATATATTTTTCGAACAGGCCATGGAAGCCTGTAAGGGGATGGCAGGCTTTTATGAAAACCGGAGGGACAGTGAGGAGTATTTGTGTCATGGGGACTTAAACCAGCACCACGTCCTGATGTGTTTTCATGATGTGGCTATCGTGGAATTCAATCGCATGCATAAGGGCATGCAGATGGAGGACTTATATCATTTCATGCGGAAAGCCATGGAAAAGCATGACTGGAATTTGAAGCTTGGTATGGCCATGCTGGAAACTTATACTAAGATTCTCCCTCTTTCGGATGCAGACAGGATATGCTTATACTATTTATTTTTATATCCTGAAAAATACTGGAAGCAGATTAACTTTTATTATAATGCCAATAAAGCCTGGATTCCCGCACGAAATATTGAAAAGCTAAAGGATTTAGAGATTCAGCAGCCCCTGCGGAATCTTTTCCTGTCAAGAATTCAAAATTGAATGAAATTCCCCTTGATTCAGTTTGGATACAAAATAATGGAAATACACTTTTCTTTTACCATGTTATGATTTATAATATCCATAACAGTGAAGGAGGGAAAGGAGTATTTTGCTTATGAAAGATTACAGGAGTATATATGAGGAATGGCTTTTAAATCCATATTTTGACGAGGCGACAAAGGAAGAACTCCGGGGGATCGGTGACGATGAAAATGAGATTAAGGAGCGGTTCTATCAGGATTTGGAATTTGGCACCGCCGGCTTAAGAGGCATCATCGGCGCTGGAATCAACCGGATGAATATCTATGTAGTAAGAAAAGCGACCCAGGGTCTTGCTAATTATATAATAAACCAGGGCGGCGCCGATAAGGGTGTGGCCATTGCATATGACTCCAGGCACATGTCTCCGGAGTTTGCAGAGGAAGCTGCTCTTACGCTGGCAGCCAATGGGATCAAAGCCTATAAATTTGAATCATTGCGTCCAACACCGGAGCTTTCTTTTGCTGTAAGGGAGTTAGGCTGTATTGCCGGTATCAACATTACGGCCAGCCACAACCCACCGGAATATAATGGATACAAGGTATACTGGGAGGATGGCGCCCAGTTTACTCCTCCTCATGACAAAGGGGTGACTGCAGAAGTCCTGAATATCACGGATATTTCAACGGTTAAGACGACGACTGTGGAAGCTGCAAAGGAATCAGGTAAATATGAAATCATCGGAGCTGATCTGGATGATAAATATATTGCTCACGTAAAGGCTCAGGTAGTAAACCAGGATGCCATTGACCAGATGCAGAATGATATTAAAATTGTCTATTCTCCTCTTCATGGTACAGGCAATCTTCCAGCAAGAAGAGCGTTAAAGGAAATCGGCTTTACCCATGTGTATGTGGTTCCTGAACAGGAGCTGCCAGATGGTGACTTCCCAACGGTCAGCTACCCCAATCCGGAGGCAGAGGAAGCCTTTTTACTGGGCCTTGCCCTTGCAAAGGAAAAGGATGCGGATCTGGTTCTGGCAACCGATCCGGATGCTGACCGTCTTGGGGTGTATGTAAAGGATGAGAAATCCGGCGGGTACATCCCCTTGACCGGCAACATGTCCGGTTCTCTTCTGTGCGAGTATGTACTTAGCCAGAAGAAGGAAAGAGGAGCGATCCCCGCAGATGGACAGGTAGTCAAATCCATTGTTACCACCAATCTGGTGGACGCGGTAGCGAAGGCTTACAGCTGTGAGCTTATTGAGGTTTTAACCGGTTTTAAATACATCGGCCAGCAGATTTTAAAGGAAGAAGCTACCGGATACGGAACCTACATGTTTGGCCTGGAGGAAAGTTATGGTTGTCTGATCGGAACCTATGCCCGTGATAAAGATGCCATATCCGCTACGGTCGCTTTGTGTGAAGCTGCCGCCTATTATAAGGCAAAGGGCATGACCCTGTGGGATGCCATGATTGCCATGTATGAAAAATATGGCTATTATAAAGATGCGGTGAAGGCCATCGGCTTAAAAGGCATCGAGGGACAGGAAAAGATCCGGGCGATCATGGAGACCATGCGCAGGGAAACGCCAACAGAAGTTGGCGGATATCACATCCTTTCTGCCAGGGATTATAAGCTTGATACCGTTAAGGATATGAATACCGGAGAAACCAGACCAACCAGACTTCCCCAGTCGGATGTACTTTATTACGATCTGACAGAGGATGCATGGCTGTGTGTAAGGCCTTCGGGAACGGAACCCAAGATTAAGTTTTACTATGGCGTTAAGGGTGATTCTATGGCGGATGCGGATGAGCGGTCTGCAAAGCTTGGAGAGGCTGTTATGGCTATGGTAGATAAGATGATGTAGGATTTTGACAGAATAAAGACGGAGCCTGGCTAAAAGCCAGGCTCCGTCTTTATTCTTATGTTTTTTATATTATGACTTTTTATATTTTTTGGAATATTCTTTTAATTCTCTTAAAGCCTCACCGAACAGCCGGGATGAAGCAGTAGGGTTCCGGCGAAGGATTCCCTTTCGATAAGAGGTCAGACGTCCGGTCAATTTCTCTTTGGTTTCCGTTAGTGACTGAAGGCGTTCCATTAAGGCGGATTCTTTTAATGCACTGGCAGTTTCGGCCTTTAAAGAGGAAATCTTTCCCATGGTTTCTCCCTTTAAACTGGCAGCCTTCATAATGGTCTCGGTTTTTATGTCGGATACCTTTTGGGCGGTTTCCGCCTTTAACAAGGCCATCTGCACCTGCACCTCATCCAGCTCAGACTTTAGCTTTGTCATGGTTTCCAGGATGCGGCCAAGGTCTAAGGCTTCCTTGGTGGAGCGTATGGCATCAGTGACAAACAGGAGACCAACCATAATCACAAGGATGATACACGCTGTTCCGTTTAATCGAAGGACCAGCCATTCTAAGGGACGGTGAATAACTTCCGTCAGCAAAAGAGTTAGAAATCCCCAGGCGATGGAGTTGGTAAGACAGACATAACCGTTTAAATTAAAGGGATTGTTGCTGTAATCCCAATATTTCATCTTAAACAGGCGCTCCATAACATATCCGGTCACGTATTCCAGAGCGGAAGCACCCAGCATGCCAAAGAGAAACACCAGGAATAAGTTGCCCTGAACAGGAATTGACAGCCACAGCATGATAATAGCCCCGCTTCCGTAGAGAGGAAGAAGGGGAAGTCTGAGAAAACCGCGGTTTACTAAATGAAGGCTTCTTACGGAAACATAAGTGGATTCGATGATCCAGCCAATAAAGCAATAGATGAAGAAAAACAGCAGCCATTGATACCAAGTATATAAATACATAAACTTAACCCTTCCATGGAAAATTCTTTTGGGTTTATCATAAACGTTTTTGACTTTTTTTGCAACCTTTGCTTGCCTTAATTGCTTCTGTCATGTAGAATTATGATGTTTCGTATTTAGAATAGTGAAAAACCGGCGAAAGGCCAAAGTAAACCGTAATAAAAAAGGAGTTTTTCAATGAGTATATTAAACGTAGAACATCTGACCCATGGATTCGGGGACCGTGCTATCTTTCAGGATGTATCCTTCCGTCTTTTAAAGGGAGAGCATATCGGCCTGATCGGAGCCAACGGGGAAGGTAAATCCACATTTATGAATATAATAACCGGAACATTACAGCCGGATGAAGGTAAGGTGGAGTGGGCGAAACGGGTCCGCGTGGGTTATCTGGACCAGCATACAGTGCTGGATAAGGGGATGACCATCCGGGATGTATTAAAAGGAGCTTTTGCGTTCCTGTTTCAGATGGAAGAACAGATGAATGAGATCTGTGATAAAATGGGAGAGGCAGATGAGGAAACCATGACCTCCATGATGGAGGAACTTGGAACCATTCAGGACCTTCTCATGGCCCATGACTTTTATATTATTGATTCAAAGGTGGAGGAAGTGGCCAGGGCCCTGGGATTAAGCGACATGGGCCTGGATAAGGACGTGACGGAATTAAGCGGAGGCCAGAGGACCAAAATCCTTTTAGGAAAACTTTTACTTGAGAAGCCGGATATCCTACTCCTTGATGAGCCTACGAATTATCTGGACGTACAGCATATTGAATGGCTGAAACGGTATCTTCAGGAGTATGAAAATGCATTTATCCTGATATCCCATGATATCCCATTCTTAAACAGCGTGGTAAACATCATCTATAATATGGAAAACCAAAACCTGGATCGCTATGTGGGTGACTATGAAAAGTTTCAGGAAGTGCATGCGGTAAAACGGGCGCAATTAGAGTCGGCGTATAAACGGCAGCAGCAGGAAATTGCGGAGCTGGAGGATTTTGTAGCCCGTAATAAGGCCCGGGTGTCCACCAGGAACATGGCCATGTCCAGACAAAAAAAGCTGGATAAGATGGATGTCATTGAGCTTTCAAAAGATAAGCCAAAGCCGGAGTTTCATTTTATGGAAGCCCGTACAGCCGGAAAATATATCATTGAGACTGCGGATATGGTTATAGGTTATGAGGAGCCTTTGTCAAGCCCTTTAAATCTTTCCATGGAGCGCGGGGAAAAGGTGGTGCTGGTAGGTGCAAACGGTATTGGAAAGACCACCCTGTTAAAGAGCATCCTGGGGCTTATACCGTCCTTAGGTGGAAGTGTAGAGCTTGGAGATTACCTTTCCATTGGATACTTTGAACAGGAGATGACTCCCGGTAATACCACCACCTGCATCGAAGAGATCTGGAAAGAGTTTCCTTCCTATACCCAGTACCAGGTCCGGTCGGCTCTTGCCAAATGCGGTCTGACTACCAAGCACATTGAGAGTCAGGTGCGGGTGCTCAGCGGAGGAGAGCAGGCAAAGGTAAGATTATGTAAGCTCATTAACCGGGAAACCAATGTCCTTCTTTTAGATGAGCCTACCAACCATCTGGATGTGGAGGCAAAGGAAGAGCTTAAGAGAGCTTTAAAGGAGTATAAGGGAAGTATTCTCCTGATATGCCATGAACCGGAATTCTACGATGGAATTGCTACGAGAGTGCTGGACTGCAGGGAATGGGCGCTAAAGTTATCTTAATATTATTCTGATAAAGAAAAAAGTTGGGCTGGATGGCACATTTTATTATTTGGATTGAATGAGAAGAATAACAGTAGGAGAGGATACTGGATGGTGTCCTCTTTTGACTTTATAAGAAGTTTATCAGTCCTTGAACGTGATAAAA
The DNA here is from genome assembly GCA_002365025.1 of Hungatella sp. UBA3147. GTDB lineage: Bacteria > Bacillota > Clostridia > Lachnospirales > Lachnospiraceae > Lacrimispora. The sequence continues at coordinate 8,591 of DEYX01000026.1, read as the reverse complement.
TCTATAATTTCAGAACTCTGACAGATATAGATGCGCTTGGGCCTCGCAGTAAGAACCTAACCAAAATAAATCTAACTAAAATAAATCTTAGCTATTGAAACAAATTAAAATAAAAAAACCGCTTCAAGTAAGAAGCGGGTAAATGAATTCTTTAGGGGGGCCGGACGGCTCTCGCCGTCCGGTATGAGTATGAAAAAGCTTTGTGATTTCAAGTAAGTTACTTGAAACAAAAGGCCCGTTATCCTTTCAGATAACGTAATACTATTATACGGAGAAAATGTGACTAAAATGTGTACCATATATTAAAAAAAAATAAACATAATAAAAATTAAAAAAAACCTTTAAAATCCTAGGGTTATTGTATATAATAAGATAGAAACTGTGACTTCATTTACGAATTAGGCATAATTTTGAAGATAAAAGTAACCCTGGGAACAGGATTCAGCGAACAGGAGGAATCATAATGATGATGTCCAATGATATTGGAATTGATTTAGGTACAGCAAGCATACTGGTCTATATCAAGGGAAAGGGAGTTGTATTAAAGGAACCTTCCGTTGTAGCCATTGACCGTGATACTAATAAAATAAAAGCAATTGGAGAGGAAGCCAGACTGATGATCGGAAGAACACCAGGCAACATTGTGGCAGTAAGGCCTCTTCGTCAAGGAGTTATTTCTGATTATACCGTAACAGAAAAGATGCTTAAATACTTTATCAACAAGGCGGTTGGTAAAAGAACACTGAGAAAACCAAGAATCAGTGTGTGCATTCCTAGCGGAGCCACTGAGGTGGAGAAAAAAGCGGTAGAGGATGCCACCTATCAGGCAGGAGCCAGAGAGGTAGCAATCATAGAGGAGCCAGTTGCAGCAGCGATTGGTGCTGGAATTGACATTGCAAAGGCCTGCGGCAATATGATCGTTGATATAGGCGGAGGAACCTCTGATATTGCAGTTATTTCTCTTGGAGGTACGGTAGTTAGTACCTCAATAAAGGTTGCGGGAGATGATTTTGATGAAGCCCTTGTCCGTTACATGCGAAAGAAACATAACCTTTTGATCGGTGAGAGAACGGCTGAGGAAATTAAAATCAACATTGGTGCAGCATACAGAAGGCCGGAGGTTTTAACCATGGAGGTTCGCGGGCGTAACCTTGTTACTGGTCTGCCCAAGACCATTGTAGTAACTTCGGACGAGACTCTGGATGCCTTAAAAGAACCGGCCATGCAGATTGTAGACGCGGTACACAACGTGTTGGAGCGTACTCCACCGGAACTGGCAGCCGATATTTTTGACAGAGGAATCGTGCTTACCGGAGGCGGCTCTCTCTTAAGCGGTTTGGATGCCTTAATTGAAGAGAAGACCGGTATCACAACGATGATAGCAGAGGACCCGCTTACTGCTGTAGCTATTGGAACAGGAAAATTTATTGAATTCATGCATGGCGGAGATAATAAAACAGAATTTTAACCAGAATACAGGCTGATAGAAATATCGGTCCTGCCTATGGGTGACAGGACTGCTTTGGAACGACCCTGGCGGCATCGCAAGATTCCGGCGGGGCTGGTTTTGCGGCAGTCCGCTTGTATTTGTGCGTACAATGAGCCGGGTGAAGATGCTTGCATTTCATTTGGCGTTTGACGCGATAACGATAAAAAATCTGAAAACGCGTTTCTTATCGTTTACAGGAGGAGCCATGGCAACAGTCTGCGGATTTGTAGAGAAAATTAAATACAGGAACGAGGACAACGGTTACACGGTACTGAGTCTCGTGAATGCTGGAGAAGAGTATACCCTTGTGGGAAGTTTCCATTACATAAGCGAGGGCGAAATGATTGAAGCCGTAGGCTCCATGACCGAGCATCCGGTATATGGGGAGCAGATGACCGTAGAGAGCTATGAGATCAAGGCCCCGGAGGATACTGCAGCTATGGAACGGTACCTGGGATCAGGAGCCATCAAGGGTATCGGAGCAGCTCTGGCCTCCAGGATCGTCCGCCGCTTTAAAGCTGATACATTCCGTGTCATGGAAGAGGAGCCGGAACGGCTTTCTGAAGTAAAAGGAGTCAGCGAAAAGATGGCGATGTCTATTTCTCAGCAGGTAGAGGAGAAAAAAGAGATGCGCCAGGCCATGATGTTCCTTCAGGAGTATGGAATTACCATGAATCTGGCGGTAAAGATCTATCAGGAGTATGGACCCAGACTTTACAGTATTTTAAAGGAAAACCCTTACCAGCTGGCGGATGACATTCCCGGCGTAGGATTTAAAATGGCGGATGAAATTGCCAGAAAAGCAGGGATTTTCACAGATTCGGATTTCCGCATCAAATGCGGTGTGCTGTACATCCTTTTACAGGCTACGGGAAACGGTCATACCTATCTGCCAGAGGAAGAGCTTTTGTCACAGGCCTCGGAGCTTCTTAAAATAGAGCCTTCTCTTATAGAAAAGCATCTGATGGATATGCAGCTGGATAAACGGCTTGTTATACGGGAGCTGGAGGGAAAACGGATTGTTTACGCTTCCCAGTATTATTACATGGAACTGAATGTGGCAAAGATGCTTCATGACTTAAATATCAGGGGACGGATGCCGGAAGAGGAAATCCAGATCCAGCTTCTTAAGCTTCAAAGGGAAGAGCAGATTGAGCTGGATGAAAAACAGGTTCAGGCAGTGGTGGAAGCGGTAAACAGCGGTCTTCTTATTATCACCGGAGGTCCGGGTACCGGTAAGACGACCACCATCAACACCATCATACGGTTTTTTGAAAGCCAGGAGATGGAAATTCTCCTGGCGGCTCCTACCGGCAGGGCAGCAAAGAGGATGACGGAAGCCACCGGATATGAGGCGAGGACTATCCACCGGCTCCTGGAGCTGACTGGGGTCCCGGGGGATGACCGGTCTCTGGGGATGCATTTTGAAAGAAATGAGGAAAATCCTCTGGATGCCGACGCGGTGATCATTGATGAGACTTCCATGGTGGATATCCATTTGATGCAGTCCCTGCTAAAGGCAATTAATCCGGGGACAAGGCTTATCCTTGTAGGAGATGTAAATCAGCTCCCCAGCGTTGGCCCTGGTAACGTACTTCGGGATATGATTGATTCCGGAAGCTTTAACGTGGTTATGCTCACTAAGATTTTCCGCCAGGCAACCCAAAGTGATATTGTGGTCAATGCCCATAAGATCAACAGGGGAGAGCAGGTCCCCCTGGGGAAAAAGAGCAATGATTTTCTCTTCATAAAGAGAGAGGATCCTAATGCGATCATCAATGCCATGATCACCTTGGTTCAGGACAAACTGCCCGGTTATGTTCATGCTAAGACCTATGATATTCAGATCATGACGCCGATGAGAAAAGGCGCCATCGGTGTGGAACGGTTAAATACCATTTTACAGGAATATTTAAATCCCCCAGGAGATGGAAAAGCTGAAAAGGAAACGGCCGGAGTCACTTACCGGGTAGGTGATAAGGTCATGCAGATCAAGAATAATTATAACATTGAGTGGGAGGTCCGCAACAAGTACGGGATTCCCATGGACAAGGGCACCGGTGTTTACAATGGGGATATGGGGATTGTCCGGGAAATCAATGCCTTTGCAGAGCTGGTCACCGTGGAATTCGACGAAGGGCGCATGGTGGACTACAGCTTTAAGCAGCTGGAGGAACTGGAGCTTGCCTATGCTATTACCATTCACAAGTCTCAGGGTAGTGAATACCCGGCAGTGGTCATCCCTGTTTTTTCCGGTCCAAGGATGTTAATGACCAGGAACTTAATTTACACCGCGGTGACCCGTGCGAAATCCTGTGTCTGCCTGGTGGGAATGCCGGAAGTATTCGGAGATATGGTGAATAATGAAATGGAGCAGCGGAGATATTCGGGATTAAAGGACCGGATCTGCGAAATCAGTAAGTTAAATTAAATGAGAGAAACATGCTATGTGTGTTTTTCTCATTATTGCAGTGGCTGCCGGAGGAATATGTATGCGTGTTTGTCCGGCCTGCCACTTGCGTAAATTTTTATGGTAGACAGGCTTTGTGCGAGGCGTCTATTTTATGATCTTTTATTTTTTAAAATTTCTGTTTTTAATTTCTGTATTTCTGTATTCAATTACTGTTTCCAATTACTATTTTAATTACTGTTTTCAATTACTATTTCAATTACTATTTTCAATTTTTATTTAATTTCTAGCTTAATTCTACTTTTTAATTCTTTTCTTCATTTCAATCATTAAATCTATTCTTTTTAAGGAGAATCTTATAATATGTACCCTTCATATTTTGTTGATTTGCTATTTCCCAGACGATGCCCAGTCTGTGACGAAATCGTTATGCCAAAAGGCGGGCTGGTCTGCCCGGAATGTGTGAAAAAGCTATCATTTGTCAAGAATCCAGTCTGTAAAAGATGTGGGAAGGAGGTCATTAGTCCTGATATGGAGTACTGCTTTGACTGCGTCAGGCATAAGCGTACCTTTGAGTATGGCAGGGCCCTTGTGAATTATGATGAAACTGCCGGAAGCTCCATGGCGAAAATAAAATATAAGAATAAGCGGGAATATCTGGATTTTTATGGGGAAGCGATCTATGCCAGGTATGGGAAGCTGATCCGGCGCATGGAGGCAGACGTCCTTGTTCCTGTTCCGGTCCATCCTTCCAGAAAAAAGGAGCGAGGATTTAATCAGGCGGAGATTTTGGCCCGTAGGATCGGAGAAAATCTAGGACTCGCTGTTTGTCCCTCAATGCTGGTAAGGAATAAAAAAACCATGCCCCAAAAAGGGCTCGATCCTGCAGGACGGCTTAAGAATCTGGAGGAGGCATTTTCAGCGGGAACTATGATAGAAGGGGTGGAGGGGGTCATTTTAGTGGATGACATTTATACCACGGGGAGCACCATAGAAGCTTGTACACGAGCTCTGAAAAAGGCTGGAATAAAAAGGGTTTATTTTCTTGCAATTTGTATTGGACGGGGACAGTAGTTTGATGTATGATACATTTGTTAAGTCCAATCATACCCAGGAGGAAATAATATGGTGATCAGAACCGCAGAAGAAAAGGATATGCCGGAGCTTTTAAAGATTTATAATTATGAAGTGGAACATGGACTGGCTACGTTTGATTTAAATCCTAAAACAATGGAGGAGCGGCTGGTCTGGTTTCGGGAACATAACATGGGAAATCATCCTTTGATCGTGGCGGAGGAAGAAGGTAAAGCAGTGGGGTATGCCAGCCTTTCCTCTTACCGTCCAAAAGAGGCTTATGCAGCCACAGTAGAACTGTCCGTATATATTGATAAGGACTACCGCCGCAAAGGCATAGCCGGGGATTTAGCCTATGCAATCATTGAGATGGCTAAGGAACGGGATGATATTCATACGGTCATTTCTGTAATAACCGGAGGGAATGAGGCGAGCATCAGGCTTCATGAGAGATTGGGATTTATTCATTGCGGGACTATTAGGGAAGTGGGAGTGAAGTTTGGGAAGATGTTGGATATTGAGAATTATCAGATGCTGGTTTAGAAATTATGCAATCAGATATAAAAGGAACATATTGTAATTCGCCTGTAAATGCGGGGACTGCAATAAGTTCTTTTTTTTATCTTTATCTATTATCACTGGCTTTCAAAAATAATTTTAACAAATCCAGCGCATAACGTCGTTCCTGATCACTGCATTGCCCAAGGAGGCTAATAACAGACTGCTGTTCAATATCCTGACAATATAAACACGAACAATTTTTTCTGCTAGTTCCTCTTGCGTCCAATCGATTAGCTCCACCTCTTGGGAGCGTAATCGATCGGCTTTGATTGTAAAATATGTGGATGATGCGATCATTATCGTTGAAAGCACTGTGATAAGTTATTAAATGCCGCAAAGAGTTAAGGAGTGGCTGGTAAAAACGAATGCCATATTTTGTGGGTAGTAATTAAGCATAAGACTTGCACACATTTTTTAGTTATTTGTAATCAACCTCAGCTGAAAAAATTGGACAGGTTTCGGGTATTTCTTTGTGATCTTTAAAAATGCCCTTGACCATGACCATACGTCACCCTATATAATACATATATGATAATTCAGTAAAAAAGGAGGTGGCATGCCGGTGAACCCATATTATACCTCAGGTCAGTTCGCCAAAAAGGCCAATGTTTCCATTCGCACCGTCCGGTATTACGATAAGCAGGGACTATTAAAACCTTCCGGAATGAGTGAGGGAGGATACCGGCTCTATACGGATTCTGATTTCGCTAAGCTTCAAAAAATTCTTTCCTTAAAGTACCTGGGCTTTTCCTTAGATGAAATCCGTTCCATTACCATTAATGACAATGACAATGATTATGTGGAAGGTTCTCTTCGGCTTCAATTAAATCTGATCAGAAAGAGGATCGAACACTTAAAGCTTGTGGAGCAGACCCTAACGGAGACGTCAAAACTGGTGACGGATAATCAGTCTGTGGACTGGAATAAAATTCTCCACTTAATCCATATTACCAATATGGAACGGTCCCTTGTGGAGCAGTATAAGGATGCGGCCAACATAAACATTCGGATCGGGCTTCACAAAAAGTATACTAAGAATCCTACGGGGTGGTTTCAGTGGCTGTATGATCTTATGGTACCTTTGGATGGTAAAAGTGTTCTGGAGCTGGGATGCGGCAATGGGGAACTTTGGCGTGCAAACTGGAACAGGCTGCCGGCGGATACGAAGATCTGCCTGTCTGACCTTTCAGAAGGGATGATCCGGGATGTGGAAGAAAGTTTAAAAAACGTTCCCGGCTCCTTTTCCTTTGAAGTTTTTGACTGCCGTCAGATTCCAAAGCCTGATAGTAGCTTTCATATTGTGACCGCCAATCATGTACTGTTTTACTTAACGAATTTAGAGGGTGCATTGGATCAGGTGCAGAGAGTCCTAAAACCTGAGGGCGTTTTTTACTGCAGCACTTACGGCTCGGATCATATGAAGGAGATCAGCCAGCTGGTTAAAGAATTCGATTCCAGAATTGCTCTATCCGAAGTGAATCTGTATGACGTCTTTGGGCTTGAAAATGGCGAGGATATCTTGAAAGGTCATTTTCATTCTGTGGAAAAGAGGGAGTATAAGGATTACCTGGAAGTCAGTGACCCAGGCGCACTTATGGAGTACATACTTTCCTGTCATGGAAACCAACAGGAGTATTTAAGTGACCGTTATGATGAATTCCGGGAATTTTTGAAAAAAAAGATGGAAAAGAAGGGTTTTATCCATATTACAAAACGGGCAGGGGCATTTATCTGTAGAAAGTAAAGAAAAATTAATGGAAAAAGACTTGACAGTAACCTTACGTCACCCTGTATGATAGGTATCACAAATAGATACGGAGGAGAAAGAAATGAAAGGAATTATACTTGCCGGAGGCTCCGGCACCAGACTTTACCCGCTGACCATGGTAACTTCCAAACAGTTACTGCCTATTTATGACAAGCCGATGATATATTATCCCCTGTCCGTTCTAATGAACGCAGGTATCAGGGATATCCTGATCATCTCTACCCCTGATGACACACCGCGTTTTGAGGCACTTTTAGGAGATGGCGGACAGTTTGGCATCCGCTTATCTTATGCGGTCCAGCCTTCCCCAGATGGACTTGCACAGGCATTTATCATTGGAGAGGAATTCATTGGAGACGACAGCGTAGCTATGATCCTTGGGGATAATATTTTCGCAGGACATGGACTTAACAAACGACTGTTAAATGCGGCTAACAAAAAGGATGGAGCTACTGTATTCGGCTATTATGTAGATGACCCGGAGCGTTTTGGAATCGTGGAATTCGATTCTGACGGTAAGGCAATATCCATTGAAGAGAAGCCGGCAAAGCCAAAAAGCAATTACTGTGTGACCGGACTTTATTTTTATGATAATAAGGTTGTGGAATATGCAAAGAATTTGAAACCATCGGCAAGGGGTGAACTGGAAATAACGGATTTAAACCGCATTTACCTGGAAGAAGGAAAGCTTGATGTGGAGCTTTTAGGCCAGGGCTTTACCTGGCTTGATACAGGGACTCATGAATCTCTGGCAGATGCCACGGATTTTGTACGCACCATGGAGACACACCAGCACAGGAAGATCGCATGTCTGGAGGAAATCGCTTATTTAAATCATTGGATCACAAAGGATCAGCTGTTGGAGAACATTGAGCCTTTGAAAAAGAACCAGTATGGACAATATCTGATGGATGTCCTTGCCGGAAAATATATTGACAAATTACACGGTTAAGGAAGTTTGATTTATCAGGCGACGGCTTTAGGCTGCGCTGTGCCAATAAAAAGGAGGAGCATATAAATGAAAATTATCGTTACCGGAGGAGCCGGTTTTATCGGTGGAAATTTTGTACATCATATGGTAAATAAATACCCGGACTATCAGATCATCAATCTGGACCTTTTGACTTATGCAGGAAATTTAGAGACTTTAAAGCCTGTGGAGGATAAACCGAATTATAAATTTGTAAAAGGGGATATTGCGGACAGAAGTTTTGTTTTTGATCTCTTTGAGAAGGAAAAACCCGATGTAGTGGTGAACTTTGCGGCTGAAAGCCATGTGGACCGTTCCA
>DEYX01000238.1 GCA_002365025.1 Hungatella sp. UBA3147 | reverse complement strand
GCTCTTTGCGGAACCGTTCTTGAAATAGCGGGAAGTAAAATCAGGATTCATCTGGATATAGACAATATAGCCGGGGGTAAGGATGTGTACTGGTTTCCATTCTCTACCTTGTCCGCATCTCCGGACGGGAGCGGCTGGTATTATATGCCGGAGAAAGGGGATAACGTCCGGGTCTATTTTCCTTCTAAATATACAAAAGATGTTATAGGAGTCAGCGCCGTAAGTTCATATGACGGAAAAAGCGGAGGAGTACCCGATCGAATGGGTAGTCCAACCACAAAATATTTAAGTAATCCTTACGGACAGGAAATGAAGCTGGCTGAAGATGGGGTCACCCTTGCATGCAGCGGAGGGGCGGCCAGTGTGAAAATCGGTAATGGAGGTGACATCTCCTTAAGTGCCATGGGAACAATCAATATTGCTGCTGAAGAAGATTTAAAAATTGAAGCGGAGGAGGCCGTTTCTCTTCAGGCACTTGAGGCGGCGGTTATATCCTGCGTCAAAGGAGGAGCCGTTAATATGCCATCCGATGGAAATCTGTATATCCAGGGAACTGAAGTAAAAGTGAATTAGGAGGTCCGTATGACAAGACAAGAAGCATTGGAACGATTCAGAGAAGAAGAACGGGAATATCTGGAAGAGAAAAAAGGACAGTTCTTTCTGGAAATACAGGATAAGGCCTTGGAATTGTCAAAGGCAATCCAGCAGGCATTCTCCTCTCTTCGGGAAGAGGCAGCAGGAAAAGAAAAAATCATGTTTTTCTATTTTTCCCTTCTTCGTATTGACGCATTGAACGGAGATTATAACGTTTTGGCCCAGGCACTGGATGCCAGATGGTATATGGACACAGAACCAGCAGAGGTGACATTTTCCATCAGGTTTCTCTTTTCCATGATGGCTGAGATAAAGGTGCGGATGGAACAGGACCGTAGAAAATACATAGGAAAGATTAATCAGTATGATATATCCAACTTTCTGCAGGAGATCCTCATGGAATGGAATCAGATATTGGCGGGACAGCTTCGGTTCCTGTTCCGGGACATAGAGGAGAACAGCGATTTTGCAGATATTCCGAAGCTTGACACCTGGGGAATCTACTGGGGGGAATACCGGGATGCCAATGAGCTCATCGCCAATGTTGACAGGGAGAAGAAGGAACAGAAAGATTGGGACAGAGCTTTGCACCTGACAGAAGAACAGGAAGGGGCCATGGTCTCCAAGTTTTGGTATGAAGCTGATTTAAAGGATTCAGACTGCAAGGGAAGGGCGCTTCTTTTCAGCCAGTTTGAGAACTGCTCTTTAACCAATCTATGCTTTGAGGAAGCTATATTGTCCGGGGCACAGTTTAAAAACTGCACCATAAAGGGGTGCAGCTTTCAGAATGCAGTGATCCGCCAGGCTGATTTCGTGAACTGCCGGTGGGAGGATAATGATTTTAGAGGGGCAGATCTGGAGTATTCCATCTTTCTGGAGAAGGATGTTCCTTTTCTTCACCTGGAGCCGGAGCAGCTTCAGACCATTTTGATCGACAGGAGGACTGAGGAATGAGGTTTTTTACCATGGAGCAGGATAAATCCCTGCAGGATGTGATCCGATTCCGGGATTTTGATATCTGCGGTCCCAGACACATCTTCTATAAAGAGGATGCAGCGGAAATCAACGATTCCAATATGATGTACTTAACACCAGACAGCGGGGAAGCGGCGCCTGATTTCATACAGAGTCCGGTTTATTTAGTTTCGGATAAAGTGAAAAAGGTTTTTGATATGTATGAGGATGAGATGGTGTTTAAGACAGTTGCCATTGCCAGTAAAGAACGGGAGACAATTATGGTTTATCATCATCTTTTATTAGATCGCATGGACATGTTTTCCAGTCAGACAGAGTTTTATTCCAATGGAAGCGTAAAAAAGCTGGTTTTAGACTCGAAAAAGATCGGGGAACATAAGGTGTTTCAGCTAAATGATAAACGATTTCCAAATCCTTTTGTGAGTTTGGAGGTTGTGGAGAGCCTGCTGCGCAGGGGTGTGATCGGAATAGTCTGGAAGGAGGCTGAGGTAGAATGGCGGAGTTAAAGGATACGTTTGTTGTCCATGGGGCATGTACGACCTGCAGTATGGGAATGAGGCCAAGCCAGATAGTTCTTCAAAAAACGCACGGAGTTTTTTTAAAAGATCAGGCTCAGATGACTGTTAAGGACTGTAAGGAAAACGATCAAGTGATCTGTTTTGGAGGGTGCTACAGCATGGAAAATCCCAAAACACAGGAGGCGGCGGAAAAGGTGCGTAAGGATGTGGAGGAAGCCTGCCCGAATACGTTTCTGGATAAAGTGATGGGGTTTTTCACTGGTGGGAAGAAAAAGAAAGAAGAGGCTGCGCCCGCGGAGGAAGGAGTTCCTCAGGTATTGGGGGAATGTACGCTCCGTATTATAGCTTCGGAATGGGACTATGGTAAGGATGGGGTGGAGACGGATGAAAAACGTCCTTTGATGGGCGGAGCCAAGCTGCATTGCATATATGGGGGGGAGATTGAAATTGTTGATCCGGGACAGCCTGAGGCAGGAAGCGGTACATAACAGCAAATCAGGATGATCATGGTAATAATGATATGGCCTCGCAGCTTTTAACAGCCGCAGCAGGTTTGGGATTAGGAATTGCAAAGTTAGGAAAGGCGGGAATTGCACTTGCATTAGAAAACCTGGATGCTGGTGTCAGGGGACGGATTCATCAATTACTTCATCGGGATGAAAATATTAAAGTAAATATACAAATGGCTCTTTCTGTTGTTCCTAACGATTTGATGAATTCAAAAGCTAAATTATTTCAAAACAGGGATATGAAAGAAATGGATCGGATGATTACTCAATATGAAAACAAAATTTATGCGAAGTACAAAGAGGAATTTGACGAGTATAAGGTAATTCGAGATAAATATGAGAAGAAAGAAATCTTACCAGAAGATATGAACAGGATTCATATACTGTTTGCCGGTACTGATATTATGGGCGATTTAGAAGCATTAGGTGAAGAATTAAGTTCTATGGAAGCAGTTACAGGTCATAAAAATGATTTGGTTAACTTTTTTAATATGGTATACACTGACAATCCCATCGATTTAAAATCTAGAGGTTTCAGGTACCCGGGAACTACAGATTCATCTGGACTTTCCATTTGGGCAGCGCCCTGGCCCAAAGAGGGAGGAGGTTATTTTGAGCCGGATTAGGCAGGAAACTGGCTGTATGGGTATGTGGGAGACGAATATTTCACAACCCCGGCGGATGAAGAAGTTTTAAAATACGGGGCAGGAGCAGCACAATTGCTTTCAGACCTGATAAAAGATAAAGATAAAAAGGAGGCAGCAGCAAAGTATTTACAAAGTGTTCTCATAGGAAATTATGGTGATAATACAAATGAGGGGACACAGTCTGATGCAGAAATGATACAGGAGGGAATAGATGCTCATCGTAAAAAGAAGAACATGTAAATATTTAATTATTCTACTGTGTTTTTTTGTTTTAATTACTCTTTCCGGGTGCTTTGGGAATCCTTCGCCGGAGGGGCGTTTTAAATATTCAGATGATAGGGGAAACTGGTATGACATTTTTAGCAGCTATGATATCAGAGAAATGCCAGAGCAGGTAGATGGATATTGGGATTATTACAGGGAGAATGAAGTGCAGAAGAAAAGGAGGCTGCTGCAAATTAACAGTTGGCCAGGGGAATGGATTAAGGAGGGAAAATACACTGTTGGCGAGGATATTCGAGAGGGACTTTATCTAGGTAAAAATAAGGACGATGGTTCTCTGCTTGACATTACAATTAACAGGCTGAACGAAGATAAAGAAGACCGTTGGTTGGATTCTCTGTCGTATTATTTATTTAATGACGGGGATGTGGTTTCCATAGATGAC
>DEYX01000235.1 GCA_002365025.1 Hungatella sp. UBA3147 | reverse complement strand
GAAATTACTTTTTCATTTAAGCAAAGGAATAAAAAAACAAGGAAGCCTTTAGCACTTCCTTGTTTTCTACCTATTTACCGGTTTGTGAGCTGGTTCAAATCCACGTTGCTCATTATAAGCATATTGTAATAGGTCATATAATTCATTTGTAGATGTTTCTGTTTTAGTATATCCATCGAGCATATTAACTACTTTTTGATGCATATTCAGACGGGACAAACTCGCCAGCAATTTGCTTATATATTTCTTCAACCGAATAACCGAATAAAATTATACTGCTGTTTTATCGTTTCTCGTGCTTCTTCCTGGAAAACCGAAAACTTAAAACATATTACCAATCAATATTGAAGCAATATATCCACTATCCGCTCACTGGCATAACCATCACCATAAGGGTTAGCAACTGCACTCATTTTTTTATATTCTTCCTGATCTGTTAAAATCAAATGAGCCGCCTGATAAATATCCTCCTTATTGGTTCCAACCAGTCTCAGGGTTCCGGCGGCAACGCCTTCGGGACGCTCGGTCGTATCCCGCATCACTAGTACCGGTTTACCAAGGCTCGGAGCTTCTTCCTGAATCCCGCCGCTATCGGTTAATATGAAATAGGAGGCCGCCATGATATTATGGAATTCCAGAACATTGAGCGGATCAATCAAACGGATTCGCTCATGCTCTCCTAATATCTCATTGGCCGTTTTCTGTACTGCAGGATTTCTGTGAACCGGGTAAATAACCTTTACATTCTCAACCGTATTTACAATCCTAATAACTGCACGAAGCATATTCTCCAGCGGAATACCGATATTCTCCCGCCGGTGTGCCGTCAGCAGAATCAGCCGGCTCTCCCCCACCCATTTAAGCTGATCATGTTGATAGTATTTTTGTACTGTCGTACTCAAAGCGTCAATCGAGGTATTACCGGTCACATGAACGGTATTCACATCTTTGCCCTCGATAATCAGATTATGAGCAGCTGCATGAGTCGGTGCAAAATGCAGGGATGCAATAAGCCCTACGCACTGCCGGTTGAATTCTTCTGGAAAAGGAGATTTCATATTATGAGTACGCAGCCCGGCCTCTACATGGCCTACCGGAATCTCCAGATAAAAGCATGCCAGTGCTGCTGCAAACGCCGTTGTGGTATCACCATGCACAAGAACCATATCCGGCTTGACCGCTTCCAAAACCGCTTTCATTCCTCCAAGAATCCTCTGTGTAATCTCAAATAAAGTCTGGCCGCTTTGCATCACCGATAAATCATAATCCGGCACTACCCCAAATACTGTCAGTACCTGATCGAGCATCTCCCGATGCTGTCCTGACACACAGACAACTGTCTTGACATCCGCTCTCTTTTTTAGCTCCTTTACCACCGGACACATTTTAATTGATTCCGGGCGTGTCCCAAACGTAACCATAATTGTCTTCAAATACCTACCTCTTATTCTCCCGGGGAATCATCCTCAATGAATTCATCACATTGATCCACGCCTTCTTTGTGTTTTCAAAGTCCGCAAAATGCTCATTTACATGTTCCTGATATTGATAAAACTCTTTTAATATCACCTGGAAATCATTATTGCCAAAATACCGGCAAAGCTTTGGCAGCACCGATTTCAAGGCATTCTCAATATTCCCCATCTTCAACAGGTATTCTTTCGGCTGGGTGATATACAGCAGAAGCGGTTTATAGCGAATCCATCCTATTGCCGCCTGCAAAAAACGCTTTGATGCAAAGGGTGATTCAGCATCTATCGCCTTTAGGCGTTCCGGCAGCACACCGCTGAGCAACTGCCCATAAGCAGAATAAGCATCATGAAAGGTATAGCACCCCACCTTTAGAACCCGTCGATCACTGATGCAGGTGCTTAAAAATGTATCTTCTCCTCTAGCTCCAGGCGGATTATAAAACGGAAATACTTTACTGGTTTCTTTCAAACGAATTGCAAGGTTTGCTCCGGAAATAAATTTCATCCCCTCTACCGCTTCCACCCATCCGCTCTGAGCATGCTCCATAATCTCCGTACTGGCATAAGTAACACCTCCGGCCTCCATTTTCTCTTTAACCGACTCCCAGTTAATAATATCGTTACTGATAGCTTCAATAAATGTATGAAAATCATCTTCAGACAGCTTTTCATTAAACTGAAACTGAGGTATTGGCGATATGTAGCCACAATGATGCCCATGTGTCATATCAGCATCTTCAATTCCTTTAATATGGGCAGATAAAATCTCCTGCCCTCTCCAGGCAATGCCCTGATCCAGTTTAATATTGGCAATCGGATATTCGTCATCATCAAGAAATATAATAGAGTCCATCTTATTCTTAACCGCAAAATATAAGACCGCATTCCGCTTCATTGCATAGCCTTCGCCAAAGATTAGTTTTGCCTCTCTGGCCGTAACCACCTTTTCTTTCACAAGAGCGTCGACTTCTGTGGATATAGCAGACGGCCCCAGATAATGCGCCGAATCGATAGCACCCAGAAGCTCCTCATCCGTAATCTGATAATCACTCACCTGGGTTCCCTTATACTTCAGTTCATAAGCGACAAAAAGATGA
>DEYX01000234.1 GCA_002365025.1 Hungatella sp. UBA3147 | reverse complement strand
ACCGTGATGGAAGACCACAGGGACAACGTACAGGCAGAGATGCTGGTCCTAAGACAGGTTCCTTTGATACTCCAATCCAGGCAAAGCCTACCAGCAACAGAGCTGCAAAGAACACTTATAAAAATGGCAGATTTGATAAGAGAGATAAAGACGACGAGGCTAAGAAAAGAGCACAGGGCAAAGGCGGAAAGCCGTTAAAAGTTCCGGTTCAGCCACCGGTGCATGCAGAGCCTAAGGTAGAAGAGATAAAGACCATAACCCTTCCGGATATCATGACGATTAAGGAACTGGCTGAGAAGATGAAGCTTCAGCCGTCTGCCATTGTAAAGAAGCTGTTCTTACAGGGTAAAATCGTTACTCTTAATACGGAAATCGATTATGACCAGGCGGAAGAGATCGCTTTGGGATATGATGTTCTCTGCGAGAAAGAAATAAAAATAGATGTTATTGAAGAACTGCTGAAAGAGGCTGATGAAAATGAGGCAGATAAGGTTTCCAGACCGCCGGTAGTCTGCGTTATGGGCCATGTTGACCATGGTAAAACATCCCTTCTTGATGCGATCCGCCAAAGCCATGTAACCTCCAGAGAGGCAGGCGGGATCACGCAGCATATTGGTGCTTATACCGTTGAAGTAAACGGAGAAAAGATCACATTTTTGGATACTCCGGGACACGAGGCCTTTACCGCTATGCGTATGAGAGGTGCTCAGTCTACTGATATCGCAATTCTTGTAGTAGCAGCTGATGACGGTGTGATGCCTCAGACTGTGGAGGCAATCAACCATGCCAAGGCAGCTGAAGTGGAGATCATTGTCGCCATTAATAAGATTGATAAACCAAGTGCCAATATTGACAAGGTTAAGCAGGAATTATCTGAATATGAACTGATTCCTGAGGACTGGGGCGGAAGTACCATATTTGTTCCGGTTTCTGCCCATACAAAGGACGGCATCAAAGAACTTCTGGAAATGATCCTTCTAACCGCAGAAGTAAAGGAATTAAAGGCAAATCCGAACCGCCGGGCAAGAGGTCTTATTATTGAGGCTGAGCTTGATAAGGGCAAAGGACCGGTAGCTACTGTACTGGTACAGAAGGGAACCCTTCGGGTAGGTGACACGGTTACTGCTGGTTCCTGTTACGGAAAAGTCCGCGCCATGATGGATGACAAGGGCCGCAGAGTAAAAGAAGCAGGTCCATCCACCCCGGTTGAGATTTTAGGACTTAATGACGTTCCAAATGCAGGCGAAGTCCTGGTTGGAACCGAAAATGAAAAAGAAGCAAGAACCTTTGCTGAGACATTTATTTCCGAAGGTAAGAATAAATTACTGGAAGATACAAAGGCTAAGTTATCACTGGATGATTTATTCAGTCAAATCAAAGCCGGCAACATCAAGGAGCTTCCGCTTATTGTGAAAGCAGATGTACAGGGTTCCGTGGAAGCGGTAAAGCAGAGCCTTGTGAAGCTGTCTAACGAAGAGGTTATGGTAAAGGTGATTCACGGAGGCGTAGGCGCAATAAATGAGTCTGACGTTTCCCTGGCTTCCGCATCCAATGCGATCATCATCGGCTTTAACGTAAGGCCTGATGTAACTGCAAAATCCATAGCAGACCGGGAAAAAGTGGATATGAGACTTTACAAGGTAATCTATCAGGCTATTGAGGATGTAGAGGCAGCGATGAAGGGCATGCTTGATCCGGTATTTGAAGAGAAGATCATCGGCCACGCAATCGTGCGCCAGACCTTTAAGGCATCCGGAGTAGGTACCATTGCAGGCTCCTACGTAATGGACGGTAAGTTCCAGAGAGGCTGCAGCGTCCGCATCACACGTGCCGGAGAGCAGACCTACGATGGTCCTCTGGCTTCCTTAAAGAGATTTAAGGATGATGTGAAGGAAGTTGCAACCGGTTATGAGTGCGGCCTTGTATTTGAGAAATTTAATGATATTCAGGAAGACGATATGATTGAAGCATATGCCATGGTGGAGGTTCCCCGCTAGGAACCTGCATCCTGGAATTTTGAAAAGATGAGCCCGTAATGCGGGCTGGTCTTTTTGAAACTGCGGACAAAAAGCGAAAGGAATAACATGCGTAAAAACAGTATAAAGAATACCAGAATCAACATGGAGGTCCAGAGGGAGTTAAGTGAGATCATCCGTCTGGAAATCAAAGATCCAAGAATCCATCCCATGACTACCGTGGTTGACGTTTCCGTCACCCCGGATTTAAAATACTGTAAGGCATTCATCAGTATTCTGGGAGATGAGGAGGCCGGTAAGGCTACCATTGAAGGATTAAAAAGTGCAGAAGGTTACATCCGCCGCGAATTAGCAAGGAGAGTAAACCTTCGCAACACCCCGGAGATCAAGTTTATTTTGGACCAGTCCATTGAATATGGAGTAAATATGTCCAAATTAATAGACGAGGTAACAAAAGATATCAGAGATTAGGGAGGTGCCCTTGTGAGTTTTTTTGACACAATGCTTGAAGATGTGAAAACGGTAGCAATCATGGGTCATGTCCGTCCGGACGGGGACTGCGTTGGTTCCTGTCTGGCGGCTTACAACTATCTGGAACAGCATCATCCGGAAGTGGAGGCGGTGGTTTATCTTGAGATCCCTCCTTCCAAATTTGATTATCTCAGGAATTTTGACCGCATCGTCAGTGACTTTTCAGAGGATAAGGAATATGATCTCTGTGTTTGCCTTGACAGCAGTGATACGCTCCGGTTTGGGGAGGCAGCAAAGTTCTTAAATACCGCAAAAAAAAGTCTCTGTGTGGATCACCACGTTACCAATTTAAGATATGCAAAAGAGAATATTGTACAGGATGATTCAAGTTCGACCTGCGAGGTGCTTTACGGCCTCTTAGATGAAAATAAGATTACCAGGGAAATAGCAGAATGCATTTATACAGGAATTATCCATGATACCGGAGTGTTTAAATACGACTGCACTTCAAAAAGGACGATGGAGATTGCAGGGAAGCTGATGGAAAAGGGAATCGACTTTTCAAAGATCATCGATGACAGTTTTTACCGGAAGACCTATATCCAGAATCAGATTCTGGGAAGGGCTTTATTAGAGAGCATAACCTTTCACGACAACCGTTGCATTTTCAGCGCCATCAGCAAAAAGGAAATGGATTTCTACGATGTTACCGGTGCTGATATGGATGGAATCATTGATCAGCTTCGGATCACCGAGGGTGTGGAATGTGCCATATTCATGTATGAAATCTCATGCAGGGAGTATAAGGTGAGTCTGCGCTCTACCACGGATCTTGATGTGAGCAAAATTGCCGTTTATTTCGGCGGCGGCGGTCATAAGAAAGCGGCCGGCTGTACCATGGCAGGAAGTGTTCATGATGTGATCAACAATCTGTCGAATCAGATTGCAAAACAGCTTAACTAGGAGACGGATCTATGGCAGACGGAATCATCAATGTATACAAGGAAAAAGGATTTACCTCTCATGACGTTGTGGCGAAAATGAGAGGTATTTTAAAGCAGAAAAAAATAGGGCATACAGGAACCCTGGATCCCATGGCAGAGGGAGTATTACCCGTATGCCTGGGAAAGGCAACGAAGCTTTGCGATATGCTGACGGATAAGACCAAAACCTATGAGGCAGTCCTGCTTCTGGGCAGGGAAACTGATACCCAGGATACTACGGGAGAAATTCTTAAGGAGTATCCGGTCGAGGCAGAAGAGGCCCAGGTGAAGGAAGCCGTACTCAGCTTTCTTGGTCATTACGATCAGATACCTCCCATGTATTCTGCTCTAAAGGTGGATGGAAAAAAGCTTTATGAACTGGCCAGAGCCGGAAAAGAAGTGGAGCGGAAAGCCCGGCCTGTGGAGATTTTAGAGATCACTGTAGACCGGATCCAGCTCCCACGGGTTACCATGACTGTAACCTGTTCCAAGGGAACCTATATCAGAACCCTTTGCTATGACATCGGGAGAAAGCTTGGCTGCGGAGGGTGCATGGAATCCCTTCTCCGCACCCAGGTTTCCGGGTTTTGTATAGAGGACAGCCTGACTCTGGCACAGATCGAGGTGCTTCGGGATGATGAAACCCTGGAGAATCATATCCTTGCTGTTGACAAGGTGTTTTCGGAATATCCGGCACTTAAGATGAAACAGGATTTTGACAAGCTGGTGCACAATGGGAACTCCTTTTACAGGAACCAGGCAGAGGAAGACTCTCTGTTACCTGACGGACCTGTAAGAGTATATGACAGCAGGAACCGGTTTATTGGAGTTTACGTACCTGACAGGGAGAAGGAGCTTCTTAAGCCTCAAAAGGTATTTCTTGGAGGAACGCCTTAAGGCATACCTTTTGCCCGGAAAGCAGGGCAGGTAAGAGGAACCCCCTTCCAGGGATCCCTATATGCCCTGAGAAGCCGGGCA
>DEYX01000055.1:12627-20973 GCA_002365025.1 Hungatella sp. UBA3147 | reverse complement strand
TCACGGCGAGTATCCTCATGACGGCAACTTCTGTATGGACGGCCTGGTATACCCGGACAGAAGACCCCACACCGGTCTGATGGAATTTAAAAATGTGTACCGTCCGGCAAGGTTTGTTTCCTTTGACCGGGAAAAGAAGGAGCTGGTGCTTCAAAACCGCATGGATTTTATCGGTTTGAAGGATTATGCAGCAATTGAATATGAGGTGACCTGTGACGGAGAGGTCACCGCAAAGGGAATCCTTAAGGACGGAGATATGCCGGAAATAAAGGCTCATGGCACAGGCATTCTGACTTTGGACTTTGAGGTCCCTCAAAAGGGAAAATGTTATCTGAAAGTTCAGTATTTATTAAAGCAGAATACCGCCCTTTTAAAAGCCGGAAGCCTTTTGGGATTTGAAGAAATACTCCTTGAGAATGAAGATATGAGAAATCAGACCGGGGTTTGCCTATTAAAGGAACAGGAGTCAATTGACGAGGAAAAGGCGTGCCCCGTGATTCGGGAAGATGACCGTTATCTTTCTATCGACGGTATAAACTTTGCCTATACCTACAACAAGCTGACCGGTTGTTTCCAGGATATGTTGTTTGAAAACAGGACTCTTCTGGAGCGCCCCATGGAATATAACATCTGGAGAGCACCAACGGATAATGACAGATATATAAAGAATAAGTGGATGGCAGCCCATTATGACCGGGCCATATCCAGGGCTTATGAAACCTCTTATGAGTTAAAGGATGGACAGGTGGAAATAAGGACCGTTCTGTCCGTTACTGCGGCTGTAATCCAGAGAATATTAATGATTGAGGCATTGTGGACTATAGGAAATGATGGAGTTTTGAATGGAAAGCTGGATGTGAAGAGGGATATGGAATTTCCTGAGCTTCCAAGGTTTGGCCTTCGCCTTTTCCTTCCAAAGGGCATGGATCAGGTGACCTATTATGGTCTGGGGCCGGTGGAAAATTACCTGGATAAGAGAAAAGCAAGCTATCACGGGTTATTTACTGCCGGGGTAAAGGAAATGCACGAGGACTATTTAAAGCCTCAGGAGAACGGAAGCCGGAGCGACTGTGATTTTGTAACGGTAAAAGGTGGTGGAGCTTCCCTTTCGGCAACTTCTGAACGGACATTTTCTTTTAATGCATCGGTTTATACCCAGGAGGAGTTGACAGAAAAAGCCCATAATTATGAGCTGTCAGCCTCTGACTATACGGTTCTTTGCCTGGATTACCGCCAGGAGGGGATCGGGTCTGCAAGCTGCGGACCGGAACTTCGGAAAGAATACCGGTTTGATGAAGAGGAATTTGTTTTTGAAGTGAGACTGGTTCCTAAGAAAGCGGATATTTGACTTTCGTTTGACTGGATCGGTCAAGAGAGGAACTCAAATTTCCGCATATGTGAATAGAAATCTGTGTTTGTGTTATCAGGCAGGATCGTTGATGAAAAGCAGCGGTTCTGCCTGTTTTATTTCCGATAGTGGCTGTTCTAAGAAGTCTTTGTATTTGACTTGTGTTTTTTTATCATTGTCCGAAACTGGCTGACAGTGATGCCTAACTCCCTGCTTGCGGTTTCAAGGGTATAAATGCGCTTCTGCCATTTTTCATAAACCGGGTAAAACTCATCAGGAATAGGGGTAGGGAATCGGCCCAGATGCTTTCCCTGGGCTTTTGCAAGGGCAATCCCCTCTGCCTGACGCTGTTTGATGTTTTCCCGCTCTGCCTGTGCTACATAGGAGAGGAGCTGAAGGACAATATCGGAAATCAGGGTGCCGATCAGATCTTTATTTGTTCTTGTATCCAGAATGGGCATATCCAGAATTACAATATCAGCTTTTCTGGCTTTCACGATTTCCCGCCATTCTTCCTGTATGTCATCGTAATTTCTTCCCAGACGGTCAATGCTTTTTACAACTAGAACATCTCCCTCTTTTAATTTTCTTTTTAACTTTTGATATTGGGGCCTGTTAAAATCCTTTCCTGATAATTTATCGCAATATATGTTCTTGTCAATAATGCCCCAGCGCAGAAGTTCTACCTTTTGCCGTTCTGTATTTTGTTCTAATGAGGAGACCCTCATGTATCCATAAAAATTTTTCATTAAAATAACCTCCTGTCATTCTTAATTATGGCATGAGGTCAAGAGAATATTCTACTATATTGGTACTTATGAAAACAAAAGCCTGCAGGTCAAAATATAAAAATGAAAACCAAATAAATAAGAAATGCTTGTTCTGCTGGGGATTCCTGTATATAAAACGCAAATTACAGCAAAAGATTATTTGATAAAAAGGTGTACCTTTCTGCTATTGTACTGTAACCAGCAGAACTAACAGTTATGTTTACGGTTGGCAGGCGGCAATTAATCAGTACAGGTTCAAATATAAGCAGATAGGAAAATACGCAAACTATGAGAGGAACACAGATTTGCGACAGGAGGGAGATGTAAAAGTGGAAGTATTCAAAAATAAAAGTAATTTATACATATATGTAACTATGTATGTTTCGCCGCATCAAAACAGGCAGCAGCAATGCAGGATTATATTGGTAAACAGATTTAAGCTAAGAGACCCAGGCGAAAGGATTGCGGCTCATAGGGCCCCAAACCCAGCCATAGAACCGGCTGATGATTATATGACCGGCGGTAAATATTAATAGAAATACTCTGACAACAGTGCCGGTGCCTGGCAATTTCAGGCCTCCGGCACTGTTTTTGTATAAATCATGGGAGATGGTTACTGGCCCACACGCCTCTAATTACCAGAATTAATGTGGTAAAAATCTGAATGGAAAAATAACGCCTGCCATGTTATGCTGATAATAAGGTTTCGTGGGACAAAAAGTGCGAAGGAGACGGCTATGCTTTGGAAACAGTTGCAGGAATTGCTGATGCTCTTGAGTCAGGAAGAATACAGAACGGCTTCGGTATTGGCGGAACAGCTGAAGGTCAGTGAGAAGACGGTACGGCTGAGACTGAAGGATTTAAGCGGGCTACTGGAAGGCTATGGGGCGGAAATAAGCTCAAAAGCGAGATATGGATATATACTTCGGATTCATGACCAGGAGAAATTTGACGCATACATAAAGAAAGAGAGGGACAATACGGAGCATTTTCCGGAAAGAGAACATGAGAGAAGAGAATATTTGCTGGCATATCTGATATCCAGGATGGATTATATCAAGATCGATGAGCTTTGTGATTTTCTCTTTGTTTCAAAATCCACCCTGTCCAATTCTCTTAAAACGGTGGAAGGAATATTAAAGCGCTACGGCCTTTCCATTGAACGGAAGCCTAATTACGGGATCAGGATCCAGGGTAAGGAATTTGATATCCGCAGGCTGTTAAGCGATTATTTTATCAAGCGACAAGGCTTAACAGGGGTGGACATCAGCCATCAGGAAAGCGAAATGATCCATCTGGCAGAAGTGATTAAAGGTCTATTAAAGAAGTATGGGATCCGTCTTTCCGAGATTGCCTTTGAGAATTTTGTGGAATATACCTATGTGGCCAGGAAGCGGATGAAGTCAGGCTTTTATCTTCAGCTGGACAAGGAAAACCTTCCGGAAATAGGGGGTAAGGAATCCGCCCTCATCCGGGAGCTTGTTTCTTCTATCGGGACACAGGAACAGATCGTCTATACGGCTGATGAGGAACATTATCTCTTATTGTATCTGGCCGGAAAAAGAATGATCGGAAGCACTCTGGAAAACGACATCAATTTTGTGATCAGGGAGCAGACCGACCAGTTAGCCCTTGCCATGATGGAACTGGTAAGCAGGGAATACGGATTGGAAATGCATAATAATTTTGAGATACGGATGACCTTAAACCAGCATCTGGTCCCCTTTGATATCAGGATTCGGTATGATATTCCGTTAAAAAACCCCATTCTGGAAGACATTAAGCAGAGGTATTGCCTGGCATATCAGATATCCTATGAAGCAGTAGGAGTCCTTAAAAAGCATTATAAAAAGGATATTTCCGAGGCTGAGATCGGATATTTTGCCCTGATTTTCCAATTGGCCTTAGAAAAGGACAAGATGGATCCCTGCTCAGATATTCTTGTGGTATGCAGCACGGGAAAGGGTAGCTCCCGGTTATTAAAATACAAATATGAAAGTGAATTTTCCGGTTATTTAAGGAATATCTATGTCTGCGATCTTCTGGAGCTGGAGCATTTCGATTTCCAGAAGGTCGATTATATCTTTTCCACCGTTCCCATTCCCATGGAGGTCCCGGTGCCTATTGTAGAGGTGGGGGCATTTCTGGAAGCAGATGATATCCAGAAGATCACAAAAACCCTTAGAAGAGGCAATAGCCGTGGGATCATAAAGCGGTATTATACTCCGCAGCGACTGCTTACAGGGATGGAAGGAAAGCATAAGGAAGATATATTAAAGGATTTATGCGGCGTGATCAAGAAGCAGGAAAAGGTGGATGGTAATTTTTATGAGCTGGTTCTGGAGCGGGAAACCTTTGCCCAGATGGATTATGGAAATTATATTACCCTCCCGCACCCAAACCAGATCGCTTCAGAGGAAACCTTTGCTTATGTGGCGATCCTTAAAGAGCCGGTTATATGGAACAAGCTTCCGGTCCAGATCGTTCTGCTGATTTCCATAGGAAGAAAAGAGGATAGAAACCGTCAGACTTTTTATGAAACGACTGCGCGGTTTGCCCTTAATAAGGAAGCAGTGAAACGATTGATCCAGAAACCGGAGTATGAGACTTTACTGGGTCTTCTGGAAGAATAAAGATACCACATTCAGACTGCGAGGAACTGCCAGATTGAATGTGGTATTTTTTTCGTTGGAGTTTTATACGGTCTGATGTTACCATAAAGACAAATGATTGAAGGAGGAAACAATACATATGCTGAGAAAAGATTTTCTGTGGGGTGGTGCAGTAGCTGCCCATCAACTGGAAGGAGCCTGGAAAGAAGGAGGCAAAGGCGTCAGCGTTGCCGATGTGATGACAGCTGGAGCCAATGGAAAGGAACGGGAGATCACGGATGGTGTCATAGAAGGAAAATATTACCCCAACCATGAGGGCATTGATTTTTACCACCGTTATAAAGAAGATATCCTTCTTTTTGCGGAAATGGGTTTTCAGTGCTTCCGCACCTCCATTGCCTGGACCAGGATTTTTCCCACGGGAGAAGAGTCAGAACCTAATGAAGAAGGCCTCCGGTTTTATGACGACTTATTTGATGAGTGCAGAAAGCATGGGATCCAGCCGGTAGTGACCCTGTCCCACTTTGAAATGCCATATGAACTGGCGGTTAAGTACGGCGGCTTTAGAAGCCGCATCTGTGTGGAGCTGTTCGTAAAGTTTGCCAAAGTTTGCTTTAAGCGGTATAAGGACAAGGTGACCTATTGGATGACCTTTAACGAGATCAATAACCAGGCTGATTATGACGGGGACTTTGCACCATTTACCAACTCAGGACTTCGTTTTAAGGAAGGAGATAACCGGGAACATCTGATGTACCAGGCAGCCCATTATGAGCTGGTGGCATCAGCTCTGGCAGTAAAGGCGGGACATGAGATAAATCCTGATTTTAAGATCGGCTGTATGATGGCCATGTGCCCCATTTATCCCTACTCCTGTGATCCAAAAGATATGATGATGGCCATGTCTTCCATGCAGAAACGCTACTGGTTTGCCGATGTCCATGTAAGAGGGCAGTATCCGGAATATATAAAGGCATATTGGAAACGGAAAGAGATGGTTCTTGATATCACATCGGATGACTTGGAGGCGCTTAGAGCAGGCTGTGTGGATTATATCGGATTCAGCTATTACATGTCCTTTACTGTGAAGCACAGGGACGATAATCCAGACTATGATTACCGGGAAGGTCGAGACAGGGTGAAAAACCCTTATGTGCAGGCAAGCCAGTGGGGATGGCCTATTGATCCGGAAGGGCTTCGCTACACCATGAACTGGCTGTATGACAGGTACGGGCTTCCTCTGTTTATTGTGGAAAATGGCTTCGGTGCCTATGATAAGCCGGGAGATGACGGCATCATCCATGACGGGTACCGGATCGAATATTTAAAGGCCCATATCGAATCTATGAAAAAATGTGTGGAACAGGATGGAGTGGATCTCTTGGGATATACACCCTGGGGCTGTATTGACCTGGTATCTGCCGGTACCGGTGAGATGGAGAAACGGTATGGATTCATCTATGTGGACAAGGACAATCAGGGTAACGGAACAGGAGAGCGGAGCAGAAAAGAAAGCTTTTACTGGTTTAAGAAGGTGATTCAAACAAACGGAGAGGAATTATAGGAGGGGAAGTATGTTAAAGATTCGGTTATTTTGCAATCAGGGAATGTCCACAAGCCTGCTTGTGAGTAAAATGAGGGAGGCAGCGGCTCAGGAAGGACTGGAAGCAGATATCATGGCATTTCCGGTCAATGACTTAGATGAAAATCTGGGCGGAGTAGACTGTGCCCTGCTTGGTCCTCAGGTGGGATATTTAAAGGACAAGGTTTTAAAGACATGTGAAAGTCATCAGGTACCAATGGATGTGATCCCTATGATCGATTACGGCATGTGTAATGGAAAAAAGGTTCTGGAGTTTGCACGGAAGCTGTCAGGTAAATGAGAAAAGAAAGGGAGGGACAGTGAGGATGAAAGATTTTTTGAATAATAAAGTGGTTCCTAAAATGATGGTGTTTATCAATACAAAGGCAATTCGGGGATTAAAGGATGGCATGCTGTATTCCATGCCTATGATGATCATCGGTTCTATTTTTCTGCTTCTGGCAAATTTTCCATATACGCCCTTTTCCGGCTGGCTGGTGGCAGTCGGCATTACTCCGGTACTGAATCAGGCATTTGAAAGCACCTTCAATATCATGGCTTTGATCGCTTCCATTGGCATTGCTTATACCTATGTGAAAAATGAGGGATATAACGGGCTGCCGGCAGGAGCGATTTCCCTGTGTACTTATCTGCTGCTTCAGCCTTCCCTGATTACCAACCAGGAGGGGACTTCTGTAAGTGTTATTCTTAAGACCTGGACCAGCGGGAGGGGTATGATCGGCGCGATCGTTGTCGGGCTGATTACAGGCTGGATTTATACGATTTTTTTAAGGAAAAATATCACCATTAAGATGCCGGAAGGAGTTCCCGAAGGAGTGGCCACCTCGTTTACGGCTCTGATCCCCGGAGCAGTGATCATTATCGCAGCATCTATAGTCTTTGCAATTGTAAAAAATATGTTTGACACAACCCCCATCGAGTGGATTTATAAAAGTTTTCAGATTCCGTTGCAAGGTTTGACGGATTCCTTTGGCGGAGTCATTGCCATAGGATTTTTGATTCCGTTTTTCTGGTTCTTCGGCATTCACGGCTCTTCTCTTATGACCGGAATTATGGGACCTATTCTTACTGCCAATACTGCTGCCAATCAGGCAATTATTGACAGTGGACGGGAGTTGACACTGGCAAATGGCGGACATATTGTTACTCAGCAGTTTGTGGATCAGTTTATGAAAATCACAGGGGCAGGAATCACTATTGGAGTGGTCATATACCTAATATTCTTTGCAAAATCGTCCCAGTGCAAGCAGGTCGGCAAACTGGGAATTGGTCCTGCTTGCTTTAATATTAATGAGCCGGTGCTTTTCGGCATACCAGTCGTATTAAACCCCATTATGGCCATTCCCTTCATGCTGATGCCTGTTTTGTCGGGAATCATTCAGTATATTGCGATATACACAGGAATTTGCCCCATGTATAAAGGGATTCTGGTGCCCTGGACCTGTCCTCCCATTATTTCAGGATTTTTGATCGGAGGCTGGAGGACAGCACTGCTTCAGGTGGGAATCCTGGCATTGTCATTCTTCGTGTACCTTCCATTTATCAGGGTTATCGACAAAATGTATGAGAAGCAGGAAAATCAGACCCAGGGATGATAATTACTGTACAGAGAGAAAAGGTGGAAAAATGCAGGAAATGGAACTTATTTGCTTTCAGCTGATCACTGCTGCCGGCGGAGCAAAATCTAACTATATCAAAGCAGTGCAAAAGGCAAAACAAGGAAACTATGAAGAAGCGGATCATCTGATCTTAGAAGGGGACGAAATGATGAAACAAGGCCATTTGCCTCATGCGGACTTAATTCAGAGAGAAGCGGCAGGAGAGGCAGTGTCTATGGGGCTTATTCTGACCCATGCGGAGGATCAGATGATGAGCGCAGAGATCTTTAAGGTCATGGCCGAAGAGATGATCGATCTTTACAGGAAACTGGAAAGCAAATAAAACGGGATTCTGCAATAGGAAATGAAAATACCGGTTATGGCGGGGGGATGTAATGTTTTCCCCCCTAAACCG
>DEYX01000055.1:0-12533 GCA_002365025.1 Hungatella sp. UBA3147 | reverse complement strand
TATTTATTTTTCCCCGCCATAACCGGTTAAAAAGCTTTTGGGGATTATTAGGTTCTCCAACCGTGCCACAAAGGCCCCCGTCCTTTTCCCAGATTTAATCCGGCTTTTAATGCACCGGTTAGATAGGACTTTGCCATCCGGATGCTTTCTTCCAGCCCCATGCCTAAAGCCAGTCCGCAGGCAATGGCAGAAGACAGGGTACATCCGGTTCCATGGGTATTTGGATTGTCGATCCGTTCCCCTGGAAACCAGGTGACAGTTCCGTTGCAGCATAGAACATCATCAGCCCCCCGGGAATTATGGCCTCCTTTTAACAGAAAAGATACCTGATAGATATGAAAGAGCTCCATGGCGGCTTCTTCCATATCTTTTCTACTGTATATCTTTTGCCCTTTTGTGGATAAAAGCGCTTCTGCCTCCGGGATATTGGGGGTAACTAAAGCAGCCAGAGGAAACAGCTTGCTTGTTAAAGTCTTAACATTCTGCGGATTTAAAAGAGAATGTCCGCTGGTGGATACCATGACCGGGTCCACAACTACAGGAGAGCGGTTATATTTTTCCAGCTTTTCCGCAATGTTCTCGATAGAACTGGAAGTCCCGGCCATGCCGATCTTTACTGCTTTTGGCGGAATGTCTGTAAATACGGCATCCAGCTGGTAGGAAAGCATTTCCTGACTAACAGCCTCCGTCAGAAAAACCCCCGTAGTATTTTGAGCAACCAGTGCGGTAATAACGCTGGAGCCATAGACACCCAAAGCCGCAGCAGTCTTTAAATCTGCCTGTATTCCGGCGCCGCCGCTGGGATCGGTGCCTGCAATGGTGAGGAACGTAGGAAGAATCAGGCTCATAGGCTCACCACCTTTAAAAGCTGTTCTCTTAAGTGATGAACGGCTGAGGTTATATCTTTTTGTCCGAAGATGCCGGAAACCACCGAAGCTCCGGCTACGCCTGTTCCTTTCAGGCTGGATACATTTTCAACCGTAATTCCTCCGATGGCCGTTACAGGAACAGGGACGGAACGGCAGATCGCAGTCAGCTGCTCCAGGGTTAAGGGAATGGCATCTTTTTTTGTAGGGCTTGGGTAGATAGCCCCGGATCCTATATAATCCGCCCCATCCATATATGCCTTTTTTGCCTGACTTACATTTTTGGCAGTAACGCCAAGAATACGGTCCGGACCGATTAGCCGGCGGACTTCCAAAGGAGATAAATCATCCTGTCCAACGTGTACGCCGTCTGCCCCGCACTTAAGGGCAATCTCCACATCATCGTTGATGATTAGCGGGATCCCATAATGCTTTGTAAGCTCACGGACAAGTAAGGCTTCTTCCAGGAAAGCACGTTTGTCCATAGACTTTTCCCGGAGCTGGAGAAGGGTCACTCCGGCACAAAGAGCTTCTTCGATCTGCTCTGTTAAGGTTTTTTCTCCTGTAAATGCCTGGTCTGTTACTGCATAGAGGAGAAGCATATCTCTATGAAACTTCAATATTTATTCCTCCTTTCAAGGTACCTTCATCCAAAAGGCTAACCTCATCGAGAAAGCAGCAGCGGAAGCTTCCGGTACCACTTAAGGTTTGTTCCGCTTTTTTTGCTGCCCGCTCCCCGCAGAGACCGGCAGCAGCCGTGGCAAGAGCGGCCGCCTCGAAAATACCATGCTGGGATGGCGTGAGCCCTGTGGAGGCTATATAGGCGGCAATTATACCGTCCAGCATACAGCCGCTACCCGTAATACGGGACATTTGGGGACAGCCATTTCTGATAAGCCAGGTTTCCTCCCCGGTCGAAGCGATATCAATGGCCCCTGTCATGACGGTCACAGCCCCTGTTGCAGCGCTTAGTGCCCTGGTTGTTTCCGTAAGAGATTCCAGGGTTTCCTCCCTGATCTCATCAGAAAAGGAAGCATCAACTCCCCGGGTGGGAGAAACAGAGCCGTTTCCGCTTCCCATGTTCTTCCCGGTCAGTTCTTTTAACAAAATCCGAAGTTCCGATGCATTTCCCCTGATAACGGTTATCTTAACTTCTCCTAATAGGGAAAGAGCAGTTTCGGTCCGATAACAGGATGCACCGATTCCCACCGGGTCAAAGATGACAGGGAGGCTTCGCCGGTTTGCTTCCCGTCCGGCCTTTTCCATTGCAGCTTTTGTAGTCCCTCCCGGAGTCCCAATGTTCAAAAGAAGGCAGTCGGATATGGCGGTTATTTCTGAAACCTCTTCCGGGTGGTCCGCCATAATGGGGGAGCCGCCGCAGGCTAATATGGTATTTGCCACGTATCCGGCCGTAACATAATTAGTGATACAGTGGATGACGGGCCGTTTTTCCCTGACAAGCCCGGTCAGAGAATGGTTAATCTTTAGGCTCATATCTGTTTCCCCCTATTCATTGATGAGCCGCTCAAAATAGGAAAAAAGACCAAGGCGGCGCAGCATTGCCAGTAAAATTGCAGCCAATAAGGTCCCTGCTAGAGTGCTCATAAGAAATGGAACTACAAAGAAGAAGACAGCTACCTCTTTTCCCATAAGGAAGATGGCTACCGGATAGCAGAGCAGCCCTCCGATCAGTCCGGTTCCAGCCACTTCTCCAAGATAAGCAGGCAAAAGCTTCCTGGTTTTTTGAAACAGATAGGCACCAAGAAACGCGCCGGCCATGCTTCCCGGAAAGGCAAGCAGGCTTCCGGTTCCCATGAGATTCCGTATGAGAGATGTACAAAAAGCCATGGAAACGCCATAGACAGGCCCTAAGAACACCCCAGCCAGAACATTTGCCAGATGCTGCATCGGAAAGCATTTGGAAGCTCCAACCGGGATGGAAAAGCCGGAGAGCGCAACGGTAAGTGCTGTCAGCATTCCGCTGATCACCAGCTTTTTTACCCGTACTCTTGAACCGGCAGAAGAGTTGCTGTAAATTGTTGAAGATATTTGATCTTTCATGAAAGTTCCTCCTGTTTATGTAATTTAAACCTGACAAGTAGGGTCGCTGATTGCGTATTATTCATCAAAAATATCGACGATCTCTCCATCTAAAATCCGGTTCATATTCTTCATGGCGCAGAAATTGCCGCACATGGAGCAGGTGTCTTCTTTTTCCGGTTTTGACGCGGCCCGGTAGCGTCTGGCTTTTTCCGGGTCAATGGCAAGCTGGAACATGGTTTCCCAATCCAGCTGTTTCCTGGCATCGCTCATCTTATGATCCCATTCCTTAGCACCCTTAATGCCTTTTGCAATGTCAGCCGCATGAGCCGCAATCTGGGCTGCAATGATTCCTTCCTTCACATCCGTTTCATCTGGCAGCCTCAAATGCTCCGCAGGAGTCACATAGCAGAGAAACGCTGCTCCGGCGGCAGCAGCCACCGCTCCACCGATTGCTGCGGTAATATGGTCATATCCCGGCGCAATATCAGTGACAAGAGGTCCCAGAACATAAAAGGGTGCACCTTTGCAGATCGTCTGCTGGATTTTCATATTGGCTGCAATCTGATCCAGGGGCATGTGGCCGGGGCCCTCTATAATGATTTGTACATTCTTCTCCCAGGCCCTTCTCGTCAGCTCTCCAAGGGTCACCAGTTCCTCCACCTGGGAAATATCAGATGCATCTTCTATGCAGCCCGGCCGACAGGCATCTCCAAGGCTTAAGGTCACGTCATGCTTCTGGCAGATTTCCAGTATGCGGTCATAATGCTCATAAAAGGGATTCTCCTCTCCGGTCATTTCCATCCAGGCAAAGATGATAGAACCACCTCTTGAAACAATGTTAGTCAGCCGCTTGGCTTCTTTGAATCTTCTGGCGGTCTGCTTGTTGATCCCAACGTGAATGGTCATGAAATCCACCCCGTCTTCCGCGTGCATTTCCACGATCTTTATCCACTCCTCGGCGGTGATTTCACGAAGGGGTTTGTGATAATAAACCACAGCATCGTAAATAGGAACCGTACCAATGATAGCCGGACATTCTCCCGTCAGTTTCTTTCGGAATTTCCGGGTATCTCCAAAGGAGCTTAAATCCATAATGGACTCCGCCCCCATGAGAACTGCGTCCTTTACTTTCAGAAGCTCCATGTCCAGATCATTTAAATCCCTTGATGTTCCCAGATTCACATTGATCTTTGTTCTCAGCATAGAGCCGATCCCGCTGGGCTTTAAGCTGCTGTGGTTCTTATTTGCCGGAATGGCGACTTTACCTTCCGCTACCAGTTCCCGCAGCTTTTCTGGCTCCCATTGTTCGTGTTCAGCTACTGTCATCAGTTCCTTTGTCAGAATACCTTTTCTTGCGGCATCCATTTGTGTGGTGTAATTCATGTTTGTTCCTCCTTTTTCTCGCGAAGGTAGGGATTGTAAGGGGTTTTTTGGTAAAGAACAAGAAAAAGAGCCCATACCAACAGGTATAGGCTCGGAAATATGCAATCATCCCATATGAATCCCTACGTTGGCATTACCCAAATCAGGTTATAAAGGTCGAAGTTGATTACTTCCTCTCAGCCCGCCTACGAGCTCCCTCTTGTGGCACTAGTGTAGCATTCCCCCTCTGGCTTGTCAAGGGAAACATCCCTTACCGGACCTCAGCCGGAAATGGCAGACTTCATTTCCCTTACATAGTCGCAGACCGGCCCTACACAGTCTTTTCCATACTTTGCGGCAATTTTTACAATGGCGCTGCCCACAATGACGCCGTCCCCATGTTTGCTCATCTCCCTTGCCTGCTCCTGGGTGGAGATCCCAAAGCCGATGGAACAGGGAATGTCTTTTGCCTCCTTTACAAAGGAAATCATTTCGCCAATGTTGGTATTGATTTCCGATCTCACCCCGGTCACGCCCATGGAGGAAACGCAGTAGATAAATCCTTCTGATCCGGCCGCAATGGTCCGTATACGCTCCCTGGAAGTGGGGGCGATGAGGGAAATCAGTTCGACTCCGTATTTTTTGCAGTAGGGCAGCAGTTCCTCCCTCTCTTCAAAAGGCATATCCGGCACGATCAGGGCGTCAATGCCGCACTCAGCCGCATTTTTTAAAAACCGTTCGCTTCCATACACGAAAACCGGATTGATATAAGTCATAAAGGCCAGAGGAACATCGGTTTTCTGGCGTATCCGTTTTACGGATTCGAAAAGCTTATCCGTGGTAGTTCCTGACGCCAACGCCCGCATATCGGCTTCCTGGATCACGATCCCCTCTGCGATTGGGTCAGAAAAGGGGATTCCAAGCTCGATCAAATCCGCTCCGGCCTCAGCCATGGCAGGGACCAGCTCTTCGGTGGTGGCAAGGTCGGGATCTCCTGCCGTAATAAATGGGATGAATGCCTTTCCTCTTAAAAATACTTCGCTTATTCTACTCATAGATTTCAACCCCCTTGTAGCGGGCAATGGCTGCCACATCCTTGTCGCCCCGCCCTGATAGATTAATGACAATGACCTCATCTTTTCCCATGGAAGGAGCGATCTTTCTGGCATAGGCGACGGCATGGGCGCTTTCTATTGCAGGAATGATCCCTTCCAGACGGGATAAGTATTCAAAGGCTTCCACGGCCTCCTGATCCGTAATGGAGACGTAGCTGGCTCTTCCTGAGTCGTGAAGGGCCGCGTGCTCCGGCCCGATGCCGGGATAGTCAAGTCCTGCGGAAATGGAGAAAACAGGGGCGATCTGGCCGTACTCATCCTGGCAGAAATAGGACTTCATGCCATGGAAGATTCCAAGAGAGCCGGTGGAAATCGTAGCCGCATGCTTTCCTGTTTCAATACCCTGCCCGGCGGCCTCGCAGCCCACCAGCTTTACGGAAGCCTCGTTTACAAATTCATGGAAGATTCCCATGGCATTGCTTCCGCCTCCCACACAGGCGATCACCATATCAGGAAGCTTACCCTCTGCTTCCATAAGCTGAGAGCGGACCTCTTTTCCGATGATGCTCTGAAAATCCCTGACAATGGTGGGAAAAGGGTGAGGGCCCATGACAGAGCCTAAGACATAATGAGTGTCCGCCACCCGGTTGGTCCATTCCCTCATGGTCTCATTGACCGCATCCTTTAAGGTCTGGGTACCGCTTGTGACAGCGTGAACCTTTGTGCCCAAAAGCTCCATGCGGAATACGTTTAAGGCCTGACGGTCCGTATCTTCTTTGCCCATGAAAACTTCACATTCCATTCCCATAAGAGCGGCGGCGGTAGCGGTAGCAACGCCATGCTGCCCGGCCCCTGTTTCAGCGATGACCCGGGCCTTTCCCATCTTCTTTGCAAGAAGGACCTGGCCCAGAGCATTGTTAATCTTATGGGAGCCGGTGTGGTTTAGATCCTCTCTCTTTAAATAAATCTTCGCGCCGCCTAAATCCTCTGTCATCCGCGCCGCATAATAGAGCAGAGAGGGCCTTCCGGTATATTTTTTGTGGAGGTCTGAAAGCTCTGCTAAAAACTCCTGGTCATGGCTGTACTTTTCATAAGCTTCTTCCAGTTCATTTACTGCATTCATCAGTGTTTCGGGGACAAATTGTCCGCCGTGCTGTCCAAATTTTCCTTTTGACATGGCTGTTCACTCCTTACTATTTGTATGATCTCTTTTATTTTTTGCGGGTCTTTTTTGCCCTCTGTTTCCACGGAACTGCTTAGATCCAGGCAAAAGGCCTTTGTTTTCATGGCTTGCCTGACGTTTGAGGAGTCTATGCCTCCTGCCAGGAACCAGGGCTTTTTTATGTCCGGTATCATGGACCAGTCAAAAGTTTTCCCGCTGCCGCCGTAAAGTCCTTTGGTATAAGTATCAAAAAGCAGGAAATCTGCAGGAAGGTTTTCAGCCTTCTTCATATCCTCTGCCTGCCGGGCCCGTATGGCCTTTATGACAGGAAAGCCGGGGGACAGGCAGCTTTTTAATTCCATCATATAATCCCGGTCCTCATCACCGTGAAGCTGGATCAGGTCAATGATACCATTCCCGGTAAGGGAAAGGATATCGTCTATGGGGCTGTTTACGAAAACGCCCACTGCAGGTATCTCCGGCAGCAGCAGCTCTCTAAGTTCCTGTGCCTTCGGACCTGTAATCCGGCGTTTTCCAGGGGCGAATACAAATCCTGCATAATCCGGCTTCCAGGTATTCACTGCCAGGATATCCTCCCTTCGGGTCAGCCCGCATATTTTGAGCTTTTTTCCGTTCAAATTCATTGCGCCGCCCTCTTAAAACCGCTTATGATTTTCTTTTTGTCAGGGGAACGCATCAGGCTTTCCCCGATCAGAACGGCATTTACCCCGGCTTCTGACAGGAATTTGATGTCTGTTTCTGTTTTGATTCCGCTTTCTGCCACGAAGAGCATATCAGAGGGGACCAGCCTCCTTAAGCGGAGGGAATTATTAAAATCCACCTCAAAGGTTTTTAAATTCCGGTTATTAACTCCGATGATCCTGGCTCCCGCTGAAAGGGCGGAGTGGATCTCCTCCTCGTCATGGGCCTCGACTAAGGCGCTTAAGCCAAGGCTTTGGCATAGCCTTAGATCTTCTTTCAGGGCGTTTGTATCCAGAAGGGCACAAATGAGGAGAACCGCACAAGCGCCTATGGCTTTTGCCTCGTAAATCTGATAGGGATCCACCGTAAAATCTTTTCTCAAAAGGGGGATTTGCACCTCATGACTGATTTCTGTCAGGTAGTCGTTGCTCCCGAGAAAGTATTCCGGTTCCGTGAGAACGGAAATGGCATCCGCCCCTGCGGTTTCGTAATCCCTTGCGATCTCCACATAGGGAAACTCGTGGGCAATGAGGCCCTTGGAAGGAGAGGCGCGTTTTATCTCACAGATAAATGAAATGCCTGGGGAGGAGAGACTTCGTTCAAAGGAAAGATCATTTCCCTTCGTTTTTTCCAAGGCTTCAAATGCCAGGTTTTCCATGGCCTTCATAGGGATTTTTTCTTTTGCTGCGACCACCCGTTTTCTGGAGGCAGCAGCCAGTTTGTCAAGTATCATAAAACCACCTCGTTGGTCTTTTTTATAAACTCCTCAAGCTTTATGGCGGCTTTTCCCGAATCAATGAGATGGGCCGCTTTTTCGATGCACTGGGAAATCGTGCAGTCATCGATTCCCAGGTACAGGCTTAAAGCAGAGTTTAGGATGACGATATCCCGCTTTGGCCCGCGGAGCTTTCCGTTTAAGATATCCCTGGTGATCCGGGCATTTTCTGCAGGTGTGCCACCCACCAGCTCCGGAAGAATGCAGCGGTTTAAGGAAAACTGCTCCGGTGTGATCTCATAGGGAGTCAGTTCTCCGAAACGGATCTCGCAAACGTGACTGGGACCGGTGACCGTGGCTTCATCAAGCCCGTCATCTCCGCAGACCACCAGTCCCCGCTTGACTCCCAGGTTGCTTAATACCTGGGCCAGGGGCTCTACCAGCTTCCGGTCATAGACTCCTAAAAGCTGCATGGTAGCTCCGGCCGGATTGGAGAGAGGGCCTAAGATATTAAAGATGGTCCGCACTCCAAGCTCTTTCCGCACAGGTCCGGCGTATTTCATAGAGGAATGATATGCCTGGGCAAAGAGGAAACACATGCCCGTTTCCTTTAAGAGGATCCCCGACTGCTCCGCTGTAAGATTTAAATTCACGCCAAGGTGCTCCAACACATCGGCAGCCCCGCTTTTGCTGGAAACGCTGCGGTTGCCGTGCTTTGCCACCGGAACGCCCCCTGCAGCCACCACAAATGCGCTGGTTGTGGAAATGTTAAAGGTCCCTGCCTCGTCGCCACCGGTTCCTACGATGTCAATGACCGGAAAATCCGGTTCCAGCCTTAATGCTTTTTCCCGCATGACCGTGGCACAGGCTGTGATCTCGTCAATGGTCTCACCCTTCATCCGAAGACCTGTTAAAAATGCTGCCATCTGGGCTGGGGTGGTTTCCCCGCTCATGATCTCATTCATGACCTCTTTTGCTGCTTCAAAACTTAAATCCTGCCCTGATATTACTTCATGGATTGCCTGCTGAATCATCTAATCTGCCTCCTTTATATGAATGGATAAAAAATTCTTAAGTATGGTCATTCCATCTGGGGTCAGGATGGATTCCGGATGGAACTGAAGCCCGTAAAGGGGATATTCCTTATGCTTTACCGCCATGATTTCCCCCATATCATCAGTCCCAATGACGGTCAGGCAAGGAGGAAGAGAATCTTTTGCGGCGATGAGAGAGTGGTATCTTGCTGCCAGGATCTGTTTTGGAAGCCCGTGGAAGATGGGATCAGAAACATCGATGGCAAGAAGGCTCTGCTTTCCATGCATCAGCGTCCTTGCGTGGGTGATCTCTGCCCCGAATACTTCACAGATACCCTGGTGCCCCAGGCATACCCCAAGAATGGGGATCGTTCCTGAAAGCTTTTTCACCACGTCCTCGCATACTCCTGCGTCTTTTGGATAGCCGGGACCAGGGGAGAGGATGATGTGGCTGGGAGATAATTCCCTTATTTCTTCCGCGGTCATCTCATCATTTCGTATGACCCTGATATTCGGATTCAGGCCACCGAACATCTGGACCAGGTTGTAGGTAAAGCTGTCGTAATTATCGATCAGTAGAATCATCAGTCATTTACCTCCCCTGCGGTTTCAATAGCCCGGATCACAGCCTTTGCCTTGTTTTCCGATTCTTCGTACTCCCGTTCCGGAACGCTGTCAGCCACAATGCCGCCGCCCGCCTGAACGTATACTTTTCCCTGACTCTTTACCGCCATGCGTATGGCGATGCAGGTATCCATGTTTCCGGTAAAATCAATATAGCCCAGAGCCCCTCCATAAATGCCCCTTGGCTCTGCTTCCAGTTTTTCGATGATTTCACAGGCCCGGATTTTCGGAGCTCCGGAAAGGGTGCCTGCCGGAAGGACCGCCTCAATGGCATGAAAGGCATCCCGGTCAGGAGTAATGTCCGCTTCCACCTGGGAACAGATGTGCATGATTTTGGAATATCGGTGGACCATTTGATAGCCTGTTACCTCCACCGTGGAAAATGCCGCGATTTTACCAAGATCATTTCTTCCCAAGTCCACCAGCATGTTGTGCTCTGCCAGTTCCTTTTCGTCTTCCAGAAGCTCTTTGGAAAGCCGATGATCTTCCTCCTCGTTCCTTCCCCTGGGTCTGGAGCCGGCTACCGGAAAGGTGGTGAGCCGTCCGTTTTTTAAACGGACCAGGGTTTCAGGGGAAGTACTTATGATTTCTGTATCATCCATGTGAAG
The DNA here is from genome assembly GCA_002365025.1 of Hungatella sp. UBA3147. Taxonomy (GTDB): domain Bacteria; phylum Bacillota; class Clostridia; order Lachnospirales; family Lachnospiraceae; genus Lacrimispora. The sequence goes on along the minus strand of DEYX01000055.1, from coordinate 2,362 downwards.
ATATACCATGTAGGGAGACGGATTGGTGGTTCTTAAAACCCGGTAGGCATTGAGAAGACTGTCCTGGTAATCGCTTGTAAACTGTCTGGAAAGCACCGCCTGGAAAATGTCCCCGTCCACGATATAATCCTTTGCCCGCTCTACCATGGAACAGTATTCCTCTTTGGTCATGTTGCAGCTGAAGTTTGGTCTGCCGGTGACCGCGGACTTTTTTAATGGGAAATTTTCTCCGATTATGGCTGCAATGCTTTCCAGTTTTGTGCAGGCCTTCCCGTAATTTTCCATGATCCGGTCGGTTTTCATGTTGACCACAAGGCTGATTTTCTGCTTCAAATGGTCGTAGGCTATGACCGTATCAAAAAGCATTAAGTCAAAGTCATTGCAAGTTCCCTTTTTGATGGACAGGACCGGTTCCGCATAGCCGATCATACTGTATGCAAAATACCCTACAAATCCTCCGGTAAAGGGGGGAAGCCCGGGAAGCTTTGGGGAACGGTAATCCTTTAAGATATTTCGCAGCACGTCATAGGGCTCCCTGGTCCGGATCACCTGGTCGGCCTCCGGCTCGCTGTAATGATGTACCCTTATCACATGATCCTTTAAAGTGACTTTAAGAACCGGGTCATAGCCAAGGAAGGAGTAGCGTCCCCATTTTTCGCCTCCCTCAATGCTTTCAAGCAGATAATACCGGTTACTTTTGGCTGCGATCTTTCGCAGCAGGGTAATTGGTGTGACAATGTCTGCAAAGATTTCCCTGCAGACCGGGATAACGGGATAGGAAGCGGCAAGCGCTTCGATTTCCTTACAGTCCGGCGTGATGTTCATGGTTTATTACGCTCCTTTCCTGGTTAGTACTCATGTCTTTTTCAGTCAGTAAACATCTATAGCAAGCGGAGAGGAACATAAAAAAGGCCTCCGTCCCTCCTCCATACTGCTATGGATAAGAGGGACGAAAGCCTGAAAATTACGGTTCCGTGGTACCACCCTGATTGGAGAAGATAGACTTCTCCCGCTTTATAACACACTAACATGTGTCTCCCCTTGATAACGGATAGGAAACCCGTCGACACCTACTCCCGATCATAAACCGGTTTCAAGCCGCCCTCGCAGGTCCATTCAGACCAGACATCAACGCTTCCTCTCACCAACCGGAAGCTCTCTGCGCATGATGTTAAGATCTTACTTACTCCTGCTCAACAGTTTATCATTTTGATTTGTTACAGTATATGAGAATAAAAATAAAATGTCAATAGGGAAATTAATTTTTTTATGAGGATAAATATCAGTCATGATAAACCGTCCCATTCATTTTAGCATGCGAAAGTGGTGCATGGATTTCGCTTGGAGATATTAGCTTCATTTACAAATCCAGCTGCATGAAAACTGCCGTAGCAGCAGGATTATCGTTGTATCGGTGAATTTTATAAAATCCATACCGGTAATACATCTGTATGGCGCGATCCATAAAAGGGAAAGTGTCTAAACGCATGTGTTTATATCCAATCTGCCTGGCATCTGCAATCACTTGCTCAATCAAAGCGTTTCCTATATGTTTTCCCCGATATCCAGGTCTGACATATAATCGTTTCATTTCACAAAAACGAACATCCAGCTTCCTTAAAGCGACACATCCAACAATATCACTGCTTAAATATGCAAGATAGAGCCGGCCATTGGGCAAACCATACTTTTCACCCAATTCTTTCACTTCATCGTCATAGTGCTGGGAATTAAGGCATTTTGCTACTTCGGTATCTTTCGTAATAATAGTATCCGTATATTCGGTAAACAAATGGATCACTTCCTGAGGCCGGTCATATGCCAGTTCAATTCTTACTTCCACCTGCAGTCTCCTTTTAAATTTTGGTTTATCACTCTGTTGGATTATATGATTTAGCTGCGTTTCCCGCTTTCCTGTTAATGGTAAAATTATACCATACCTCCGGGCTTATTTCTATATCACTTTGAAAATTGTAACATGGGATGCGGATATCCGATTGATGTAATAAAAAATAAAAGAATATAAAAAGTATATTGACAATATTAAACAGACAATGTAAGATTTAGAACATAAACGAACACCATCAATGAACATAAACGAACAAAAAACAGTTTCGACACCAATGAGTTCCCATGCCGGAACTGGTGCAGAGAAGGGAGAGGAACTATGCCTCAATGTATTGTGGTAGCAGATGATCTGACAGGAGCGAATGCCACAGGGGTTCTGCTTAAGAAGATGAATTACAGGACCTACACCGTAATGAATTCGGAACGGTTGAATCTGTCCCTGTTCGATCAGTGCGATTGTATCATGTATCCAACAGACAGCAGAGCGGCAAGCTGTGAGACTGCTTATAACCGG
>DEYX01000312.1 GCA_002365025.1 Hungatella sp. UBA3147 | reverse complement strand
GACGCCAGGACGCCCGCCTCCCACAAAGTCACTGTCCACAGACAGGGTGACACCTACGTGGTAGGGCGCTTTAAGCTTCTCGGCAGCATTTACCATGGCCTGCACCACTTCGTAATGGCTCACAGCCGGATAACCGGCCGGTATATAGGCTTTTGTCATGGCTTCTTCTCTTACAATCCCACTGGCTATCACCACGTCCCCTGGCCTCACGTCATCCCCGATCCCTCCGGAACCACCAACTCGCAGAAACGTGGACGCATCCGTGTATTCCATAAAATCATAAAGGATCAGTTCCATCTCCGGAGATCCGCTTCCGCCGCTCACTGCCGTAATCTTCGCCCCTTTGTACATTCCTGTATAGGATGTGAACATGCCGGAGTTTCCGATCAGCTGGGCATCTAAAAGCCTGTCCGCAATCTTTTTTGCCGGATCTTCATCATAAGCACAGAGAGGATCCCTGACGGCAATCAATACAAAATCTCCAACCTTCTCATGATCAATCTGGGTGAGAGCCGGACGTCCCTTGATCATAAGCCCCCGCTCCGGTACATTTTTATAGTATTCATACTGGTCATGGATCAGCCGAATGGATGGCTTTTTCCTGATTTCATCACTTTTCATCTTCTTTATACACCCATCTTTCTTATCATCGTCTACATGCTCTCCATTGACTGGAGCATCTCCTGGGCTGCTTTTCTTTCCTCCTGCCCGATAGATTCCGGCACTCCATACTGTTTTAAACACATGGCAGCCGCAATGCTCCCCATGAGACCGCATTTCTTCGGCGAATAGCCGCTGCAAAATCCATACAGCACAGCTCCTGAGGAACTATTGCCGCCGCCAGTCGGGTCCACCACATCCACATTCTTCACAGCGGGGACACAAACCGTTTCATCAGGCGTAATCATAACCGCCCCTTGGGATCCCTGCCGCAGGAACACCAGCCTTAGTTTCCACTCCTTAAACCGTTCTACCACATCTTCCAGTGTATCAACACCAAACATGTTTTTCGCTTCCGATAAGTTGATAGAAAAAACATCAATATGCCGGGCAATTCCTTTTATCTCTTCTAAGTGTTCCGGATTTGTAACATCGCAAGCAATCTCCCACATGATAACAGCGCCCCCTTCTTTCTTTAAATCCAGTATCTGATCCCAGAATACGGGGTTGCTGTTTTTAAAGAGATAGATCCCTTTGGCGCTCTGAATATAGGGCAGCAGTTCATCCGGCGTCACTTCTACCCGCCTGTAGTGATCCTCCCCGTATAAGGGTGTCTCACTCCTTTCTCCGTCTTCAAAATACTGAATTACATTGTAGGGCGTCTTATCCTCCTTACAGATCAAGCCGTCCATTGAAATATTATTTTTTTGATACCATTCACTGTAAAGATCGGGATAATCCCTTCCCACACCTGTCGCAGGCATAACGTTGTCACACCAAAGCTTCATCCCGCATAAAGCATAGATTCCTGCACCTCCTGCGACCTTTTTCACTGTGCTCCCGTCCGCAAACCGGATTTCATCCGTAACGGTCGTTGATGCAACAATATAATCCATATTCCGCCTCCCGGTTAACTTCTTTCATTTTAGTTTGAAGTCAAATACCCAGCCTGGGTATTTGACTCATGCGGCAGTCACCAAATGGACATGCTCGCATGTCCGCATGGCTCGTTGTCCACAGAAATAATCAGGCTGTCGCATGTCATTGTTCCTCCGGAGACCGTAAACCCGGCTCCGCCGCAGGCATAAGTGTCATCTTCCGCCTGGATTACCATCTCTCCATTCAAGGAAAAGGTCAGCTTTCCGCCATGGGCAGCAAAGGTCAGCTCATATCTGGAGTCTTCCGCGTAGGAAAACGGAGCTTCACCCAAAATCACCCGTTTCTTATCCTTTTGCATATAAACGACAGCTTTCTCGTATCCCACAAGCGCTGCACCATAATACCGCTTATGCCCCGCGCTTCTAAGCACCAGTCCTCCTGCTTTATGTAAACTAAAGGTAACCGTAGAAGTAACGCTGTAATCCTCCCATTCCCGGCTCCCAATCGTAACAAGACCATCATCCTCAATGTTGGAAATACAGTATGTATCTTTAAAATCAGCTGCAAAATGGACGGCTGAACTGGCAAATCCGGCCAGCCACAGCGGGTTCGTATTCCAGATGGAGGTCATAAGCATCCCCCGCTGTGCAAAGTTCGTGGGCGCCCCCTTCCAGTCGATGGAATAAATCACAACAGCTCCGTCAAACCGTTTTCTGCTGGCAATCTCATAGCCAAGCTTATAGATGGACATGCCCATCGTATCCGGAACAACCCATTCAAACCGCTGCCTTTTCTTCTCCAGGAGTGTGGTACCGCCGTACATAACCTGTATCTGGTCATTGATATCATAATACAGGATATAAGGCCTGACAGTTACTTTTCCCCCGTCAGGAACCCCGGCTTCCGTCACAACCTTCTGGGATGAATAAAGGGTGGGTGACGCAACCGTGGAAAAGTTTTTCGCAAGCTTGGAAAAATCGATGAAGGTTTGTGTGGAAACGTTTGCTGTCACTCCATCTGCCACATGGCTGCAATGAATCATCAAGCCATTTTCGTCTGAAACCTCATTCATATTTCCCAGTCTCACCGGTGCCATAATTCCGTGGTCAAACTCACAGGGCGCAAACCCCTGAAGCGCCCCTGGGAACTCAAAACGATACCTCTCCGAAGGCAGTTCTACGTCCTGGCCGTTAAGCTTTGCCGCCGCCTTTATAATCTTCCGGCTCTCCAACACCGCATCCGTCACGACCGAACCGCCGTCAGAGGTCACCACATACATGAGGTCCGCCACAGGTGTGCGGAAATCAGCTCCTGCGTCAATCCCTGAAAGCCCCAGCCGGATCCCATTAAACGCTCCCACATTTCCGGCGTTGCAGTCCGTATCCCAAGCAGCCGAAGCCGCAATGGAAATGGATCTTTGAAAATCATCCCCTCCCAGGAGGATTGCAGCAATTACCATGGCATGGTTTGGGATCATATGACAGCAGCCTGGGAATACCTGATAGCCATATTTCGGGTCCAGGTAGTCCCTGACCTTCCGCCAATCGGATTCTTTGCTGCAGATATCTCTTACGTCCGCAATCATTTCCTTTAACACCGGATTCTGTATGTATGACGCAGCACGGTCCAAAAGAACGTTTACGTCTTTTTCTGTAAACGCCATTGCTTCCAGTGCCGCCAGATGGCAGGCCGCCTCCAGCGCAATTCCGTCATGGCTGACTCCGGCCGCCTTTCTTACCAGTTCCACCGCTAAATCCGGATCGTCCGGGCAAGCCATGGCAATGGCATCGATGAATATCTGCGCTCCGATCTGCTCTGCCAGCGTCTTGCCGTTTGTTTCGACAGAACCACTTACCGGCGCTTCCATGCCGTTTTTCAGATTCAGGAAGGCCGTGTGCTCCGTAGAGCGGCCTAGCCCGCCCCACCATAAAATGGTTTTATTCTCAATAATGTAGTTTAGCCACGTATCGCCAAATGCTTTTTCCGGTATCTCCCTGTCATATCCATAGTCCTCTACTGCGCGGAAGAACGCAAACGTTCCGGATATATCGTCGTCAGCGACGATCAGCGGCACACCAGTCTTTTCATGAACATAATATTTAATTTCATCAAATGTATCCCTGATTTTCTCATAACTCCAGCCTTCTACCGGACGGCCCAGATATACACCGATCAGTTTCCCCAAAACCCCGGCGTATATCTGATTTCCGTATTTTTCCACGCAAGAACTTAAACTTGTCATACCTGATTTCCCCCAATCCTTTTTACTTCGAATCCATCTCCCAGAATCGCACCGGAGTCCACCACGAATCCGGCCCCGCCGCTGTGATAATGGCTGTCTGTACCTGTAACTACCGGTTTCCCATCCACATACAAGGTAAGATTCCCGCTCTCCACAGTAAATTGAAGTTCATAGGTATGATCAATCTGAAATTCATAATCCGCAGAACTTATCCCAATACGTTTCGTATGATTCTGCCTGTAAATCACGGCTTTTCCTTTTGTTAAGACCGCTCCGTAATATCTTCTGTGCCCTTTCGCCCTGGCCACAAGCCCGGCTCCGTCCTGCTGTGAAAATGTAATCCGCGACTTGACGGAATAATTGTCCCAGTCTAAAGTACCCGTTGTTACGACTCCGTTTTCTGCCCCATGGGATATGGAAAAGGTGGTCATATAATCCGGGCAGAAATTGTCTGCGGAAGATACAAACGTCTTCATCCATGCAGTCGTAGTCGTCCACGGCGTCAAGGAAGGCGTCATCTCCATGGAGCCGCCCATCCGGTAAAAGACAGGTACGTTTGACCAGTCCAGGGATTTTAAAACAATGGAGCCTTCTAAGCGCTTTTCACTCGTTAAACGGATACCAAGACGGTAAATGGCATGGCCCCCAACATCAGGAATGGTCCACGATCGCACGTTTTCCCCTTTTATAAGAGCTGCGGGTGCATCATACAGCGTCTTTAACTGGTCATCTTCGTCAAAGTATACGATAAAAAACTCAAAAGAAGGATTGTCAGTTTCAGGGGCTAAAACCCTGGCAGTCACCTCCTGTCCGCTGTAAAGGGCCGGAGAACAGAGCACATCAAAATAACTTGTCCCCTCCTTCCCTTTTGGCGCAAGGTCAATAAAGGTATCGATACATACAGAAGCGTGGACGCCTGCCCCAAGGCCCTTAAAGGAAATCCTGCATCCATATTCCTTTGACTTTTCATAGCAGTTCTCAATTCCGGCAAGTACTGACTCTTCCACATCCTGGTCATAAGGGATGATACCCTGCACAGAACCCGGATACTCGAACGCCAGGCGTTCCCCAGGCTGGACTGCCTCTTCCGATTCCAGCCTGCACGCAGCCGCCAGTATCTTTCTGGTCTCAAGAACTGCGTCAGAGATGCAGGAACCCCCGTCACTGGTCACCACATAGAGACGGTCTGCCACCGCCCTCCTCAAATCTGCTCCCTTTGTAAAGCCGTCAAGTCCCAGGCGGATTCCGTTTAAACAGCCTACATTACCGGAGTTGCAGTCCGTGTCCCAACCGGAACTGCAGGCAATCATACATGATTTATTAAAATCATCTCCGCCCATTATGAATGCCATCAGCAGGGTTAAATGGTTTGTCACAACGGGACAGTTGCCGGGATACCGCTCATAGCCGTGGTTGTCTGCGATCCACTGCCTTACCTCCCGCCAGTCGGAAGCCGACTCACAACGTTCCCTCAGATCACTCACCAGTTTCTTAAACTCCGGATTCTCTACATAGTGAAGCCCCTCATCCAGAAGTTTATTGATATCCTTTTCTACAAATGCCATGGCTTCCATAACCGCCAGGTAAACCGCCGCGTCTATTGCAATCCCGTCATGGCTGACGCTGGCCGCCGCCTTTGCCATCTTTGCTGCCCTTGCCGGATTACCGGGATTTACCATTGCCCAGGTATCGATAAAGATTTCAGAGCCAATCTGCTCCGCCATGCTTCTGCCGTTAAGTTCCATGGAACCGCTATGCGGCGCTTTTATACCGTTTTTCAGCCTCAGGTATGCGGTGTGTTCCGTACTTCTGGAAAGCCCGCCCCACCATAGGATGGTTTTATTCTCAATAATATAGTTAAGCCATGTATCTCCGATATTTTCCGCTGTGATCTCCGGATCATATTCATGATCCTCCAAGCTCCTGAAAAATGCGAACGTGCCGGAAATATCGTCATCCGGAACGATAAGAGGTGCCCCTGTCTTATGGTTTTTATAATAGTAAATCTCATGAAACTGGCCCCAGATTTTTTCATATGTCCACCCTTCTACCGGACGGCCGAGGTAGACCCCTATGATTTTCCCCAAAACACCAGCATAAATGTCATTTTTAAACCGTATTATGTTCTTCACGTATCCCTTCCTCCATTCTTCTCCCGTTTGCCTGGTTCCGTTCTTTTATGGTCCGTAAAAACCTCTTCACTCCTAACCCTTGACAGCCCCGCTGACCATACCGTCAACAAAATACTTCTGTGCGAACAGGAAGAAGATGACGATCGGGGCAATCAGTATGACCGAAGACGCCATCAACACGGACATATTCGAACCATAGCTTCCGTTCATGGACAGAAACCCCAGCGTAGCCGTAAAATTCCTGGCCCCTTGCAGGAACGTACTGGAAACCAGGTATTCATTCCAGGACTGCAATCCCACGAGAATCCCTACCGTAATCATTCCCGGAGAAACCACCGGCCTCATCACGTGCCAGATGACTTCTGCCGTATTGGCTCCATCAATCCTGGCTGCTTCTTCCAGTTCCCTGGGAACATTTAAAAAGAATGTCCTCATAAGGAATACAGATAAGGGCATGAACATGGCTGCCAGAATCACGCTGGTTGCCGGAATGTTGCCGATCAGTTTCAGCTTTGCAAACGTATAGTAAAGGGGAAATAAAAACAGCTGAATCGGAACTGTCATAGCCACCATAAAATACGTAAGTATAATACCGGTTCCCTTAATCCGGTAGCCCGCCAATACATAACCTGCAAGTGTAGAACAAAACAGAATAATCAGGATGGTACAGCCGGTCAGCTTGACACTGTTGATAAACCCATGAGAAAACTTTCCGTATTTCCATGCCTGAATATAATTCTCTAAGTGAAGGACTGTAGGGAGTGTCAGCGGACTTCCCACAATCTCCGCGTTCGTCTTAAAGCTGTTAATGAATACCAATGCAATAGGGAAGAGACATATAACAACCAGCAAAAGCAAAACCGCGTGGATGATGATATTGATCCCTATTCTCTTTTTCCCAGATGATGCTGTCATAATATCCCCCCCTATATCATCTCTTCACTGCGGCTCATTTTCGTGTAAACCAGGGACGCAATCAACCCGAAAAAACTCATAAATAGGCCAACTGCCGCTGCCTTTCCTACCTTCATCTCACTGAATGCAAACGAATAGGCATATGTGCCTAAAACTTCAGTGGAATGTGCGGGGCCGCCGCCGGTCAGCAGTTTTACATAGTCAAAAGCCAGAAACGAACCGATGACTATCATAACGAACATCAGGCTGACCGTTGCCCTTATATTAGGCAGATATATCCACTGAAACAGCTGCCAGCCATTGCAGCCATCGATCCTGGCCGCCTCCACCTGGTCTGTGGGAGTCTGCCTTAATGCCGCCAAGTAGATGACCGTCAGATAGCTCCAGTAATGCCAGATATCAACTCCTGCACAGGCAAAGATTGCGCTTTTCATACTTGCTAAGGGAGAACCTAAATCGATCCCAAAATTCTTCAAATATGCTACAATGCCGACCACAGGACTGAAGATGATATTCAGCCACAGCATGGCATTGACCGCCGGCGCTAAGACATATGGGATCAGGAATGCCACCTGGTAAATACTTCTCGTCTTTTTTCTCGACAGCAGAAGCATGGCTGCCAGCATGCCGATACAGACCGGTATGGTAAGAAACATGACTGTCCAGATCAAGTTGTTGCGGATAGACAGAAAGAATATCTTGTCATGGAATAACTCTGCAAAATTCTGCAGGCCGATAAAGTTTATATTTGGAGATATCCCATTCCAGTCTGTAAAAGAATAGCCTATCGTCATAGCACCAGGGACCAGAATTATCATGACGCTGATCAGCAGTGCCGGCGCTATCAGCAGATAATTCCAGTTTATCTTGCTGCTTTTCATGGCGTGTCCTCCTTTTCATTTTATGGATTGATGTACAACGCCCATTTGCAGGAATGGGCCGATATGCTGTTAAAACATGTCGGCCCTTCCAACTACGCATAAGCTTTGCTTCCTTCTTTATTTATTTATTGCCGGTGCCGGAATCGGAGGTACAAGCCCTTTTGCCAACTCCGATGAAAAATCTTTATCTACTTTATCAAGATAATCTGATGTGGAAATCGTGTTATACCACACATCCTCAATATTCACCATGTTCTGCTGAGTTGCAGCCGGAAAAAACACGTTGTCATAATAGCCGAAGTTCCCTTTATTCACAGCGTCAGACACATTCTTCACAACATCAACAAATGATTTTGACAAGTATCCCATACCGGTTGTATCAACTGCTGATAAATCCTTTAACGGTGTGCCCCAATATCCCGGCCAGGCTGCTGTCATCTCCTTCATAAATTCAGGCTGCATCATCATATCGATGATCTTAGCCGCCTCATCCTTATGTTCTTTAGAGACATTCGCATTGATCGACAATGTGCAGGAAGCCCCCAGCGTATATGTTTCATTCGGCACCTCCTCTGTGGCAGGGAATGGCATGAATGCGATATTCTCAGCCTTATCCCCGGTAAAGAAAGAGGCTGCCCACTGGAATGCGATGGACGGTCCTATGAAGAACGGGGATTTCTCATCGGCAAGAATCTGTAAAGATTCACTGAAGTTCAAATTCACGTAATCTTTGCCGGCCAGATATCCTTTATCCCACCATTCTTTTGACTTGTTAATTGCCGCCTGCATCTCCTGATTGTTCCATTTTTCCTCGCCCATTAAGCATTTGTATACGGTTTCCGGACCGGCGATATGGGTCAAAAACAGGGACGCATAGTTTTCATTCACCGGTTTCCAGCCTTTATTGCCTGTTACGGAAGCATACATGCCTTTTTCCAACGCTTGATCCATAACCTTTTCCATATCCTGAATGCTCTTTGGAACCTCCCAGCCATGATCCGCAAGCACCTTCTTATTATAAAATACGCCGACAGTACTGACACCGCTTGTCAGGCTGTAAAGTTTGCCGCCTACAGTACCTGAGTCGTAAAACGGCTGAAGCAGCCTGTCTTTCCAGCCGTACTGTTCCGCATACGGATCAAGCGGTTCCAGCTTGCCTGCTTCTACTAACGGCATAACAAAGGATGGACCGGAGCCGTATACAATATCAGGGCCCTGGTTGGCTGCCAAAGCCGTGGACATATCCGTATCCACAGATGGCCGGAATTCTAATGCCAGTATGTACTTGTCCTGGGAAGCATTATACTTGTCAGCAAGAATCTTCTGCATTGCTTCCTGTGCGTATGGTTCCGCCCCCCAGAACCACAGCGAAATAACTTCGCGGTTTTTTAAATCTCCGCTTTCAGCTTTTGCCGGTGTTTCACCATTGCCGTCATTCTCAGCTGTATCTCCCTGCTCTGTCGTGCTCTTTGTGGAAATGCTGCATCCGGATACCATAGTTGCAATCATTGCCGTTGACAATATTGCTGCAAGAATTCTTTTTTTCATAGCTAACTTCTCCTTTTTCACTAGTTGGTTTACGGCGTCATCGATCTTTTGATAAATATATGATAAATATTCTAGTGATTTTATTATATCATTTTATCTATTTTTGTCAATACAGGAATTGAATGAGTTTTTCTCTTATGTTTCCGACGATTTATCTCTATTATTTTCAATAAATCCATACATAATTATAAAAACTATGCTTTTCACAAATTTACCAACCCGATAAAATCTATAACAAAAAAAATAATGGGAATGAATTGACTGCATATCAATCAATTCATTCCCATTATTTACCTTTAGTTTATCATTTCTGGCCGTTACAATCTTTTACAGACTCCCTTTCCACAATATAAGGTGTAAAATAATAATTCCGGGCAGGAACCTCATCACCCTCTTCCTTTCCAATCTGACGAAGAATTACCTCAACTGCTTTAGAAGCCATGGTTGCAGTATTCTGATCAACACTGGTTAGAGGTGTTCGGGCAAACCGGCAGAGTTCCGTATTATCATAGCCGATCAAAGATACATCATCAGGAACAGAAAGCCCCTGCTCCTCTGCATATAAGTAAACGCCTAAGGCCATTAAGTCATTTCCTGCCACAATAGCGGTCACTCCTTTTCCAATCAGCTCCTCTGCCCCCTGACGGCCTGATTCAATATCATAGTTTCCATAGTATATAAGTGACTTATCAAAGGGAATCTTATATGCGGCAAGCGCTTCCCGATAACCCTCCAGCCTTTTTCTTGAAGTATAGATGTTCTGCTCCGCCATCATACAGCCGATTCTTGTATGGCCTTTCTTTATCATATACTCCGCCGCAATCTTTCCCCCGTGTTTATTATCAGCAGTTACAAAGTCACAGAACACACCGTACGCCGCCCTGTCAAGGAGCATGATCGGAACATTGCTCTTTTGTACTGACTTTAAAAGCTTTACATTTTCTTTATCCATGGTCCTGGGTGGGATAACAATAATTCCATCTATATTTTTTGCCATAAAACCTTCGACTGCTGTATAAAAACACTGTATATCGTCACCGGTATAGCACTGGAATACTGAGTAATCATTTAGAAAAGCGTTCCTGGCAATCTCTTCAGCAAGCTGATGGTAAAAAGGATTCATGCGGTCCGGCACAATAAGCCCGATCGTCCTGACTTTTTTAAACTCAGTAAAATCAATTTCAGTCTCTTTCTGGAACTGCATCTCCCTTGCCACCCGGAATATATGCTCTTTCGTATCCTCCGCAATGCGGGAAGGCCTGTTATTTAACACCAGGGATACTGTCGATGGTGACACTCCTGCCACCTTGGCAATGTCTTTTACCTTTACATTTATTTTCATCTGTTTCACAGCCTTTCAGTTAATTACACTTTGATAAATATTATTTATCAAATTATATAATATTTATCAAAGTGCGTCAACTGCTATTTGGCAAATCATCCGCCGTTGTCGGTCAGAATCCCGACATCTTTCCGTGATGTTAAAACCAAAAAGCCGGTTCATCAATACCCGGCTTATCTTCCGTCACTATTTTTTTATAAAGGCCATACACTTGGGATAATAAGAAATAATAATATTACCGCAATAATATTAAATAGAATACAATATTTCACATAATCCATAAATTTATACGCTCCAGGACCTAATATCATGGTCATGGACGGGGTAGCTAGAGGAGTAAGAAACGCGCAGTTTGTTGCCATACAGATTCCCATAAGAACAGGAGCAATATTAAAATCCAGTATCCGGGCAAAAGCCAGCGCAATCGGAGTCAGCATCGCTGTAACTGCAGTATTAGACATAAATACGGTGAGCAGAGCCCCTGTCAGAACAAGCATTGCAAATACGTGTATGGGAGTCAAAGATGATCCGAATGCGCCGGCAATCAAATCGGCAATCAATCTTCCACCGCCGCTTTTATCAAGCCCGCTGGCAAAACCAATTCCACCGGCTAACACAAAAATCGTAGTCCAATCAAATTTTCGGTACATTTCATCAATTGAAATGCAGCCTGTCACAATTACAAGTAAGGTTCCAAGCATTGCAAACGTACCATTGGAAGCCTTATCTGTCATAATGATACACATAATCGTACCAGACATAATACATATGGATAAAATCTGCTTTTTTTTCTGTTCTTTCGTAAATGAATCTTCAACGGCCTCATTGCTTCCTTTCATGATTTCCTTCACAAACTCAGAATGCTCTTTTATATCAGGCCAAATCTTCCGGTTTAAGTATCTTCCAAATAATTTCAAATAGATAAAAAAAACGATGCACATCGGTATTCCTATCCATGCAAATTCAAAAAAACCAAATGGTTTTAAATTATTTTCCAACAGAGTATTTTGTATTACCATCTGCGAGGTGGTGCCTATTACGGTGAGCATCCCTCCCACATTTGATCCAACCGCTAATGGCATGAACCAATGCTTTTCATGAAGAGCTCCGTTAGATTCTGCAATGATACCTGCCATTACAGGCAGAGTGATTGCTACGGCTGCAGAATTATTCATAAATCCTGATATCAGTGTCACCAGCGGGATGACCATAAAAGCTGCCGTATGTACATGACCGCCAGCTTTCCGGAGAAACCAGGCGCACAAGGTTTTCGCCGCGCCGGTTTCAATCACAGCTGTAATAATTGCAATCATCCCCCCCACAAACAACGTCGTATCATTGGAAATACCAACCCATACAACAGAAGCGTCTGCAAACCCAAAAAGTGTCAGCAGCAGGCACGATCCCATGGCCGTAACTGCAATCGGAACAAGCTCAGTAATATAAAAAAAGATTGCTATCAGTAATATCAGAATACTTCCATGAGCAGCGGTCATGATCTATTTCTCCCCGTTTAAATGGTATGTTTTTTTTGCATCTCTTGATACTCCGTCTCCGTATATCCAAGCCTATTTACATATACTTCTTTGTTATGCTCTCCTAAAAGCGGCGCACGCTTCACCGGCACAACCATTGTAGAAAACTTTGGTGTAAAGGCGACTACCGGATAATTTCCGACTCCTGGATATTCAAACTCTATAATTGAGTTTCTTGCAGCTACATGAGGATCATTCATCACCTGACTGAGTGTCTGTACCGGTGAACAGGGAATTCCGTTCTCGTCCAAAAGTGCAATAAGCCTCTTTGAATCATACTGAATGGCCCATGTCTGAACAATTTCCTCCAGCTCTTCTTCATATTTCTTTCTGTTGGAAGCAGTATCATACCTGGGATCCTCATATAAATCCTTTCGGTCCATCAGCCGGGTTAATGCATCCCAGTGTTTCTGCAACGATGCAGCAATATAAACATGTCCGTCTTTTACCTGGAATGAATTGACAGGGGCATAGTTGGCTCTGCGGTTCCCCATACTTAAAGGCTTAATTTCTGAAAGCCGTTCCTGGGCGAAAAAGGCATCCAGAATAGACATGGAGCATTCCATCATGGAAATATCTACATACTGTCCTTCTCCTGTTCTCTCACAATTTCTTAAAGCGGCCATAGCTCCTACCGCACCATAAATTCCTGATAAAAAATCTGAAATTGCAGGACCGCTTTTCATTGGAATCCCTTCCGGTCCATTCACAGACATGAATCCGCTGACTGCCGCTATCGTCATATCATATGCCGGCTTCATCGCATAAGGTCCATTTTGTCCAAATCCTGAAATGGATACCATGATAAGCTTCGGATTGACCTTTTTTAAATCATCATAACCAAGCCCCATCTTTTTTAACAGACCAGGACGGTAATTTTCTATAAAAACATCACAATCTTTGATTAATTTATGAAGAATTTCTTTTGCTTTCGGATCTTTTATATTTAAGGTAATACCTCTTTTATTCCTGTTATAGGAAGGATATACAAGACTGACCCCTTCTTCATTTTTCAAAGCTTCGTCTCGATAAAATTCACCTGAACCGGGACGTTCTATTTTTATGACAGATGCTCCCATATCTCCCAGAAGCATCCCACAGTAAGATCCCGATATCACATGTGAAAGTTCAACCACTTTTATACCTTCCAAAGCTGTATTCATGATAATTCCTCCTTTAGAGCTTCAATTATATCTGCCGGGAACCGGTATATCCTCCTGATGATAACCGGATAATATACCTGTTTAAGCAAAACAGCCCCGGCACCTGAAAACGAATTAATTATTTAACGGCTGCGAAACATTTTCCTGGATTTTGGAAGCAGTCAATGCATTCACAATGATAAATGCTGCCAAACCTCCGGCCAGACCAGCATAAACCGGGTCAAATGCAGCTTTCAATGATGGTACCAGATTCCAGATAATATTAACAAGCGGGCCTATAAAAACCGATGCCATTCCGGCTGCCGGTGTCATCTTTCCCTTATAGAATAACGCAAACATCATAGGCACTAAGAATACACAAGTACGTAATCCAAAGGAAAGAAATACAAATGTCTGTATCATTTCACCAAGACTGGTAATGGCAAAAACACCTGACAGTGACGCAACAATTATAATTAATACTCTTAAAACCACAAGCATTTCCTTATCGGTAGTATTTTTACGTATTTTTTTATAAACATCGCGGCTTAGCATGGTGGATACTCCAAATGTCAGACCTGCGTTGCTGCCCAAAGCTGCCAGCATCAGCCCCCCAATAAAGATACCTGCAATAACCGGGTGGAAGTTGTTTGCCATAAATAGCGGGAATGCCTGGGAAGCCTGGATATCAGGAAAGAATCTGTTCATATAAAGTCCTACTGCTACTCCGAACAAACCAACCGGGCATGTAAAGATCGCCGCCAATACTGCGCCATTTCTGGCTGCCTTGGCATCCTTGGCAGAAAGTACCGCTTGAACATATACCTGAGTTACAAGAACTCCCAGCGCAAGGCCTAAACCGGTTGCATACCCCTTACTTACACCATTGGGAAACATATCAAAATAGGAAGAATCAAAAGAAGCTTTAATCCCCGAAAGTCCCCCCAATGCAGAAACGGCGATGATCCCGCTCAGAATTAATGAGCCTAAAATTAACGCTATCTTCAGCAATCCTCCAAGACTGGTCGCAAAGATTCCTCCAAATAATACAAATAATAAAATTAAGACCACGCAAACCGCTGCTGCCAATGCGACAGGCACGGGAATAAAGGAAGTTAACAAAGGTAAAAATCCTTTTGTTTGTGATAATATTGAAAAAAATATGGCAATGGCACTAAAAATTGCTGTCACAGGTCTGATATATGATCCGAATTTCTTCTCCAGCAGCTGAGGGACTGTTTCCACTTTTGTTTTATATATCGCCTGGGAAAGCACCAGTCCTAAAATTAAACACCCTACCGATAAACCAAGTGTCTGCCACCAGCCACTGATTCCTCTTTTAAATGCCGCTTCTGCCGTACCTATGGTACCCCCCGCGCCAACACAGCTTCCTACAATTGCACCTGCAACCATAATTGCCGTAGAGCTATTACCTGCAACGGTAAAATCTTCTGAATTTTTAATCTTTCTAACTGTATATACTCCAATTGCACTCATGGCACTAAAAGTGATAAGTATGCCTATTATAATACCGGTTGTCGGATTCATAAAAACCCCTTTCTACACATTTGTTATCATAAGTTCAGTTATCATTACATTTTTATTTAATTCCCCCTGAATTCCGGATATCTTTTTTCCAGGAATGCATTCATTCCTTCCTTCTGATCATGAGAATCAAAAAGTTCTGCCCATAGATCTGCCTCCTGCTGCATTCCACCGTAAATATCCTGATTCCAAGCATTGTTAATCGCCTTTTTCGCTGACCTGAGGGAAAGAGGAGACAGTCTTAAGAGGCGTTTTGCCCATGCTCTTGCTTCCTCCATCAGTTGTTCCGGCTCCACCACCTTATTAACAATACCAAGGTGATATGCCTCCTTTGCCTCAATCGGCTTTCCAAAAAAAATCATCTCTTTTGCTTTAGCAATCGGTATATTCTGCACAAGCCTCTGGGTTGCCCCTCCACCCGGGAAAATCCCCACCCCGATCTCCGGCAATGCGAATTTTGCGTTATCCGCAGCAATACGTAAATCACAGAGTAAGACATTTTCCATACCGCCGCCGTAAGCATATCCTGCGATAGCCGCAATCGTAGGCTTTGGCATATCCATTAATAACTTTTGATATTCAACACCGCGATTGATAAACTTTTGTGCCTCGGAGCGGTTAAATTTAGAAAAGGCAGCCAAATCTCCACCTGCACAGTAAACCTTATCTCCACCGGTGATGATAATTACTTTCACAGTATCATCCTCAGAAAGATGTCTGTAAATTTCCACACGCTCGTAGCTCATATCTACATTGGCTGCATTCATGGCCTCAGGACGGTCAAATCTTACAATTGCGATCTGATCTTCAAAAGTCAGTTTCATCGTTGAATAAGTCTTATCTCTATATGACATCTCTCTACTCCTTATCTTCCCTGGGCGGATATGATGGAGACTCCCACTACAGGTTAATATCCGTTCTCGGTCTCTTTTCACCGGCGGTATAATCGTACCAGCCTTTTCCTGTCTTACGGCCTAAATCCCCTGCTGCTACAAGTTTTTTCATTGTAAGATTCGGTCTCCACTTCGGATCTTTAAAATTCTCATAAAGAGTCTGAATCGTTGCCGCTCCTATATCCAGACCTGCAAAGTCATTTAATTCAAAAGGCCCCATTGGATGACCAAGACCAAGCTTTACGGCTGTATCGATGTCTTCTATGGACGCCACCCCTTCCTCCAGGCAAGTCAGGACCTCCTGTCTGAAAGCATGCATGATCCGGTTTACCAAAAATCCCGGAGCATCCTTTACCAAAACACCTGCTTTACCAAGACTTGCGATATATGCTTTTGCTGTTTCACTTGTTTCAGATGAAGTTTTTAAACCTTTCACAATTTCCACAAGCTTCATAACAGGAACCGGACTAAAAAAATGCAATCCAATAAACTGAGCCTCTCTCCTGGTTGCGTTGGCCAGGTTGCTGATTGGCAAAGCAGAGGTATTACTTGCGAAAATGGTGTGCTTTGGGCATATTGCATCCAGCTTTTTAAATACATCACATTTTATCGCTTCATCTTCAATAATCGCTTCAATAATTAGATCTGCGTCCTTCGCATCATTTAAATCTTCTGAAATACTGATACCTAAAAGCAGTTCATCCTTTGCCTCCTGTGTCAGCTTCCCTTTTGCAATACGATTGGCAAGCGCCTGATCCATTCGTTCCAGGGAGGCAGTCACCAGCTCTTTTTTTGTATCCCATAATACCACCTGATATCCAGCCGCTGAAGAAACCTGAGCAATACCGGTTCCCATAAATCCAGCTCCAACTACAAATATTTTTTTGATTTCCAAAATCATACCTCCCGGTTATTATTTATATTTCGCTTCTATCACCATAGAAAGCGTCTGTCCGCCCTCCGCAGGGGCAATCACCATTCCATACTTCTTCCCTTCCCTTTGGAGCTTATAAAGCAAATCCGTAAGAAGCACCGCTCCTGCTGCTCCCCAGGACAATCCGCTAACCAGCGTACCGCCTTCAGAATTTACTTTCCGGTCTATTTCTCTCGTGCCAATCCCCAAACTTTTCATTACCTTCCGATTTGCCAGGATCTGTGCGGCAGAAAACTCACTGATTTCAAAATAATCAATTTCACTTAAGGTAAGACCAGCTTTCTCAACAGCCCGAGTAATCACTTCGTCTGCAATATAGCCACTTCCTTTCGGGCTGTCTGCTGCAAATGCAATTCCCAGAATTTCACCCCTTACCGGTAGTCCCTGTTCCTTTACAGCATTCTCTGAACACAGCAGACACATGGCTGCTCCATCAGCGGGCATTGCAACTGACGGAATTTCCTGATACTGCTGATCTGCATTAATCAGCTCTACCGTCTTTTTCTTTTTTACTTCTACAGGAAGAATATGTACCTTGTCCTTAGACAGCATGCACTTTTTAAAACTGTCATCCAGATAGGTTTCTATTTCAGACTCAGTAATACCGTACTGAGCAGAAATAGCATCTGTAATATCCGAAGCCTTCAGCTTCCCATATCGGTCAGCCGGCTGTGCGCCTGCCAGCTGGTTTGCAATCGGGTCAAAAACGATTTCCGTATCAGCTCCAAATGCAAACCTCGCTTTTCTGATCTCCAGCGGAACCTGGCTCATGCTTTCGCTGCCCCCCGCAAGAATTACATCCGCATTTTCACTTCTGATGGCAAGATAACCATTGATAACAGCCTGAAGTCCGGACGCACTCTGTCTCTGTACCGTATAGGCTGGAATCTCCACCGGAAGTTCTGCTTCCAGCTGTGCATGTCTTGCCAAATTGGACGGTGTACTGGTTTGTTTTGAATTCCCTATGATAATCTCGTCAATTTTTATCGGATCAATATCCACATTTTCTATTAAATCAAGCATAGTCATAGCTGCCAGCTTCTGTTCACTAAAGTCAGCTAATGTTCCCTGATAAGTGCCAAGAGGTGTCCGGATGGCACCTGAAATATATACCCTTTTCACTTCAGCCTCCATTCTGCCGCTATTGCGGCAATTCATCTCAAAACTGTGATTTGTCATACCGCCTTTTCCAGAATCACAGCAACGCCTAACCCACCCGCGCAGCAAAGAGTAATCAGACCTAACCGCTTTTCAGGTACTCGTTTTAATTCATACATGCACTTCACACTTAATGCTGCGCCAGTGCACCCCAGTGGATGTCCATGAGCAATTGCCCCGCCGTTGGGATTGATTTTTTCAATAAGCTCTTCTTCGGAAATCCCCCATTTTTTCCACTCTTCTATTACCGCGATAGACTGGGCAGCAAATGCTTCGTTTAATTCAATCACATCCAGATCATGAATTGTAAGCCCTGTCTTTTGAAGTGCGATCTGCGTTGATCTTACAGGTCCAAGTCCCATCATTCTTGGATCACATCCGCTGGATCCAATCCCACGGATTATAGCAAGCGGCTGATAACCCAGACGTTTTGCCACTTCTCTATCCATAATCAGAACTGCTGCCGCCCCATCATTCCGCCCCGAGGAGTTTGCGGCAGTTACCGTGCCTTCCTTTTTGAATACAGGCTTTAAGGTACTTATCTTTTCATACGTTGTTAAAAAAGGATGTTCATCTTTGCTGAACATACGGGCTCCGTCCTTTGTTTTTAATTCAACCGGCAAAATCTGCTCATCAAAGCGGCCTTCCTCCATCGCCTTAGCCATCCGCTCCTGACTTCTCTGGGCAAAACGATCCTGCTCATCTCTGGATATGCCATAGCTTTCTGCCAGGTTTTCTGCCGTAACTCCCATTGGAAGATTACCATAAAGACGTACTGGCGTGGATCCCGGTCCGCCTGCCACAAGAGAATCTTCAATCGTATAATTTCCGGTTCCAAGACCGGATGCAGTATTTCTCATGAAATAAGAAGACTGGCTCATATTTTCCGCTCCGCCTGCAACCACAATACGTGCTTCTCCGCAGGCAATTAACTGATATGCATCCATAATGGCCTGCAAGCCCGATCCACATTGCCTGTGAACGGTATATGCCGGTACCTTCTCAGGTATATTACAGGAAAGAGCCGCCGTTCTGGCGATATTTGAAGGCTCTGAACTTTGACGTACCTCTCCAAGTATTACATGGTCAATTTCTTCAGGATTTAATTTTGCTCTTTCTTTTACCAGATTTTCCAAAACAAGGGACGCAAGTTCCAAATCTGAAACATTGCTTAATGATGCCCCGAATTTGCCTATAGGAGTACGAACTCCATGAGTAATTACAATCTCTTTCAAACCATATACTCCTTTTCTGTCAATTTATTTTCTAAGAATAGCGCCGGAGCCCGGCGCCCATTCTGTCTTCGTGCAAAGTGCACTTATTGGCATGAGATGAAATTTGCCGGACGCTTCTCCAGAAAAGACTCTACTCCCTCTCTATGATCATCCGAACGATAGCAGGCGCTCTGGATTTGTGCTTCCTGTTCCAGGGCCGTATCCAGTTCAGATATTAACGCCGCATCCATAGCGGATTTAGCAGCCATCACTGAATATGGCCCATTTTCCAATATCTGACTGCAATAATTCATGGTATATTCCTGCAGCTCCTCTTGCGGAACCACCTGATTCAGAAAACCAATTTTCAAAGCCGTACCGGCATCAAAACTCTGCCCGGTAACTGCCAGCTCAATTGCCTTTGATCTCCCCACCAGCCTCGGAAGAAAATACGTGGCTCCCCAATCAGGAACCAGCCCCCGTTTCCCAAACGGCATTCCAAATTTTGCATGTTCTGAAGCAATTCTGATATCACAAAGCATTGCAATGCTGCATCCAGCTCCAAATGCAGCACCGTTGATCTGGGCAATCACCGGCTGACGGATACTTTTTATGCATTTCACCATTCCGGCAACATCCTTCCTGTAAGTCTCCAGCCGGTCTCTAAAAGACACATCAGAGTCAATCCGTTCCTTCATAAGCTTGATATCGCCTCCGGAGCAAAAAGCCTTGCCAGCTCCGGTTATCACCACAACACGGACATCATTTTCAGGAGCATTGATATAATCCACTGCTTCTCTGAGATTTTCCCGCATTGCATCTGAAATTGCGTTATAAGCTTCCGGACGGTTCAATGTGATGGTCGCTATATGATTGCTGACAGTAAATAAAATATCCATAAAATTCATATTTCCTCACATTCTCCGTACTTCAGTACGGCTTTTCACCGCCTACACAAGTTTAGATGCGGCCTGCCGCTGTTGCATGTTCGGTACGTCCGATTACATCTTCCTGAAGACTGTCGCTTAAACCAGTAAAGAATGCACTGTAACCGGCCACACGAACAATCAGATCCCGGTATTCCTCCGGTTTCTGCTGTGCCTGAAGCAAGGTTTCCTTATCTACAACATTAAACTGCATATGCCATACTCCTGCCTCTAAAGCTCCTTTTGCGTAAGAAGTAAAATTCTTAAGCCCTTCTTTTCCTGAAACTGCATCCGGATTGAACTTCACATTCAGAATAGATCCTCCGCTCATCCCTTCGTGATTCAGCTTGCCGGAGGATATAGCCACCGAGGTAGGTCCGCACAAATCCACACCATGACTTGGAGAACAGCCGTCTGCAAGCGGCTCATACTCTTTTCTCCCATTAGGCAGTGCACGAATTGCCGTACCATATGGTACATTAGAGGAAACAGAACTGAAGCCCGGATGGAATCTTCCGCCAAACAAACTTCTGTGTTTATCTGTTTCATCAGAATAAATATTCACTACTTTTACCGCCATCTGATCTGCCAGTTCATCATCATTACCATATTTAGGGGCTTTATGAATCAACATCTGGCGGACCGGTTCAAAACCTTCAAAATTTGCTTCAATAGCACTGATCAAAGTATCCATCTTCAGCACCTTATCATCAAATACCAGCTTCTTAATTGCGGCAAGAGAGTCTGCCACATCCGCCAGACCAATTCCTCTTGGTGTCATACCGGAATTAATCAGTGCACCGCCATCACTCCGGTCTCTGGCATTGCCGATACAATCCATTACAAAACAGGAGAGATACGGAGTAGGTACCAGATCCTGATGCGCTTTTTCCACTCTGACAGCCGCATTGGAATATACCTCTATCAGATATCCCATTTGTTTTTCAAACGCTTCCATAACCTGGTCAAACGATGTAAACGCTCTTGCATCGCCAGTTTTCACTCCCATCTGACGATTTCCCTTTTTCCAGTAACCATTATGCAGGGCAAATTCTAATGCCGCCGCTACATTAATATAACCCGCGTTATGGGAACCCTTGTCTTTTCTGGTAGGCTGTACGCTTGCACATCCCACGGAGGAATAATCCCTCGCATCCTCCAGTGATATGCCCTTATGTACCAAAGCAGAAATACACCTTTTATCATTGAAGAAGGAAGGATGGCCGGTACCCAGACGAGCCAGCTCACATGCCTTTTCAATCAGGGAATCCGGTGTCTTTTCACAGAAGCGGACAGAAATGCTTGGCTGATGAAGTAAGGTATGAATAGATGCTTCAATACACATATAGCTAAGCGGATTTGATGACTCTTTGCCTTCCGGAGTCTGTCCTCCGACAATAATCTGCTGCTGAGACGGGAATCCCGATGCGATATAGGAATAATATTCAGAATTAATATAGTTGGTCTCCGGAAATTTCATCCATAAAACATCCAACTCCTCCTGGGCCTTTTCCATGGTAGTTCTTCCGGCCGCTAAATCCGCCTCTAAAAATGGCCATGCATACTGATCCAGCCGGCCTGCACTAAAGCAGCGCTGGAAAGCTTCCATCTGGATTCCCACAAAACCAAACCACATCGCCTGCAATGCTTCATGGAAGGTTCTTGGAGGCAGTCCCGGTACTCTGCGGCAGGTTTCCTCTATCATTAACAACTCTGTCTTACGTACTTCGTTTGTCTCCTTTGCTGCCATTTCCTCAGCCAGATCCGCATATCTCTTTGCAAAAGCAATAATAGCATCACAGCTGATGATCGCTGCTGTCAGGAAATCAATCCCTTTTTGATCCTTTTCTTCCTTTGCCTGCTCCAAACGTTTTTCTGCTCTTTCCTTTATTCCCTGGAACCCATACTCCATGATTGCCTGCCAGTCAGGCGTAATGTGACCAGCCGGACCATATAACGGAACATCCAGAGTAAAAATATTAGTTCCTCCTACAATACTTGTCTCAGGATTCATCAGGAACAGATTCTTTTCTTCCGGACTCATGCTCGGAAACACTTCCTGTCGTAGTGAGTTATCATGCCATCTGGGCAGCAGTTCTTCCAATACCAGCCTATCCTCTTCCAGATATTCAAACTGGTCAATCGGACGTGTTGTCAATTTTCTGTATTCTCCTACCAGATCATCTCCCACACTCTCCGGGTAGATTGGAAAAGCTCTTGGCTTACGTCCAAAGGAACCGGCAAAAAGCTGATCATCTTCGATGTAGATGGAACGTTCTTTTAAAAATACGGAAAACGCCTTTGCTCTTGCTACAATCATCGGGTCATCTTTTAGTTCATCTGATTTTTTAAAGACCCTATCATAGATCACCGCTCTTTCCGGATCTACGTTTGGCTTGTAAGTAAAAAAGCGCTCTCTCAGGCTTTTTACTCGTTCTGTTGGTTGATTGCTCATCTGAATTTCCTCCTTTTTGAAAAATTATTTTCTATTTCTCAAATGGATTAGACTGCGATAAGTAAAATTTTTTCAATATCGGAATTCTACCATTTTGGGATCTTAAGCCTTAAGCCGGACTCTTTTAATATTGTTATCTGCTCTTTTAAATCTTCCACTGTGCTGTTGGGATGATTCATAAATTCATAGGTCATTCCAAGCTCCTGATATTTCTTCTCTCCAAAATTATGAAATGCCAGAACTTCTGTTAACGAATAATATTTCAACTCCGATAAAATGAAATCTGCCACTTTTTCAATTTCCTCTTTATGGGTGTTATACCCGATGATTAAGGGCAGCCGTATAATCAGTTGAGACCGTTCTTTTTCCTCTTTGTTCCAAAGATGCTCTGACAACACTTTTAAGTTATTCAAAATCATCGTATTTCCTACACCAGTCAATTCCTTATGTAAATCATAATCAATCGCTTTAAGATCAAAGTGTATGGTATTGCATTGATCCGCAATTTTCAGCAGCCAGGAACAGGAGCCACATCCACTTGTTTCTACAGCCGTATCCATTCCGTTCTCTCTGCATCGTCTCAGTATTTCAAACGTAAAGTCCGGCTGTGCCAGCATCTCTCCGCCACCCACTGTAATCCCTCCGCCGGAATGCTTATAAAAACTTCTGTCCTTCTCCACGATCCTGATGATCTCTTCTACGGATTTGACTTCTCCTGAAACTGTCTTAGAATTGCTCGGGCATACCTTTGTGCACATCTGACATCCAGTGCATTTATCCCGATCGATTTGGTAAGAGCCATCCTCCTGCTTTAATATTGCATCAAATTTGCAAAACTGGCTGCACAAACCACACCCGATACATAATTTTATATTGGAAAGAATTGATATGCCGGATGTAAGACCTTCCGGGTTGGAACACCATCGGCAACGGAGTGGACATCCCTTCATGAATATCAACGTCCGGATTCCCGGACCATCATGAATTGAAAAGCGCTGAATATTAAAAATAGTCCCCTGTACTGCCTTATTTTCCATAACTTACTCCCATCATGTTTACTAATGACTGAGGCTGCTTTATCCCTTTGTTGTTTGCCGTGATAATAGTATAAATGAAACCCATATATTTTTTCATCATGCATTTATCCAAAAAAGACAAAATGCTTTGTAATTTTCTACAATTTTTCATTAAAAATATAAAAAAATATAAATAATGCATATTATTTCTTCAAAACAATTTATGCATTATTTATATTTACCAACAATAGAATGCTTTATTTATCACGCTTCTCACAAGTCATTGAAAGCTTCCATAATTTAATCTGGGAAAGAAGGCGATATCCTTCCACCGGATTTTCCAAATTTATATGCAATAGCTCATTAATTTTATTGATCCGGTATCTCAGCGTGTTTTCATGAATAAATAATTTCGCAGCCGCTTTTTTATAGTTACCGCTTTCAATATAAACCTCTGCCATCTCAAGCGGTTGAAATACCATTGTACCTTTATTTTCCAGCAGCAGACGGCAGTCATCAAAATGAACCTGATCCAGACTGCTATTCAGCAACGCGTAAATAGAATAATCCGGGTAAAAATGGAAGTGCTGAGCCGGCCACAGCAGTGCGCCCAGGCAAATGGACTGCTGAGCCTGTTCATATAACACTACAATATCTTTTAGCGTTTCAGCCATACTGCTGATTCCGACTACCTCATCTGTAACTTCCGGAAACAGCATACTCAATGCAGATATCAGCTCTCTTACCCATATATATGGATTCAGCTTTTCAGAGCTGTGAATTTCCCATAAAACAACTGCCTGTTTTTTTGCGGGGTACTCATACATATAGGTCTCTATCCTTAAACCTCTGCTCTTCTGATAGGGCTCCAAAGCCTCTTTAAAACGCTGAAACAAATGCTGATAGCATTCAGAGCAAAAAATCAAAATACCAGAATAAATCAAATTTGATTTCGTTCCCATCCGGCTCTTTTCAAAGGCTTCTACTTCTTCCGGCGAGATGGAACCGCTAATCACCTTGTGCAGAAAAGCGCGATACGCATCTGATTTTTCTCTTAGAACCAGAATATCTTTACTGCTCAGGCTTTCAATCAAGGAGATCAGTTTCTTAATTTCATTAATGTCTTCTTCTCTTTCCGATGCAACCGCCAGATACTCTCTCTCACTTTCATAAGACACCGGAAGGCAAAAGAAACAGCATATAAAATCATTGACATAAATCTTTTCCGAAGATCTCCTTTCCGGAAATATCCGCAAACCTTCAGCTGCCTGTCCGATCTGGTTCACTCCGCTGATTCCATTGTTTAAAATCAATGCCTTATCCTGCTTATAAACTGCAATCGGGATTTGAAACAGCTCCGTCATTTGAATTAACAGACGTTTACCGCCCCACCTGCTTGCTTCAAAAAGCGGCAGAATCATATCCGGTTCCACAACAACAGGATTTTTCTGATTATGCAACCCAAACTTCAACTTATAGAATGGTGAGATGACATCCGTCCATACCAGATGATAAGGGATCTGTATAATAGGAAATTGATTTTTTGCTGCAATTTCCACAACACTTTCCGGAATCAAATTTAAAAACCTTCCGGTTTTAATGCCTAGTCCACTTGCATTCTTCTCGATCAGGGCCAGAATATATTCACCTAACAACTCATAATTATTATCAAAAATGTAAGCAGAAGTCAGAACAAATTCTCCACCTTTCAGCCATTTGGGTCCATCCGGAGCATCCAAAAGTGTAACGGAACTTATCTCTCTCATTAATCCATTATGACCAGCGATTACCATCAACCCTGACAAACTGGGTATCTTAAGCAGCTCGCTCAAGCATATCATATTTTTCATGCTATAATGCTCCTTTCAACCACAACTCTGGTACGGCACATACTTTTTCGTATTCATCATAGCAAATTTCCATATTAAAAATCAATCACAATATTTAAAGCTCTTGCGGCGGCTGCAAAAAAATGATTTTTTATTTGTATTATCCAAAATCGGGTAATATAAAGGCGTGATGTTTCACAAGTTATTCGACTGTCCCGTCTTACAGCAAAAAGGAAGAACAAATTAATGTCCTTCCTTTTCTAATTCT
>DEYX01000344.1 GCA_002365025.1 Hungatella sp. UBA3147 | reverse complement strand
AAAGCCCTGGGGATCTATACGGATTATGTGAAAAATGAATTAGATGATTACAGTGTCATAGTGGCCTGTGAAGCAGAAGCAGCGGATGAGCTCCCGGAAGGTACGGTGGTAAGGAGCATTCCGGCAGGAACATATGCCAAATTTGTTGTAAGGGGAAACATGATAGAGGCGGTAGCAAAGTTCTGGCAGGAGCTTTGGAAGATGGATCTGCCAAGAGCTTTTATATGCGACTTTGAAGAATATCAGAACGGGGACATGGAAGATGCACTGGTCCATATTTATATCGGTTTAAGGGATTAAGAAAAGGAGGGAGCCGCAAGCGGTTTTCCCTCCTTTTCTTTTCTTAGTAAATGACTTCTTCATATCCTTCTGTGGAAGGAAATTCAATGGAAACGGCTTTCCCAGGATTATTATAATCCAGATTCATATTCATGAGCATGCCTAAAGACTCTTCCTCTTCGGTGACGGTCATGTAAATGGAAATGGATTCTTTGGAAAAATAGCCTTCCGGGCTTATGACTGCTTTCCCGTCAATCCGGTTGATCTTATAATTGGAATCTGAAAGTGTCGGCCATATCTCATCGTAGAAATTGGTGAGATATGTTTCAAGGCCTTCTGCTTTGCTGGAATACATAAGGATTTTATTACCGGCATCACCGTCTGCAATTTGTACGTTATCCAGGAATGCCCCAAACTGTCCGGTCAGTCCTCCCAAAGTGATGTTTCTTGTCATATCTTCATATCCGATGTTCATTTTGTATTTATCATACATTCCCGCATCCAGATAATAGCAGCCCCTGGTGTAGAAGGAAGTCTCTGACGTGCTTATCCCCAGCATATCCATAGTAGTCAGGTAAAGAAACTCCATGTTTGGAGTATTTAAGTCATGATATTTAAGCCGCATATTCATGGAGACCGGGATATCCAGCCAGTCATAAGTAAGATTCATCTGGATGTCTGCAGTAATATCCAGGCCAGGCAGCCCGGAACTCTTCTGGTCTGCTTCCTGGTAAAGCTCCATCCCCTTCTGGTTTGTGATCCGTGCGGCAGCAGGATTGGCGGCCTTTTGGCGGATAATGCCCTGATCGGTCCATGCGCCGGATTCATTGACCGTGCTGCCGTCGGGGGCAGTGGTCCCTGTCAGTAGATAACCATTTTCATCAAAATAGTAGCATTCTGCCATTCCATCCCCGTCAGAGTCGATCCATTTCCAGGCGGAAGATGGATAGGACTTATCTCCGTCCTGCCACCACCAGCCATGGCTGTTCTGCTTCCAGGCTCCTGCATGGGCAGTTGATGCTATGAATATGGATAGAAGGGATGCGGCTGCAAATAATTTTATCATCTTTTTCATGCTGTTTTTATTCCTCCTGCTTGTTATATTCGCCCTTATGGTGAGAAAGGCTTGGACAAAGCTTCCGGGTTATTGCACTTATTCGTCCATTGTACCATAATTTGGTAAATACAACAAGGAAATGCTGTCTCATGTTCCCAACAATGAATTTCTTGTTCCGTACGACATTGAGGAATATTTATCAATGTGGTAAAATATGGAAGAAACTAGAGAAAAGGAGAAAGGCAGGATGTACGAGTTTATAAGTAATTTAGAGAACACATCTCTTTTTGCGGCGTCAGATTAAATCCGCTGAGGAGGGGACAGGTATGATTAGGTACTTAATAATTTAAAACATATGGAGGAATTGAGCATGAATAATGATTTATATGCTGTTTTAGCTGGATTTGGTATTTTTCTTTTGGTATTTCTTTTAGTTGTTTGTATTTTACTTTTAGTTTCTAATTGGAAGATTTTTTCGAAAGCCGGAAAGCCGGGCTGGGCGTCATTGATACCATTTTATAATCTTTACATAATGTCTGATATCGCATTTGGAAATTTAAGCTATTTTATTGCGGTTCTGATTACAGGGGGAGTTTCTTTTTTTGGAGGATTTTTAGATAGCAGCATCTTAAGCAGCCTTGCAGGATTGGCATCGTTTGTTATATACATCATTTATTGTGTTAAGCTTTCTAAAGCATTTGGAAGAAGCGGCGGTTTTGCTGTTGGCTTAGTGCTGCTGCCATTGATATTTTTCCCAATACTGGGACTTGGCAGCGCTGAGTACGTAGGACCTCAATAGATGGAAAGCGCGAGATAAAATATGACATGAATAAACAAAAATTTTTTAAATATACATTTCTTCTTTTTATCATAGGGCTCATCTTATGTGGAAGTGCCGGCTGTGTGCAGCAGAAAAAAGTACAACCGGAAATTCTCTGGGTCAATGGTACTTATGCTGTTTTAACAGAGCTTAACGGTGGAGATTATACGCTCCTGGGAGGCATGAAAGCGAATGAATTCAATAAACGGCTTGAGCTTGCGTCATTGGAGGAATGGTGGGATGTGACGGACAGAGCCAGCGCTGACGAAACCTTAAACTGGCTGCTTAACACAGGGCACCGGACCGACTATGCATCGCTGATGCAGGTGATGGAAGAGGACGATGCTTCGGGACTTGAACGGGAGGAGCTGTCCAAATATCTTAGTGAAATCGTGGGTGACGAAGAGGAAGCTTATTATCTCGTAAACGCGTATGACAACTACGTAAATTACGGAGCAGGGGCTATCGACGGCTGGGATTACTGCCGTGCAGTATCCTTATGCGGCTGGTATTATATTGCCGGGTTTTATACGGAACAGGAAGCATTGGATAAGTCACTTGAAATAGCACAGATAATTCAAAAAAGGTTTTCATCATGGGATGAGATGATGGACAGTTACTTAAGAGGGTATGAATTTTGGTCTTATGAAAGCGGAGATGCCCGGCGGGAAATCTATGAAGATATCAAAACAAGGAACGACAATCCCTATCTGCTGGATTGGAATCTGCCGTTGACTTAGGAAAAACATGACCTGAACAATGTAAAAATAGTTAACATAAGAATAATTAATAAAGGAATTAGCAAAAGCTAATTCCTTTATTGTATGCCTTTAAAACGTGTAGGCGATCAAAGTATTTTCAATTACTTACTCAGCATGTCCTGATAAGCACCAATTTATTTTAAGGAGTCTTTCCATTGTTCAAACAGCTCCAGATCAGAAGCCTTGAGCTTTAAATTAGTAGTAAGAGTTTTTCCTTCCGGCGGCGTAATATGGATTTCCACCACGCTTCCTTCTTTCAGAGAGCTTTTTAAGGCTGCTTTCAGGAACAGGGGAAATTTAGGATGGTTATCTTTAAAAACAGCCCAGGATTCCTTTAACTGCATTAAGTTCATTAAGTTCATTTAACAGGTCCTTTCTTTCATGATTATTAGGCACATCCTAGCATAAATGGAAAAGGGAGTCAATGAGTGAAGATGGAAAGAACGGTCTTTTCTGAGACCTTTTGCCGTGATATAATAAGGACATCAAAGAAAGGAACGCCTATGAAGATTGACAGACTTATTGGAATTTTATCTATCCTGCTTCAAGAGGAAAAGGTAACGGCCTCTTATCTCGCAGAAATCTTTGAGGTTTCAAGAAGGACCATAAACAGAGATGTGGAGGTCCTGTTAAGGGCAGGTATTCCCATTGCCACTTCACAGGGACAGAACGGGGGAATATCTATCATGCCGGCCTACCGGATCGACCGGACCGTTCTGACCTCCTTTGAAATGCAGTCCATACTGACCGGACTTAGAAGCTTAGACAGCGTGGCTGGGACGAACCGGTACCAGCAGCTTATGAAAAAACTGTCATCAGACCAGGCATCGGTGCAGGTTCCGGAAAGCCACATCATGATCAACCTTTCCTCCTGGTATAAAGCCTCCCTGTCCCCTAAGATCGATCTGATCCAGAAAGCCATTGAAGCAGGCCATTCGGTAAAATTCTGCTATTATGCTCCAAGTGGTGAAACAGAGAGAACCATTGACCCTTATCTTTTGATATTCCAGTGGTCCTCTTGGTATGCGTGGGGATATTGCAGGGACAGGAAAGATTTCCGAATGTTCAAACTAAACCGGATCCAGGAGCTTTCAGACACCGGGGACCATTATGAAAAGCGTCCCTTACCTCCCATTGAGAACTTTCCGGAAAATCCGTATCCCAATCAATTCCATATTACTGCAGTTTGTGAGCCGGAAATAAAATGGCATCTGATCGAGGAGTATGGAATGAACAGTTTTAAGGAACGGGAGGATGGGAAGCTATTATTTGAGTTTGATTTTTCCAGCAAGGAGAATCTTTTTAGCTGGCTGTTAAGTATGGGTGATCAGATTGAACTTACGGAACCGGCGGAATTCAGAAGGGACATGGCAGAGCTGATCTTGGGAATTTATGAGAAATATGCCGGTAAAAGGAAGGATCCGCTCCTTGCAACCCATAGAAAACAAAGCTATAATAAAACATAAATCGACAAAAGCAGGTGAAATTTATGTATATAGCAGATTTACACATCCATTCCCATTATTCCAGAGCGACCAGTAAGGATTGTTCTCTGGAATATTTGGATTTATGGGCGAGGCGCAAAGGGATCGGCATCCTGGGGACCGGTGATTTTACTCACCAGGCATGGCGTGAGGAATTAAAGGAAAAGCTGATTCCTGCAGAGGAAGGGCTTTACATATTAAAAGAAGAATACCGTATAGACAAGGGAGCTATGTCAGAAGCCATGACTCCCCGATTCGTGGTCTCCGGAGAGATCAGCTCCATCTATAAGAAAAACGGGAAAGTAAGAAAAGTTCACAGCGTCATTTTGCTTCCGGGTATTGAGGAGGCAGAGCTGATTTCAAAAAAGCTGGAGACTATTGGGAATCTTCATTCAGACGGCAGGCCCATATTGGGATTGGATTGTCATGACCTCCTGGATATAACACTGGAATTATGTCCCAGGGCTATCTATATCCCGGCACATATCTGGACTCCGCATTTTTCGTTGTTTGGGGCATTCTCCGGTTTTGATACGATCGAGGAATGCTTTGAGGATTTAACTCCCTATGTGCATGCATTGGAGACAGGACTTTCTTCCGATCCATCTATGATATGGCGTTTGTCGGCTCTGGACCGTTTTCAGCTTGTTTCAAACTCTGATGCCCATTCCCCTTCAAAGCTTGGCAGGGAAGCCAATCTTCTGGATATTGACTTGTCTTATACCGGCCTGTGGAATGCCATACAAAAGGGAGAGGGATTAGAGGGAACCGTAGAGTTTTTTCCGGAAGAGGGAAAATATCATTATGATGGCCACCGGAAATGCAATCTCTGCCTCTCTCCGTCAGAAGCGAAACAATATTCCGGCAAGTGCCCGGTATGCGGCCGAAAGCTGACCACAGGCGTGTCCCACCGGATCGAACAGCTGGCTGACCGCAGTGAAGGATTTACTCTTCCAGGCGGGAGGCCGTTTGAAAATCTGGTCCCTCTTAATGAAGTGATCGCGGCTTCTATCGGATATACAACCGCAAGTAAGAAAGTCCAAAACCAGTATGAGTCCATGATACGGGATTTAGGACCGGAATTTCATATCCTTCGGGAGCTGCCTTTGGAGGATATCAGGCATGCTTCCGGCAATATGATATCAGAGGGAATCAGGCGGTTAAGAGAGGGCAAAGTTCAGTGCAGTCCTGGATATGATGGGGAATATGGGATCATTCGGCTGTTTGAGCCGGAGGAGATTGACAAGCGGAGAAACAACAACAGCCGAACCTGAAAAGGAAAGCAGATATTATAAAGTGACGGAAGGTTGGGAAATACGTATGAAAAAGAAAGATGTCAGTTATATACTTGAAAAATTGGACCAGGTTTACGGTGTGACAAAGGAGGGATTCTACCATCAGCAGCCATGGCAGCTACTTGCGGCTATCATGCTCAGCGCCCAAAGTACAGACAAACAAGTGGAAGAGGTGCTTCCCCAGCTGTTTCAGCGTTATCAGACCGTAGAGCAGATGGCAGAAGCACCGCTGGAAGAAATCGAGGATTCCATACGATCCATTGGGCTTTATAAGAATAAGGCGAAGAATTTGAAAAAATGCTGCAGTCAAATCGCAGAGGAATATGGAGGCGAGGTTCCAAGGGATATCGACGGGGTCTTAAATCTGGCAGGAGTGGGCAGAAAAACCGCAACCTTATTTCTGGCAGATGCTTACGGAATCCCTGGGGTCACTGTGGATACCCATGTATTTCGCATTGCAAGGCGTATGGGCTGGGCCTCTGGGAAAAATCCTGCGGAGGTGGAAGTCGAATTGCAACGGGTACTGCCAAAGGACCACTGGAACCGGATCAATTTTCAGTTGATTTATCATGGCAGGGCAATCTGCACGGCAAGGAAGGCAAAGTGCGGGGAATGCATGCTAAAGGAATGGTGCGGGCAGATAATGGATAAAGAAGAAAAAGGAGATAGAAAAATATCATGAAGCTAATGTTTAAACAGCGATTTTTTTCCTGGTTTGACAGCTACGACATCTATGATGAAAATGGGGCAACCGTATACACAGTCTGCGGAAGGCCCGCCTGGGGCCACAAGCTGGAAATTTATGACAACAACGATAATCACCTTGCCACCTTAAGAGAGCAGGTGCTGACCTTTCTGCCCCGGTTTGACATCCTGATCGGCGGACAAACGGCAGGAACCATCACCAAGGAATTTACTTTTTTCAAACCCTCTTTTTCCGTTGACTGCAACGGCTGGCATGTGGAAGGCAGCTTCCTGGAATGGGATTACCGCATTCTTTCCCGGACCGGCAGCGTTGTGGCCCGGATTGAAAAGCAGCTTTTTCATTTCACCGATACCTACTTGATCGATGTGACCGATGGACAGGACAGCCTTTTGGCACTTATGGTAGTACTTGCTATTGATGCGATCAAATGCAGCCAGAACAAAGGCTAAATAGAAATTCATGAAATAAAACAGCCACCATGACGGATTCCTGGAACCGGCATGGTGGCTGTTTTATTTTTATAAATGATTCAATTATGTTATCGTGTGGTTTGCTTAAAAAGTTCTGAAAGCGGCACCGGCTTGGATGAGTTCGTAGTCTTTTTGATATGATCCTATTGCTGAGAAAAATAATTGCACATAGAAATGGAATATGTTACCATAGTGAAATGGAACAAACGGATCGCTGCAAGGGCGTTGGCCTTCCATCATAACATAGATGTGAGGTGGCGCGGATGAACTATTACGACATTTATTCCATTCATAACAAATTGGATTCTCTCAAATATTTCTTAATGTACCTAGTATAAAGAAACGAAGTCCTGGCAGCATAATGGCAGGCCTGAATATGAAAAGGAGATGAATTAATTGATGAAAGCATTACTGATTATTGATGTTCAGAACGACTATTTTGAAGGGGGTAAATCAGAGTTATACAATTCACACAAAGCACTAAAGAATATAGAAAAAGTGTTAAAGCTTTTTCGGGAAAGCGGCCAGCCTGTTATTCATGTGCAGCATATTAATACTCGAACAGGAGCAACTTTTTTTCTCCCAGACACGGCTGGTGTTTTGATTCACAAGAATCTGACTCCTTTGGATCATGAAGCGCTAATCGTAAAACATGCTCCAAACAGCTTTTTGAATACAAATCTTTCTTCTGTTTTACAGGAAAAAGGAATATCAGAGCTGGTCATATGCGGAATGATGAGTCATATGTGCATTGATACGACTACAAGGGCTTGTATGGACTTTGGATTAAAGGTTACTTTGCTGGAAGATGCCTGTGCCACGAAAGACCTGATATATAATAAGCAAACGATTCCCGCTGAAACCGTTCATAATGTTTTCATGGCTTCATTGGATGGTCTTTTTGCACGTGTGATTAAGACGGACGAATTTATCAACTTATAAATAATATAATATAGCAGCGAAGTAAAGGCCGCAGTTTAAAGCTGCGGCTTTTGTCATACCTGCAGATAGCAGGCGTATCCTCATGCATATGCAAGATGCACTCCGTTTTTTGCGCCTCCGCAATGGCTTAAAATCAAGCAAAAATTAATTGACAAATTTACTACATAATATTAACATACTAAACATATATGTTATATGGAGTAAGATTGGTTGAAATCATTAATAAACCGTATCATTAAGGTTATTCCTTGTGAATATACTTTATCAATCCGGGGGCGTATGGGTAAAGGAATATCTGATCCCGAAACAGTTCCAAAGCCGTCGCACAATCATCGTACCATGAAAGATTTCAGTAGTTTCACAAACTCCCCGTCACTATGCAAACAAATTTCTGATACTGCAATGTTCAATATGTGTGATTTTTAAGGAGGAAAATGTATGGATTTGTTATGGACTTTGGTTATAATCGCTGTGATTCTTTTACTTGTTGGAGTTCTCTACTATATGCAGAAGAAGCATATATCGTTTGCTAAGAGAGTATTTTCTGCTCTGCTTATGGGAATTGTTATTGGCAGTATCATGCAGCTTGCTTTTGCATCTGACAGCCCAGTACTAAAAACTTCGTTGGATTGGATATCCATTATCGGTACTGGTTATGTGAATCTTTTGAAAATGATTGTTATTCCCCTAATTATGGTCTCCATTATATCGGCCATCGTTAATTTGAAGTCCCATACAAGCTTGGGGAAAATCAGTACATATGTGCTGGCAACATTGCTGCTGACTGTGTTCATTTCCGCTTTGGTGGGCATAGCAACTGCAAATACCTTTCATCTGACAGCAGAAGAAATAACCGTTGGCCAGGCGGAGACAGACCGGGCCGAGTATCTTGAAGGAAAAGTATCAACCGTCCAGGATCAGACGATACCGCAGCAGATTTTGAGTTTTATCCCCCAAAATCCCTTCCAGGATATGACAGGTGAAAGGGCTACCTCAACCATAGCAGTGGTTATTTTTTCCGCATTTCTTGGCATATCCGCATTGGGAATACAAAAGAAGAAACCGGAAGAAGCTGAAACTTTCCAGAAAATCATTAATTCCCTTTATGCTGTAGTTATGCGGATGGTAACTTTTATACTGAGATTAACGCCGTATGGCATTCTGGGGCTAATGACAAAGACAATTGCGACAACGAATATAGCAGGCATTATTGCCCTGTCTAAGTTTGTTATTGCAAACTATGTTGCTTTGATTGTCATGTTTGCCATACATTTTTTAATTATCCTGTTGATGAAATTGAATCCGGCAACATACATCAGGAAGGCCTTCCCAACGCTTACCATTGCGTTTACGTCAAGATCCAGTGCGGGTACGCTGCCCTTAACGATTGAAACACAAACTAAGAAGCTTGGTATTCCTGAAAGTATTGCCAACTTTGCCGCATCTTTCGGAACAACCATTGGCCAGAATGGCTGCGCAGGCGTTTATCCCGCTATGCTTGCTGTCATGATCGCCCCTGCGGTTGGTATTAACCCTATGAGTATTGGTTTCATTGCAAAACTGTCTATTATCGTTGCAATCAGTTCCTTTGGTATTGCCGGGGTTGGCGGTGGTGCGACATTTGCTGCGTTGATGGTTTTATCCGCCATGAATCTGCCAGTTGGCCTGGCCGGCCTGTTAATATCTGTAGAACCTTTAATTGACATGGGACGGACTGCTTTGAATGTGAACGATGCTATGCTGGCCGGCCTCGTAACAGCAAGGCTGACATCAGAGCTTGACGTGAATTTGTATAATACACCAGTGGATGAGTATTCGGCAATGTCATTATAATATTTATCTGAATCTGAAACGCAAGTGAAGATAAAAGGGCTTAGGGTATCCCAAAAGTCGTGAAATGACTGAGGGGTGCCCTCTCTTGTCCTATTAAGTATTTGCGCTATGGTATTATGCCTTATTCCAGCCTTGCTGGAACAACCCTGGGCGGCAATCGCAGCACTGCCGATCAGTGGCTGGATTACCTTCGTTTGGTATGGCAGCATTGTTACAATCGTTGCCTTTGCGTTTATGTCTGCAGGGGCAAAAAGGTGTAGCGGTTATACCATTGCGGCATTTGCAGGTATTATTCCAATTAGTTCAACATTGTTTTCTGTCACCATATTAAAAGAATCAATCAGTATGTATCAAGCTGCAGGTTGTGTACTTGTAGTTTTTGCAACGCTTATAATAAGCTATCAAAAGAAAGCAGATTAAAACCTTTAGGATCATTAATGAAGGATAAGCTGCCTATCAGCAAAGAAAAGGCCGTAGTTTTAAACTGCGGCCTTTTCTTTGTCTATAGATGTTATATTATTAATTCCTTTCTGTAAATACAATTTGCATGATTGGATGTCCCAATCGCTTCGTAATCGCCCATTTCCCCGGCATCTCTTTACCATGATGAGATCGGAGGTCTGATCGACACCTACAATTATATGACCAGGATGATGAACAGGCTTATCGGGGAGCAGGCAAAAGCGGCAGAGGACTTACGAGCCGCTGAAATAACAGCCAGCCGTGAAAGGGGACAGAGGTGGAGATCAGAATTTTTACAAAACAGGAATCTCGTTTAACATTCGGCCGCTAATTGATACAGAATGAAATTGGGAACAAAATTATATAGATTGATTACACTTGGCAACAAGAAACTGATTAAAAATTTTATAATAAAGTGTAAAAATTTGTCGTAAGGCGTGGGAAACTATAGTTAAGATATCGCAGCCGTTAGTTCCCGTATAACGAATGGAGGTATTCATAAAAGTAATGCAAGAATTTGATATGTTTATATCTAAGCTGGCAAATCAGCAGATGGTCCGCGTACTCCGCAGAGGATTACTATACTTAATGCCGTTTGTTTTAATCGGTTCTATTGTGCTTGCGCTGCTAAATTTGCCCATACCGGCATACCAGTCATTTATGTCTTATATTTTTGGAGATGGCTGGTGGGAAATTGGTTTGCTCATATATGAAGGTACACTCCAAATTATGGCGATTATTACGTTGATTACCGTAAGCCATGCGATTGCGAGCGAAAAAGAGCTCATTAAGTCCGGGGAGGTCAGTACAACTGTCTTACAGGCAGTAGCACTGATCGTTTTCATTATATGGATGAAGACTTCAGATGGTATTGTTATAAGCACAGCAAATGCCGGTTCCTCAGGGATGTTCGGAGCCATTATCATATCATTTCTTGCATGTGGTTTGTATTGTTTTTTCTATAAAATACAGGGTTACATCCGGCCCAAAAATTTTATTAGTCATCATGGCAGTCCCCTGACCCGGGAAGCCTTTCGGACAGTAGTGCCTGCTTTGCTCACTGTTTTCACCTTTAGTATGGGAAAAGTGATGCTTGATTTAATAGGATTTGGCAATTACCAGTTTTTACATAAGATCCATGACATGTGGTTATCGGGGCAAAATTTCTATTCAGCAGTAATTATTATTCTCATCACTCACATCTTATGGTTTTTCGGTATCCATGGAGGAAATGTCATTATGGATGCCATGCCTGTTGCTGCTTCGTCAGTATCGTCAGCAATGGATGCGGTTATTTTTAATAAAGAATTTTTTGACACCTATGTTTATTTAGGAGGTGCAGGAGCAACCTTTGGACTGCTGATTGCTTTGCTCCTGGTTGGGAAAAACAGCAGCGAAACCCGATTGGCAAAGATTTCGGTACTGCCCGGAATATTTAATATCAATGAAGTCATGATATTTGGTTTGCCCATAATATTCAATCCGTATTTTTTTGCTCCATTTGTGTTAGCACCTGTTTTTTTATGCCTTAATGCCTGGATATATGTGAGCGTGGGCTGGGTTCCTCCGGTTACGCAGGCGGTAAAATGGACTACACCCATTTTTTTATCCGGTTATCTCAGTACAGGATCCGTTGTCGGAGCCGTGATGCAAGCTGTTAATCTGGTGTTGGCTGTACTGATTTATATTCCCTTCATCAGGCTGCAGGAAAAGCACCAGCAGTGCGCACGCATTGAAGTGTTTAAAGGACTGGCTGATGAAATTCAATATATTCAGGAACGGCAGACGAAAACGATCCTTAACCGTCACGATGAAACAGGCTCTCTTGCCCGTGCTTTGGCGGAAGAGATCAGGGAAGGCTTTAAGAGCCAGGCACAAACCCTTCATATGGAATATCAGCCGAAAGTAAACTATAAAGGCCAGGTCGTGGGAGCAGAAGCTCTTCTGCGATGGAATCATCCTGTATACGGTTATGTATCCCCTATTGTTATATTAAATATATGTGATGAGGCCAATTTGACGAATGAGCTGGGGCAATGGATTATGAACCGGTCATTCGGCGATATGAAATGCTGGCATGAACAGGGGTTTAAGGTACCCCTTTCCGTAAATCTTAGTCCGCGGCAACTGAAAGAGGATGGATCCTTGGTTCGATCTGTGCAGGATTGCATCAATCAGTTGGGCATCGAGCCTCAGTATATGGAGCTGGAGCTTACCGAAAACGCTACAATTGATGCGACTGACGCGATATGCAATAAATTAGGGCAGATTACGGCCATGGGACTTAATCTTTCTATTGACGATTTTGGTATGGGTCACAGTTCGCTACTCTATATATGTGATTTTTACGCGAATGTC
The DNA here is from genome assembly GCA_002365025.1 of Hungatella sp. UBA3147. Taxonomy (GTDB): domain Bacteria; phylum Bacillota; class Clostridia; order Lachnospirales; family Lachnospiraceae; genus Lacrimispora. The sequence continues at coordinate 358 of DEYX01000344.1, read as the reverse complement.
ATAAAATTAGATGCATCCCTGGTAGGATTGGTAACCAGCGACGAACAGCGACGGCAGATTATAAAATCAATTCTTACTCTTTGCGAACAGCTGCATGTCAAGGCTGTGGCGGAAGGTGTGGAAACCAGGGAACAGGTAGAAATGCTTCATGAACTTGGCTGTGAGTGTTATCAGGGCTTTTATTACAGCAGGTCCTTGAATTATCATAGTTTTCTGGAATATATAAGCCGGCATGGTACGGCGGAGGAGGAGAAACAAAAAGTTAAGGTCGGAGAGTGTTAGGAAGGTGAGCCTATGGGTATGGTAGTCCTGATCACTTTACTGGAAATCAATTATAAAAGCCTGCAGGTATTATCTC
>DEYX01000233.1 GCA_002365025.1 Hungatella sp. UBA3147 | reverse complement strand
GAAGAGGTATAATTATAGGTGTCGTAGCTTTGCTTATAAACAAGACCTTCTGTTCCAACCTCTGAATAGGCGTTCCCTTCCATATATCCCCAGCCCGCACCGCGGAACCAATAGTTATAGTCCGTGTTAGTACACATGCTTCCCTCACGTATTACATTGGTAATATTGCCATAAAGCTGATATTTACTTTGAGCCTTAGCTGCCGCAAGACCTGCTTCTATATTTGTGACCTTGCCAGTAGTAGTATCAACGTTGAATGTATTCGGCCAGGTCCCGCCGATCTCTGCGCTTATGCCCGCACCTCCTGCGAAAGCATTGATAGAGCCCTTATTAGCCGTACCAGCCCTCACAATATTAACCACATTCCCCTTAACAATACCGGATACATAATTAGTTCCTAGATAACACCATCTGCCAGTAGTAAAATCACCGGTATCAATATTGTTCTTAATAATATAATCACTTGTATCTGCAAGATCCGAGAGGTCTGAAGTATCCACATCTCCTCCCAGTGTAGAATCACTTCCAATATTACCATTCAGGGAACCACCAACAAACCAGCTGTTTAACGTACCCCAATCATAGCCAGTGCCGGTATAAGCAAGCCGACCGCTTCCGCTGATCGTATTAGTAATCTGTCCGCTGACATTACCGTATTCCACGCCACCTACAAAATTTCCTAACCCCTGGGTTCTGCTGGCTGCCGATGTCATACCAGTAATAGTATTCGTCACGCTGCCGGTAATATTGGCAGGTGCACTGGCAGAAGTGCCCAGGCCGCCGCCCCGGATACTGAAGGTATTGCTACTGGTACCAAGTATCGTAACAGCAGCGTTGCCATTTAAGGTGCCTGTCCTCATACCGCCGATGAAGTAAGAGTTTCCGGTGCCGGTAGAGTATACCGTTATGGAAGCAGTTTCCTCAGAAGGCGTAACTACACCGGTGCTGCTACCACCAAAATAGCGGGTGGCTGTCGTCTGCCAGGAGTTTCCCCCCAGAGTAAGGGCATACCCGTTCATATATACACCCTGTGTTCCGCTGTTACCTGCATTAAACGTATGCCGGATATTGCGGAGAATGATGTTACAGCCGAAATATCTTTCACCGGTGCCTGAAACGGAGATGAGGCTTGCATTGGAGGGGGCGGAAGCCGCCGGCGTGTCTGTAACCGGATCCTCTTGATGCCCTGTCATCACAAGCGTATTTAATCTCTCACGCAAGGAGGCAAATGTAACATCCCCGGTACCGTTTGCAGAAGTGGTATCATTAAAAATATTTCCCGGCAGACTCGTAATATTGGAACCAAAATACATAATATAATCTGATTCTGCCTGGTTCCTCTGGTAGATTCCCAGCAGCGCCGCACGCAGGCCGCTTTCATTTGCAGTATATGCCTCATAATAGCCGCTTAAAGGATCCCCGTCCGCTTCCATTACAACCAATTTGTCTGCGTCACCGTTTGCAAGTACATTTCCTCCCAGAGGCAGGTTTATGAATGATCCTGCCAGAAAAGAAAATCGTTTGGCTCTCTGGTACAGTCCTGCATTTATATTTTCTGCCGCAGTATCAACATCCTCCATGATCGCAATCGGTTCGCTGTAAGCAGCTGTAATTTCCTCATCAATCTGTACCAGATTAAATTTATTATCACCGGTAACGCCTTCTGCCGGCAGAAGATATTCTGTTTCTTCAATGGTCTTAGATGCTATACCCACTACATAACTGCCTGGTTCCACGTTATCAAACCGGTATATCCCGTCTGACAGAGTTTTCGTATCCCGTATTGCCGTGCTTTTATCATCTGTTGTATAAAGGCTGACAGGATAACCTGCTATCGCATGTTCACCATCATCCATTACACCGTCACCATTTTCATCCAGCCACAACTTGCCGCTGATATGATTCTCATGGGAAAGTTCGCCTAAAGGGGCTACTGTTACCACAGCAACAGGACGTGCCTGTGCATAGACATAGGTTCCGATATCAGCAGTAAACAGATAGGTTCCTGCCTCATCCTTTTGATATAATCCACTGATTCCCCATGTTACAGGTATGTTCACTGTTGAGCCGCCCTCCAGGGTTGCTGTCAGGGTTTCAGGCAACGGAATATCTGCACTTACCGTACCTGATGGAACAATGATTTCTGTCACAGGCATGTCAAAGGATAAAATTAGTTCTCCTTCATTGTCATTCTGGGCGATACCTGTAACCGGCAGTAATCCTATAATCAGCACCACTACCAGCAACAGCGAAAGGCCAATGTGCCAATTACATTTTTTTCTCATACTGTACCTCTGCCTTCAATAATCTCATATGTTTATAACCTGCCACGAAATAGGATGAGAGCTTTTCCATTGATCTGTTCTTTGCTTACAGTGCCATAATTGCGGGAGTCCAGTGAATCACTTCGGTGATCTCCCATAACAAAAAACTGATCTTCGGAAACCTTCAGCGGATAACCGATTTTCGGTTTCCCATAAGTCCTTTCATAGATATACGGCTCTTTTTGTACTTCTCCATTTATAAGAAAAAGTCCATTATCATCATCAAACCCCAGCACATCTCCGGAAATGCCGCAGATTCGCTTGACGTAATCTTTTCGTCCATTTTCCTTAATAAATATAATATCCCCTCTTTCATATGAACTTGATTGTTTCCAAAATATGATTATATCCCCATCATAAAGAGTCGGTTCCATCGAGGTTCCTGATACAGTTGCAATTCCAAACATTGTATTAAAAATCACCGCCACCGCCACCGCAGTCACAGTACATTTTATAAGTGAGAGCCAGAATGACTGGCTGGAGAAATTCGTTGCTGCGGCATATTTTGGCCGATAAGTTTTTACTGACCTCTTCATATTTACATAAACCCGCTTCCTGCTGTATATAGATTTGGTTATATCCTTTATTTAATTAACATTATTTCTCAACATAACTTTATCTCATTTTTCACAATTTGTATTAATTAATGCATAAACAGCAGTCTTTTTGCTCCAAACTACACCACTGTTCCCGTGGTGTTTATGCAGTCTTTGGCTTGTCGGTTTCGCCGTCAATCTGCTTGTTTAAACAGCTCTTTGTAAACGCCATTCCTTTGGCGATTTCCAAAAAAATTTCCTGATATTCAAGCTGCAGCTCGTTTACATTTTCAATTATCTCATCTATCAGCTCCATATCTTCGTTTTGCTTTGACACGGCATAACCCCCTCTCACTTTTGCTTTATTAATGAATTATATCATAGGATTTTTTTCACTGTCAACGCTTTTTAAGCCGCATTGACAATGAATTATTTGCGGTGTATAATTCCCTTGAGGTGATTTAAATGGATACATTAGGCGAACGCCTAAAACATGCCCGCAAAAATAAAGGTTTTACCCAAGATTCCTTAGCTGAAACTATTGGAGTATCACGTGGTGTTATATTCAATTTAGAAAAAAATAAAACAGAACCACAAACTATAGTCATAAATGCCATCTGCCAGACCCTTAATATAAACAAAGACTGGCTAATGAATGGCTCCGGGGAGATGGAGAACACGGCAAGAATAAATCAGAGGGCAAAGATATTAACGGAATTATATGAAGTAATTAAAGGATTATCTGAAGACGAACAGTTATATTTGCTTGACACCATCAAAGCATTGAAAACACGCCTTGGTGGGGAAAGCAAATAGCAATGTTGATTCACATATTGAGAAACTGCGTAATTTAACAAGTATAAAATAAGAAAGTCAGTACCTTTCCATATCTGGCACCAGCTGTCATCATATACATTTCCTTACCATACTCTGACCCTTTCTGCTATAAAATTCTTATCTTATTCTTGCAAAAACGTTAAAGAAAACAGAACTGAATTTCATATTCACCAGATACTTCATCATATTTCGGGTTCATTTACTTCAGGTAAAAATGTCAGAATACCAAGGATAAGCCAGAATAATAATATCTTATATTAAATAAACCGGTGTCAGGACTCAAATCCTGGCACCGGTTTTCTTTGAATTATAATCTTATTCCATTTTTAATATGTTCAGCAGCCTACAAAATGCACTTTCAGGCTCATACCTTAGCCATTGGAACCTCCTGTACATTTTAAAAGGCAGATCTGCCAAGGTTCCTGGACATCTCATCGAGATACGCCAGCCATAAGTCAGGGCTGAAATCCAGTAATTTCATCGTACTTTCTGATGTTTCCCTGCTTAAAATCAACTGAAAAAGATCCGTTTCAAAACAATGGACTTTTTCATTTTTATAATCATGGTCAATCGTATAAATCAGATTTAACCCCTGTAAACAGAATACTGCCGCTTTCGGCTGTTCACTGTTCACGATCCTGACTTTATCAGAACTTTTATCATTAATAAAAGAATTAAACCTTTGTAGGTATGGAATACGCTCCTCGGGCGGAAAGTCAACGACGCCAAAAAGAGGTACAATCGCTTTTCCCGTAGAGCAAAAACCAATCATCGCATCTACAGTCACAAAAAAAGCAGTTTCCTTATCCAGTATTCTACGAAAAAGTTCCAGAATGGCTCTTTTTGAGACTGCCCTCCCGTTCACAGATTCCAAATCCTTTTCTCCGATCAAATAACCAATGGATATAAAATTATATACAGCTTCTACATGCATATCCATAAGCCTGGTTAGAATAGAAGAATCTGCTTCCAAAACAGTTACTGCTTCTCTTCCGCTATAGCTTATTTTCTTAGCCTCCTTCTTTACCAGTGAATTATAGAAGACGTTTAAATAGCCTTTATGGCTGACAAAGGTCATAAGGGGCATCCCATCCAGCTGAAGAGTGAAGATCAGGAGAAATTTCCCTTTTAAAAGTAAAAAGGTGCAATTCATTTCTTTTGTGATTTTCCATAAATTTAAGTCTACATACTCCTGTGCTCCGACTATGGAGGAAAGTATATCAGTATTATTATCGATGGCTGATGCCTCAATCACAGACATATTAAAATAGTGGTTAAAGACAGCTCTTTCCCGCTTCCGGGAGCCTGATATTTTTATTCTTTGAAAAATATCGGAATAAGACTGGTCAAAAAAAGAAAGGGTACTGTAAAACTCAAGAGGAATTTCTTGATTATCCATGATATGATCGGAAACAAGCACACAAAACATATTCAGAATGGTCTTTTTCCCCAGAAAGCTGGCTTCCCTGTCCGGGTAGCCCAGATTCCCATTGTTCTCCTCGTCAAAATCTTTATCAAAAGCATATTCTATGGCATAAGCCAGAAATATCTCCAGTTCATACCTGGAACTGAAATTATATATGACCGGAAAGATATGAATAAATTTCAAATAACAGCCATGTCCATACAGAATATCGGCAAAATAGGCAGCCGCCTGTCTGCTGAATGCTCTCTTTTCCTTTAAAAAAGGCAGCCGTCCTCCTTTTAGGATCTTACTTAATCCACTAGGAGTCATATTCATGCTGATTGCAAAGTCAGTTTTCGGCGTCTTTGCAATATCGATCAGCTCTTCCAGCAATTTACCGGTTTTCATCACTTACTCCCCCACTATTCCATATTCTGGAAAATATTGTAACATGATTTTACTCTTTTGTCTATTTCCGTGTAACCTTTTATCCTTCTTTTCCTATTTTGGAAAATAATGTTACTTATTTTTTCATTCTCGTCTATTTTCCCGCAACTTTTTTTAAAAACTTTCAAGCGTCAAATAAGGCAGCTTTATATAATCTTCGTAGGATTCTTTGCGCTAAATTCGAATCAGCGGAAGAATTACTACAAATACAAAGCCGCGATTCTCAGGCATATGCCTGAAGTCAAATGAAAGGCAGTACTAAAAGGAGGAATGAGATTGAAAATAAGAAAACAAAGACGGCTGGTAAGCTGGCTGTTGGTACTAATGATGGTACTGAACGTGTTTTCGCCGCTCAACAATGTTTGGGCCGGAGGACTGGATACATTGAATGACAGTTCAGACAGTATAACCGAGATCAGTAACCATGACAGTATCGCTACCGATAGTCAGGCGCATAAGCCGGATTCATCCGGGGAAGAGGAAAAAACCAATCCCACGAATGAACCGGAAGAATTGGATGAAGACCAGGTATATGAACCAAACAAAGCCACAGATTCCAACGCTTCCACGCCTTCCGGCATAGTAAGTTTTCAGCCGGAATTTATGGATATGGTACCTGAGGATGTAACAGAATTACTTGGTAATTTAACCATATCAATCAAGCAGAATGGTTCATATGTAACAGAAATCATTGCTGGACAGAATTTTACAGCAGAAGGTTCCTTTGATGTACCGGTTGAGGGAGATGGCATAAGCGATCCAGACCAGTACGTTAGCTATGGAGACTTTGCAATACTGAAGCTGGATGACAGCATAACAATAGTAGGTTCACCTACACTTAATTTAACGTTTAACGGAGAAAAGGTAGGGACTCTTACGTTCGAGAATAGTCAGGTAAGAATCGACTTTAATGGAGAGGTACTTAAGGAACCGGGCATATCAAATATCAGCTGTGAATTCGGTGCTGCCATGAAGTACACAGGCTCCGACGTAACGGAAGAAAACCCTAAAAACAATGTTTACATATTAGGAAAGGAGTTTACTGTCAAGGCACCGGAGATTCCAATCACACAGACCCAGATCAAAACCGGCCGGCTTTCCGATGACAAGACACAAATTGAATGGACTGTCAAAGTAAACGCAAAGAAGGACAGCGACATTTCTCTACTTGGTTATAAATTCCAGGATCATCTGACGAATGTTGGTGCGTATGTGGAAGATTCGTTTATGATCAACGGCAGTGAACCAAGTCCTAAGGTCATTCCTGATGCCAGTAATCTGTTATCCTATGAATTTGGAGATGTGAAAGGAGAACAGATCATCACCTTCCGCACGATGATTCCTGCGGAGATGCTGATCAATGGCGGTACAATCAATAATTCCGCAAAGTTTGGAAAAGATACGCTGGTAAATACAAATACCGTTCCAATAACCATTCAGAAAAAAAATCTGATAAAAAAAGAGGGTAAGCCAGGAGACGGACTGAGTGAAGGTACATATAGCCCCAATGACCGTACGATTACATGGACTATTACCGTTAATCAAGATCAGATACCCTTACAGGACTTAACCATCACTGATAATCTTCCCACCAGCCCTGCAGGATTAAGTTGGAAGTCAGCGAGATGGGAATATGAATCAGCGGCAGATACATGGTCAGAACTCACTGCCGGCGATGGGCTGACTCATGTACCAGCCTACATAACGGAACCCGGGAGCGGACAATATACGCTTACTGGAACTACCAGCAAGAAAGTTCGGCTGACGATTGTATGTGATGTCGCAAATGATGCATATGTAGGGGCAGTTAAAACCTATCGAAACACCGCAACACTGACTTGGACTGGTAAACCAAATGGAACCTTTTCGGATAACGCTGAAGTAGGCATTGGTATTGACAGCCTTACAAAAGGTTATGTATCAACGAATTACCCCTTGCGCCAAATCGAATGGAAAGCAATCGTTGACTTGAAAAATCAATCAGGCTTCCATGACCCTTCAAGCCTTAAAGTATACGACCTTTTGATTTACGGTAACTCTGTAAACCTGGACAGCACAAACCTTAATACTTTGGTTGGCGAAGAATATAAAAAAATTGTACCAAAGTATGGTCAGAAGGTTGTTAATGAAAGTGGGACTGAGAATGAAAACTGGACGAAGAATGGTCTTAATTTTACCATCCAACCAGTTACGGTAAGTTCTACACGCGTCGGTGACCTTCTTGTAGTCAGTGAGTTCAATACTGACAAGGCATACACTTACAATTTCAAATCACAGGTTCTCGACCCGAACATCTTTGCCGCAAATACAGGCAAATATATCAGCAATACCGCTTCCCTGTATTATGGAACAGTACATTTAGATGACGGAAATGACGGAACCACTTACAACAGCAGCGTTTTAAGCAAGCAGGTACTTAAAGCCGGAACAATGACTGTTGGCGACAGCAGAAATGGATTTAATTCACTGGATAAGACCGCAATATTCCGCTTAAACATTAATAAGGATGGCTTTGACCTGACTGATGCAGACATTGAAAACGGAAAACTGGGTAAGGTGACAGTGACAGATACATTACCCGTTGGCTGGTCGTTTGTTGACATTAGTTCTGATGTGAGATATCAGCTTTATACAAGCAGCGATACTCCGGTTACAGATGATTCGGAGATTATAGAAAGCACTAATATTTCCGGCCAAAATGCAACATTTGTGTTTAAAAAACTGGATAAAGCTTACTACATTTTAGTAAAGGCGCAGCTCTCTGACGACCAATATATAAAATATCTGGAGGCATCATATACAAATGGAAGAACCGATCCATATCAAACTGCAACAAACACGGTCAAGATGAATGCTGAAGGTGATAATAAATGGAATCCGGAAACAACAACTTCGGTTCAAGTATCAACGCAATTCCTGATTAAAAATGTAAATACGGGCAAAGAACCGCTGGAGTGGACAATTAAATTTAATCCCTATGATTTACCGGATTTGAAAAATATAAAAATCACGGATAAAATACCCGTAGGACTTGATCTTCCTTTTGAACGGAACGGCTCCCTGGATCTTACCGCTTTCCGTATCACAGAGTATGATCAGATGATAAATGGAGCATTTCCAACCTCAGGAGGAAATGTGTTAACTACGGAGCAGCTGCAGGACAGAATCTCGTATGATAAAGATTCGCGCGTATTGACCTTCACCCCTACAGACGGCAAGTTATATTTGATCGCTTATACGACCGAGGTAACCGGTAATGTCGGCACCAGCTTAAAGAATCAGGTCTCAGTGTCTGGCAGTTCAATCGATGGTACCGGCACCAATGCCTCTTATCAGGTCGATAGTTCTCATGCCAGCGCGACCTTGGTGCGCAATGGCTACCTTGACATCCGTAAGGTAAATGCTCAGAATCAGATCATTAACGGCGCTGTGTTTACATTATACACAGACAAAACACTTCAAAACCCTGTTTTGACCAGCATCATGCGACCGGATGGTACATTGAGAATCAACCCGATTCCTGCGCCAAAAGCTTTTGGCGATCCTGCGTTTACCTACTATTTAAAAGAAACAACAGTTCCTGACACCTATGAATCAGACAATATGATTTATATTGTCACCGTTGCAAAGGATTCAAATAATAAAACGATCACTACGGTAGCAGGAAAAACAGCGGGTGAGGTTCTAACAGTTATAAACTACCAGCCAGACACAATTGGCAATCTATCCATACGCAAGATGGTTGATGGCAATGCAGGTGATATCAACAAAGATTTTTATTTCACCATTAGGCTTACCGGCCAAACTATAGACGGCACTTACAACTATATAGGCTCCGGCAATAAAGAAAACGGCCAGCTTATTATCACGGACGGTCTTGGAGCGGTTCAGCTTAAGCATAATGAAAGCATCACAATAACCGGACTTCCGAAAGATACCACCTATTTGGTAACTGAATCGGACTACACTGGCGATGGTTATCAGACTACATTTTCAGGTGAGCATGGTACTATCGAAATTAATAAGACACAAACAGCTGAGTTTACCAACACAAAATATCTGCCCGGCAGCCTGGTCATCAACAAAACAGTTGCTGGAAACACCAATGAAACCGGCCCATTTGAGTTCACTGTTGCCTTAACAAAACCGGACGGTACCTCTGACGACAACTCCTATGACTACACCATATCAGGAGATGCTATAACGAAACAAATCAAGAACGGCGGTACAATTTCTATCTCTGACGGGCAAAGAGCCGTCATAACCGGACTTCCAATGGACACGACCTATACGGTAACTGAAAAAGATTATTCCGAAAAGGGATACTCCTCTGCCTCAACTGGTTCGTCCGGTAAAATTGAAACCGACAAAGTACAGACAGCATCCTTCGTAAACACAAAACATCTCCCTGGTAGTCTGACTATCAAAAAAACTGTTGCTGGAAACAGCAACGAAACCGGTCCGTATAAGTTCACTGTTACTTTCACAAAACCGGACGGTACACCAGATGACAGTTCCTATGGCTACACCATTACAGGAGATTCTCTGTCGAAACACATTAAAAGCGGCGGTACAATTTCTATTGCTGACGGGCAAAGCGCCACCATAAAAAACGGACTTCCAAAAGACACGGGCTATACGGTAATTGAAAAAGATTATTCTGCAAACGGATATTCTACCGCATCTACAGGCTCAGCAGGCACCATCAGGACAGATGAGGAACATGTGGCTGCCTTTATCAACACGAAGATTTTGCCCGGTAGCCTGACCATCAGCAAGACAGTTGCAGGAAGCGGCGCTGATTCCAAAAAGAAGTTTGATTTCACAGTGACCTTTAACGCAAGCGGTACCTATTCCTATATGGGAAAGGGAGTTTCTGACGGAACCATCAAAAGCGGTGATAAGATCTCACTTGCCGACGGAGAAAGCATCACCATCACCGGATTACCTGACGGAACCAAATATCAGGTGACAGAATCCAACTATTCCTCTGAAAGATACACTGCCGCACAAACAGGAGATACAGGCATTATCCGTACACTTGAAACATCAATTGCTGCATTTACTAACACATACCGCAAACCCACCAGCTCAGGCGGCGGAGGTGGCGGTGGCGGAAAGACACCTTCTGTAAAGCCCAAACAGCCGGATCCGGCAAAGCCAGATCCAACAGAGCCTATCGAACCAGGCACACCAACGACTGACGTAAAGCCCAGGGAAGAAATGACCCCACAAGAGCTATACGATGTTTATGGTGAAGTACCTCTTGGCTATATAGTAGGTTCAAATGGAAGGCTCCATCCGATTGGCCTTCCAAAGACCGGTGATGATATGTCCGTTGATATCACAATTTACGGATTTCTTATCATCTCGGCACTTCTAGGCCTGACATCTTCGGGTATATTGTTGAGAAAGCATTTTGATAAGTAACTGCTGAAGATACTGCACTGCAGGAACAAACAGACAGGAGGAAAATCATTGAATGATTTTCCTCCTGTCATACTACTTAAAATCAACCCTCTGGATAAATCTGCCTTAAAGTATTTAGCTCACAACCTTAATCCCTTCTCTTTGAGCAACCGATAGTACCATTTTTTCCGGCACTCCCAACATTT
>DEYX01000315.1 GCA_002365025.1 Hungatella sp. UBA3147 | reverse complement strand
ATTGCCATGATAAAGGCAACCTCGCCTGCCGCAAATATTTCGCCGATCATAACCGAAGCAATGAGGGCAATGGACACCAATACATCTGCCTTAATATCAAGCTCTGTAATAAGTCCGGCAATTGCGCCCTTCACAATGGGAATGCCGCAAAGCAAAATTGCAACCCATGCCATATTAACGGGCGATGATCCTATGTCAAAGAAACTGACGATTAATGAAATAGCCGAAAGGCAGAGAAACAGCATGGTCCGCCTTTCGCTATCTTTGAAAAAGGTCAACAAATATATCACTCCTTATATACTTATGGGGGTATACTACACACAATTAAGAGTATACCCCTATGGGTATGCCCTTGTCAATAAAAAAGCAACCGAAATTCGGTTGCTGATAATCAGATATAATTTTTTTAGCTCATACGGGAGAAGTGCTCTATAGCCTTTGCAAATTCTGCTATCGTTTTATCGGCGTCCCCATGTTCGATTCCTTCTTTTACACAATGATTTAAATGTCCTTCCAGAATTACCTGTCCAACCTTATGCAAAGCGCCTTTAGCCGCATTGACCTGAATAAGTATATCCTCACATGAAATGTCCTCGTCTATCATTTTATCGATGGCCTTAATTTGACCCATGATTTTATTTAACCGACGATGTAGATTATCTGAATCCATACACTGGCGCATTCTTCCACCTCCTTATACCTATAGGGGCATAAAATAAGAATATCATACTTGGCCCACTACGTCAATCGAATGGCAGAGTGATGTTATTCACGAACAGTTTTTAACTGCATAATAAAAAGAAGGCCCTTGACATCGGCCTTAAGAAGAAAAATAAGCTGACCCGGAATAAGAGTGTTTCATTCCGGGCCGCTTATTATGTATATGCTGCAGATCTTAAATTTCCTCATAGTGCAGAAGCCTCTTGCGTATTTGACTGTATTTTAATATGGTGGTGTCTACATACTCCCAGGCATACACAGCGGCTGTACCATCTTCATCGTAATTAATCCCCTTCAAAAGGAGAAATGCTTTTGGTGGGAGGCCAAATCGTTCCAGAAGTCCGTTTAATAGTTCCACGTCCTTGCTGTATACTGCATTCAGCTCTACTTTATCCCATTCCAGCTTCTTTCCTGTGGCCTTGAACATGAAGTAAAACACAGAATTAACAAAGGTGTCAAGCTCTTTCATATCCACTCCATTAAGATAGGAGTATGGGATGTAATCCCTTGCGACGGCGCAGATTTGTTTATCAGCATAGAATATCTTATCACAGATAAGGACCAGGCTGCCTTCTGTTATTTCAAGGCGGTTGGCCACGTCTCTGTCCGCTTTGATGATTCCGTGGTCAATCATTTCCACTCTGGGTTTATAGCCGCTGTTGGTTATCATGTCCACAAAATGCATCACTGGATTAAAGCTGGCCTTCATCTCAAAAAAGCTGTTATTAATATAGGTCCCTCTTCCATGTCTGCGGAATATCATTCCCTTGGAAGACAGGTCATCCAGGACACTTCGCAGTGTGATGCGGCTGACTCCCAGCATACTGGACAGCTCTTCCTCTCTCGGCAGCTTGTTATTCACCGAAAGGTCCATCTGTTTAATAAAATGCAGAAGTTCTATTTCTACCTGTGTTTTTAAATCTGTTTTTTGTATTCGCCGCGGTTTTGGCCCCTTGCTTTCTTCTGTCATTTAATCCCCCCATCATATTTTCTTTATAAGAGCAGGAATTCCGTTAATGATATTCTAGCATGACAGAATTATCTTGTAAACACGTGTGTAAAATTTAAGCATTAGGACAGAGTTTCTTTATAGTTTTTTAACGCCTGTGCCAGCTGATCCGGACAGGAGGTGGGTCTGAAGCCGCACTGGATCCCTTCCAGCCGTTTGATTGCTTCGTCTACATCCATGCCTTCCACCAGGCGGGACACGCCCTGGGTGTTGCCTGAGCAGCCGCCTACAAACTGAACTTTAACCAGTTTGTTTTCCTCAACTTCAAAATTGATTTCCTGCGAACAAACGCCGCGTGTTTTATATTTCAACTTAATTTCCTCCAAATTATAAAATTTCATCATAGCAGATTAGCAGATTATAAAATTATAGGAAATCCGGGCAAGGATGTCAATAGCTCTTTGCAAACAGATTTCCCATGTGTTTTTCCTGACAAATTTGATACAAACTGTTATAATAGGTAGCAGTGTACTTATATGCCCGGAAAACGCGTGCATAAATGGAAAGGAGAACAATTATGTTAGGAATCATCGGGGCCATGGATGTAGAGGTGGCAGAAGTAAAAAAAGCCATGGAGGATGTTACGGTAGAGACTATCGCTGCAATGGATTTTTATAGAGGAATCTTAAATGGGAAGGAAGCGGTGGTGGTTCGTTCCGGCATCGGCAAGGTAAACGCGGCAATCTGCACTCAGATTCTGGCCGATCATTACCATGTGACTGCGGTCATCAATACAGGAATCGCCGGTTCTCTGAAGAATGAAATCAACATCGGGGATGTGGTGCTGTCTACAGATACGGTCCATCATGATATGGATGCCACAGGCTTTGGATACCCTGCAGGGCAGATTCCCCAGATGAAGGAATTTGCTTTTCAAGCAGATGAAAGGCTTCGGAATCTGGCTGAAGAGTGCTGCAGGAAGGTCAATCCTGAGATTGAAGTTTTCGTCGGAAGGGTAGTTTCAGGGGACCAGTTTATTTCTGATAAGGTTAAAAAACAGTGGATAGGGGATACCTTTGGGGGATATTGTACGGAAATGGAAGGGGCTGCGATCGCGCAGGCGGCGTACTTAAACCACATCCCTTTTCTCATCATCAGAGCCATTTCAGATAAGGCGGATGACAGCGCAAATATGGACTATAGCGAGTTTGAGGAGAAGGCGGTTAAGCATTCTGTGAACCTTATTTTAGCCATAGCTGAACGGTATTCATATTAGGTTAAGAATCGAATCCTGACAGGATTTGACGAACGATTCTAGGCTCTCTCATCTTCCCAAAGCGAAATAGTGTGATTATAATAAACCTATCACCGGTCGAAACCGGAAAGAAAGGGGAGCTATAATTATGCTGGAATTTTTACAGACAGGCAAGGCGCTATTCGTGCTGGGAGCCCTGTGCGGCATCGGCATTGTCACCAGATGGCTGACACGTAACCTCTACAAAAGATTGATCAAAGAATCTGATAACCTTACATTGACCAAAAACAAGAGTCTTCGGGCATTTAAACAGAAGACGGAAAACACGTACCAGATTAACCAGGGAATCCCAAAGGTAAAGCCGTATCTGGAACGGCAGATGTATGATTTTAAATATATGGGAGTAACACTCCACGGCTGGAATATATTTTCCAACCAAATGACACTCTGGTGCTTTCTGGCAGGAGGTGCGGCGGCATTTGCATCCTACTGGTTCCGTGCCGATTCTTATTACATAGTCTTGTATGGCTCTGCAGGTATCATGGGCGGACTGTTTACCATTCTGGTAGACCACGGCGCAGGAATTGTGGAGAAGCGGCAGCAGCTGTTTGCGACTCTGGACAATTATCTGGAGAATACGTTGATTTACCGGTTGGATATGGAAAGAGAGGAAACACAGGCAATGTCGGGGCCTAATATGGAAACCCGTGAAAATATAAGATCCATTTATTCCCAGTCACCAAAGGGAGGAGTAGAAGTCGAGCCGGAGCAGGACAAGAAGGCAGACAGGAGAAGCGCAAGGCAAAGAAATGGTACCTTAGAAAAACCCTTAAGGAGCCGCACTCAAAAACAGTCCATGGATGTATTTTCTGATGCTCCGGAGCAGGTGCCCGAAAGAGCGGAAAGCCAGGCGCAGCCAGACCTTAAGAACTCCAGGCGGGATGTGGATTACTTAAAACGGAGCCTGGAACAGATTGCCGCCAGCAGGGAAAGAGAACGGGGAGGCAGGCAGGGAGAGGACTGGTTAAAGGATCTAAGCCCTGATGAGTTAAAGCTGATCGGTGAAATTCTCCAGGAATATTTAACATGAACGTTTGGAAGGCGGAAAGAAAATCATGTCGCATTCAGAACCATTCTGTGGTATAATTTTCCTAAGCAGGGAGTCAGAAACCTGAAGTCAAATAACCCATAGCTAGTTACGGGCTATTTGGCCCCGCAGGCAGTTGCCAAGGTCAGGAAAGCTTGGCTTCGGCTCGCTGCCGTTGCGAGAATAGAAGGAAAAGGAGAATAATAGCAATGGGAAATGTAATTTTTGATTATTCCAGGGCAGCAGGATTTGTATCAGCAGAGGAAATGGAGAACATGAAGGCCACAGCAATGTGTGCAAAGAGTGTGCTGATGGACAAGTCTGGTGCAGGCAGTGATTTCTTGGGTTGGATCGATCTTCCGGTGGATTATGATAAGGAAGAATTCCAGAGAATAAAGATGGCAGCAGAGAAGATTCAAAATGATTCGGATGTTCTGCTGGTCATCGGTATCGGCGGTTCCTATCTTGGAGCCAGGGCAGCCATAGAATTTTTATCCCACAGCTTTTACAATGTATTGCCAAAAGGAAAACGTAAAACTCCGGAGATTTATTTCGTTGGAAACAGCATCAGCAGCAAATACATCCATGACTTAAAGGATGTGCTGGAAGGAAAGGATTTCTCCGTTAATATTATATCAAAATCAGGAACCACCACAGAGCCGGCAATCGCTTTCCGGGTATTTAAGGATATGCTGATTGAGAAATATGGCCGTGAGGAGGCAAATAAAAGGATTTATGCCACTACGGATAAGGCAAGGGGCGCTCTGAAGAATCTGGCTGACGAGGAAGGCTATGAATCTTTCGTGGTTCCGGATGACGTAGGAGGACGTTTCTCAGTGCTTACAGCAGTCGGCCTTCTTCCGATTGCAGTATCCGGCGCTGATATTGATAAATTAATGGAAGGCGCGGAAGCGGCCAGGATGGAAGCCCTGGAAGCGCCCTATGAGTCAAACGGCGCCCTCCAGTATGCGGCTGTGCGCAATATCCTGCTTCGGAAAGGGAAAACGGTGGAGATCGTGGCTAACTATGAGCCAAGCCTTCATTATGTTTCCGAGTGGTGGAAGCAGTTATTTGGAGAAAGTGAAGGAAAAGATCAAAGAGGGATCTTTCCAGCCGCAGTGGATTTGACCACAGACTTGCACTCTATGGGACAGTTTATTCAGGATGGGGCCAGAATTATGTTTGAAACCGTGCTGGATGTCGAAAAATCGTCCGCGGAAATACTCCTCAAGGAAGAAGCAGTTGATACCGATGGTATGAACTACCTTGCAGGAAAGAGCGTTGATTTTGTTAATAAGAGTGCTATGAACGGAACCATTCTGGCTCATACCGACGGAAACGTGCCAAATCTTATGGTAAGGATTCCC
>DEYX01000013.1 GCA_002365025.1 Hungatella sp. UBA3147 | reverse complement strand
GGCAGCCCCTTTATCACTTAAGGTTACGATTCCAGCTCGGTACATACTGTGATTTCATCCCCTTCCTTCATGAGTCCTCCATGGAGAACCCTTGTAAAGATTCCGTTTGTCGGCATGATGCATTCTCCCATTTTCTTGTATATCTCACAGTGGCTGTGACATTCCTTACCTATCTGTGTCACCTCCAAAAGGATATCCCCGCACGTTAACCTGGTGCCGACAGGAAGATGAATGAGGTCAATTCCCTGGACAATGACATTTTCCCCAAAGGCTCCGTTTCCGATCTCCGCGCCTCTGGCCTTAAAATCTTCTATGGTATCAAAGGATAAAAGGCTTACCTGCCGGTGCCATTTGCCTGCATGAGCATCCCCTTCTATCCCGAATTCTTCTATAAAATGCCCTTCATCCACTCTGGTTTTCTGGGTTCCCTTTTTTTCACTGATACAGACAGCCATTACCTTTCCCATCTGCTTATCCTCCTATCTGGTTCATGTTTAAGCCTGTTTCTCCCTGGTCTTCCTCAAAATGATGGCTCTCCGGTTTGTTCCGGATACTCTCATTCATTAAATCGAAAAGACCGTCATCCGAGATTCCTTCCCGCAAAGGCCCTTTTAAATCCACTCCTGCGGCACTGTCCAGGCAGAGCTTTAAAAATCCGTCAGATGTCAGTCTTACCCGGTTGCAGTTATGGCAGAATTTGTGACTGACGGCACTGATAAAGCCGATAAAACCGGTTTCATCTCCCCAAGTATAATAAACGGCAGGACCATTGCCTTTCACCTCGAGGCTTTCCTTAAGCTCTCCAAAGGCCTCTGACAGAATCCCTGCCAAATCATCATTTTCCAGTGCTTTGTAATTTTTCCCCTGACCAATGGGCATCATTTCGATAAAACGGACCGGGATCCTGCGTTCCATGGAAAAACGTGCAAAGGCCAGTACCTCTTCCTTTGTTAAGTCCTCCATGACCGCACAGTTTATTTTTACCTTGAGCCCTGCTGCCAATGCGCTGTCGATTCCTTCCATAACGGATTCAAAACAGTCCCTTCTTGTGATCCTGGCAAAACAACCGGTATCCAGAGTATCCAGGCTTACATTGACGCTTGATAAGCCCGCAGCTTTTAGCTTTGCTGACTTTTCCTTTAACAGGCAGCCATTGGTGGTCATGGTCACATCTTCAATTCCCGGGATTTCCGCCAATTCTTTGATCAGGACTTCTATGCCCTTTCTCACCAAAGGCTCCCCGCCGGTTACCTTTACCTTACGGATTCCAAGGCGGGCGCCGGCCTCACAGATTCTTACGATTTCCTGATAGGTGAGGATGTCCTCATGACGAAGAGGGGCTATCCCCTCCTCCGGCATGCAGTAGAGACACCTTAAATTGCACCGGTCTGTAACAGATATCCGGATATAATCAATGGTTCTGTTGCAGCTGTCTTTCATAATCCGCTCCCCCTGCCGCCTGAGTCCTTTTCATAAAGTCCGCTTTTCCCGCCATCCTTTTTCAAAAGGCAGATACCACTGATCCTCATCCCCCGGTCCATGGCTTTACACATATCATAGATGGTGAGCAGCGCTATGTTCACCCCTGTCAGAGCTTCCATCTCCACGCCAGTCTTTCCCTGGGTTTTCACCGTACAAAACGCCTCTACAGAAAGCTGCTCCTCATGAAGTACAAAGTCCACCGCGCACTTTGTAAGCATCAGTCCATGACACAAAGGGATCAGTTCAGAAGTTCTTTTCGCTCCCATGATACCAGCCACCCTGGCCACTCCCAGAACATCGCCCTTTTTCGCGGTACCAAGGGAAATGGCTTCAAAAACCTCATGATTGACCGTAATAAACCCATGGGCAACGGCAATCCGGTCTGTCTCCGCCTTTTCTCCAACATCTACCATGCGGGCATTTCCCTGTTCATCAAAATGTGTCAGTCCATTCATATTTTCGTTCAACCTTTCCTTCTGTAGTGCATTACCAGCCCTTTCCGAAGCCGCAGTTTGGATAATAGCATACGTCGCAGGAGAGACAGAGCCCTCCTTTTCCCAGCTTATCAAGGTCTTCCTTTGTTACCGGATCGTCCGCCATGAGCCTTGGGAGCACCAGATCAAATACGGTCCTCTTGGAATACATGACACATCCGGGAAGTCCGGCTATGGGAATATTTTTCCCTTCCTGCCTGTAGTAGGAAAGTAAGAACATGGCTCCCGGAAGCACCGGAGCGCCGTAGGATATGACCTCTGCACCTGTGTTACGGATAGCAAGCGGAGTCTTGTCATCCGGGTCAACGCTCATGCCTCCGCTGACAAGCACCATGTCAGCCCCCTGACGGATAAGGTCAAGAATTGCATCCGTGGTATGCTCCGGCTTATCATCGGTGATTGTCTGACCAAGTATCTGGCCGCCCAGTTCTTCCACCTTTGCTTTTAATACAGGTCCAAAGGAATCCTTTATTCTGCCATGGTATACTTCGCTTCCTGTGGTTACGATTCCCACCTTTTTATCCAGGTAGGGCAGCACGGCAAAGATCTTTTTACCCGCGCAAACTTCTCTGGCCTCTTCCATCTTTTCCTTTTCAATAACAAGGGGAATGATCCTTGTCCCGCACAGCTTGTCCCCAGGCTCCACGGGAGTGTTAGGATGTCTGGAAGCAATCATCATATTCCCTAAGCTGTTTATTTTATCTAGAAGTCCGGTATCTATCTTTAATAAGCCCCGGACGGTTGATTTCAATTCAATTTTACCTTCCTTTACCTCACTGCGGTCCATATGGTCACCCAGGCAAAGGCTGCACAGGATTTCAGCAGCTTCATTTTCATGGTAAAGGGAATCATCTTTTTCCCAAACATAAATATGTTCTTTTCCCATAGACAGCAGCACCGGAATATCCTCCTCTGTCACCACATGTCCTTTTCTGAATCTTGCATCTTTTATAACTCCAGGTATGATCTGAGTCATATCATGGCAGAGAACCTGTCCTACCGCATCTACTGTCTTGATCTCCTTCATTTTCCCTCTCCTTTCGTTCTTGGCATAATTTACTTATTGGCGCAGGCGCAGCGCGGCTGAGCTTAGAAAATGAATGTTATTCTCAAGTAAGAATATCCATATTTGCAGAATTTTTTCATATCCGTTCATTATATCATCCGGGAAAATATTTGTAAAATAATTCTTCCACTGCAGCTTCTGCTTCCTCTGCAAAAACCAGATACTGGTTTAAGAATTTTTCACCCTCTTCGGTTAAAACGGTGGTTCCCCCATTTTCCCCACCTCTTCTTCCTTCCATCAATGAAAGTCCCAGATCCTCTTCTGCTTTGTTAATAATCTTCCACGCTTTCGAATATGCCATATGCAGTTCCTGGCAGGCAGCCGAAAGGGACCCCCTCTCCCTTACAAGCTTCATTAAAGCTGCCACTCCAGGACCGAAGTTGCGCTCTTCATAGTATACGCGGAGTTTTAAATGATACTTAAGCGTTCTGTCCTCTTTTTTTATATCTTCCATTTCGATCCTTTTCTACGATGTAAAGAAACTGGTCATCGCACAGCGCCCGGCCCATTCTTCTCCCAGGCACTCCATGACACGGACCCCATCGGACAGCCTGTTTTCATTATCAGCTTTATTTAACAAAATCCGGTATTCCATGGATTCCGCTCCCTTTCTGGTTCCCTGGCTGCTTAAAAGAATTCTGGCTGCCTGGGCCGGCATAATTAGCTCTTTTTCTATCTTCCAGCCAAATACGGACTCCGCAAGTTCCCACCGGAAGCACATTTCTTCCCATGGGCTACCAATGGCATCCAGACCGGCGCAGCCAATCACCCCATGGGTGCCTTTTAAAAGAACAGGTTCCCCTTCCCTTGGGATTTTCAGAGGCAGACGTTTTGCTCCGTCTGCCTCTACAAGAAGCACATCGGAGAGGCCTGAAAGCTGCTCCATTTCCACGAGATCCATGCCTTTTAATTTTCCATGAAGTGCAGTCTGCCCTGTTACCAGAACCTGGCCTGTATGGCCGGAATACCATTCTTTCCTGTCTTTTAAGTAATCTTTTACGGTTTCAGCCCGGTCCGCCAGCACTATTTCGCGGTCTTCAGGATAGAAGATATGGGTACTGGTGGTGACCATCACCCGTTTTCCCCTGGCCGCCAGTTCATCGGCCAGGGAAAACATGGTGGTCGTCTTACCGCCTCCGCCGGTTAAGCAAATGACCATATGATCCTTAAGAGGAAATCCCAGGGCTTCCCACAGGGAATCTCTTCTTACCACGGCCGTCTTCTCTCCACAGGCATTTAAGGTATAGACTTTCTTTAATCCCATTAATACAACTCCATACGTCTCTTTCTGGGAACATAAGAACCGGTTTTCTCCAATACGACCTGACCGTCTTTTGCAGCCAGGCGGCCATTTAAGAATACAAGCTCAGCTTTTCCTTTGACTGAGGTTCCTTCAAAAGGACAATAATCCACATTTGCCACCTGGTTTTCTACAGACATCGTCCACTGGACATCCGGATCCCACACAACGATATCCCCATCGCTTCCGGGAGCAATGGCCCCTTTCTGGGGATAAACACCGTAAAGCTTTGCCGGATTCTCTGACAGCACACTGCACATCTGCTCCAGTTTTAAGTTGTGTTCCAGCACACCGAAGCTGTAGATGAGGACAGGACGGGATTCCACTCCCGGCATTCCGTTAGGAATCTTTGTAAAATCTTCTTTTCCCGCCGCCTTCTGGCTGGTGGTGAAGCTGCAGTGATCTGTTGCAATGGTCTGGATATGATTCTTAAGAAGGGCATTCCACAGTCTGGTGCTGTCCTTTTCTTTCTTAATGGTAGGAGAAATCACATACTTGCTTCCCTCAAAACCGGGAAGGTCATAAACACTCTCATCAAGAAGCAGGTACTGGGGACAAGTCTCCAGATAAATCTCCTGGCCCCGTTCCCTTGCATATTTTACTTCCTGGTAACCTTCACCGGAACTTAGGTGGACAATGATCACCGGAGTATCTGCAAGACCTGCGATTTTTAACAGCCTGCCAATGGCTTCTGCCTCTACTGCAGCCGGTCTGGTTTTTTTATGGGAACTGACGGACAAATTGCCTTTTGCTTTCTCTTCTTCTACCAGCGCTTCTATGAGTCCCATATTTTCACAATGGATACCGGCAATTCCGCCGACTTCCTTCAGCCTCTTCAGCACCTGATAGATTTTCTTATCATTTAAGTACATCTCATCATATGTCATGTATAGCTTAAAGGAGGTTACGCCGCCTGCAACAATTTCTTCCAGTTCCTTGCTGACAGAAGGGTTCCAGTCGGAGATCGCCAGGTGAAAACCATAATCGCAGGATGCGTTTCCATCTGCTTTTTTATGCCAGTTTTCCAGCGCCTTTTCCAGGGTCTCTCCCTGATACTGGGTGGCAAAATCAATGATCATCGTAGTTCCGCCTGATAAAGCTGCCTTTGTTCCCGTTTCAAAATTATCTGCCGTAACGGTACCTGCCACATGAAGATCAAAATGCGTATGTGCATCGATGAAGCCCGGGAACAAAAGCTTTCCCGTTACATCAATAACCTCCGCTTCTTCAGCCCGGATTCCTGCTTCCACTGCCTGGATCTTTCCCTCATCCATAAGGACATCCGCCTGGATTATGCCGCTTCCTGATACTACAGTTCCACCCTTTAATAGCGTCTTCATAAAATATCTACATCCTTTCTTTCAGCTGTATCGGCCATTCTTTTGGCCTGCTTTTCATTTTTTGTATTGGCTGCAGTCATTTTCAAAGCTTGAAAGGCGCAGGGAGAAACTCATTCTCCGACTGCGCCGATTCATTACCAATACAACTACTTATTCTTTTTGCTTCTTTCGGGACTTTTTTATCCTAAGATATAGTTATAGTCACTGCAGACAGTTTCCATAACTTTTCTAAGTCCTTCCGGAATCACGCTGTCCTTTTCACCGGCTTTCCAATTGAGAATATTGCCAAGGTAACGTACTTTGCAGGCTGCTGCTTCTTTATCTAATACAACAAAGCCTTCATTTTTACTGTTTTCCATGTCTGCTTCATTGGCGAATAAGGTAAACTTATCCAGATAAGGAGCACTGTCATATGGACAGAAGCTCTTACAGTTTCCACACTCATTGCACATATAGTCCACATGGACAATCTGGTGCATGGACAGGCCTGGAATATTCAGCGCCAGGTTTGCACGGTTTGGACAGACCTCAGCACAGTTTTCGCAAACGTTGGAGCAGCCAAGGCATCTTGCATCTTCTACCTTATAATCCTTTGTTCCTTCAAGGATACCGCGCTTGTCATAAATCTTATCTAAGTTATCTACGGTGTCATCAAAGTCCACCGCAGCCTTCTTGCCTAAAATGGCTTCTGCAGCCACACGTGCATCTCTCATAGCCTCTACTACTGTAGCCGGTCCAAAGAGTCCGTCGCCTACCACATAAACTCCTGCAGCGCTGGTTTCTAACGTTTCCTCGTTTACAAGGGCTTTACCGCGGTTGCTTACGTTTATGCCGTTTTCCTCATAGAATTCTGTAGGAACCTGCTCACCTACTGCAGCGATCACTGTATCTGCAGAAATCTCTACAGTTTCTTCTGTTTCTACTATACCTCTTCTGCCGGTAGCATCGGTATCACCAAGCTTCATCACTTTGCAAAGGAGTTTACCGTTTTTAAGCTCTACCGGAGACAGCAGTTCCTTGAATTCCACGCCGTCTTCCAGTGCCATCTCTAATTCTTCCTCATCTGCAGGCATATAGCGCTTGGTTCTGCGGTAAACAAGGTAGGAGTGTTCCACGCCTTCTGTTCTCTTTACCGCTCTGGCTGTATCCATGGCAGTATTGCCGCCGCCGATGACTACTACATTTTTTCCGATGTTTAATTTTCCGTCGGTCTCCTTAAACTGAGCCAGGAAATCTAACGCATTTATGGTCTCTCCTGCTTCAAGCTTTAACACGCCTGGTTTTGACGCGCCTGTTGCAAGGATAATATAATCAAATCCTTCCTTCTTTAAGGCTTCTAAATCTGTCACTTCAGCATTGAATCTTACTTCAGCGCCATATGCCAGAGACAGGGCTGCATCTTTGTCAATCGCCTCATCCGGAATACGGAATCCAGGGATCACATGTTTTACCACGCCTCCTAAGCTGCCGCTCTTTTCAAAGATGGTTGCAGGCATTCCGTTCTTTGTCAGGAAATAAGCTGCTGCAAGACCAGCCGGGCCGCCGCCTATTACTGCTGTCTTTTTGCCCTTCAGTTCACCTGCATTGATCTCTTTCATGAAGGCATCATAGCCGCCTTCTGCACAGACCAGCTTAACTCCGCGGATATTTACCGGATCTTCATAATAGTTCCTGTTACACTTGCTCATACAGTTATGGGCACAGATGGTTCCTGTTATGAATGGAAGCGGATTCTTCTCAGCGATTACCTTCATCGCATCCTCATATTTGCCTGCACCGGAAAGCTGTAAATAGGTGGTGATATCCTGATGAATGGGGCAGCCTTCCTTACATGGAGCCACATAACAGTCAATAAGAGGAACGCTCTTAGGCATCTTCCTGATAGGAAGTGGTTTTACTGCCTTTTTGTGATGAGGATCATGAACTGCATCTGCTGCCAGTTTCGCAGTCTTTTCCGGATCAACTTTTGTAAACTCCACCTGGCCGCCTTCTAACTTCTCTGCGATCTGGTAAAGTCTCTGATAGCCGCCTGGCTTTAAAAGAGTGGTTGCCACGGTTACAGGCCAGATTCCTGCATCTACAATTGCCTTGATGTTGTGGTAATCTGCACCGCCTGAGAAGGAAATTCTTAACTTTCCGTCAAATTCCTTTGCCAGTCTGGCTGCCAGAGTAATGGAAAGAGGATATAAAGACTTTCCGGACATATACATCTCTTCGCTTGGAAGCTCTTTATTTTTTACATCAACCGGGAAGGTATTGGTAATTTTAACACCGAATTCCAGGTTCTTTTTCTCAGCCAAAGCCATAAGGGTCTTTAACATGGGAATTGCATCCTCGTACTGTAAGTCATCAAGGAAGTGGAAATCGCCGAATGATACATAATCATATCCCATATCATCCATAGTCTTTCTGGCAAATTCATATCCAAGAAGAGTCGGGTTGCACTTTATGAAGGTATTCAGTCCCTTTTCCTCGATCAGGTAAGTAGCAATTCTCTGAATCTCCTGAGGAGGACATCCGTGAAGAGTGGAAAGGGTCACGGAATTGCAGATTTCGGAAGGGATGTTCTCGATATCTTCCCTGGTCACGTTCTTAAACTGATCCAAATGATCGAAAAGATATTTAATGCAATCCTTAAACATCTCTGTATCTTTTGCATCCTTCATATTATCGATAAAGGAGTTCACCTTCGGGGATTTAATTCCCTCCAGATCATATCCAACGCTCATGTTGAACTGGAAGCCATCCATTGCTCCAAGGCCGTATTCTTTGGCAATGATGTGAAGCAGGATCCATGCCTTGATGTATTCGTCCTGAGCCTGTGGAACATAAAGTTCTGTAGACCACTCACAGTTATAGCACTCGTCATCTGCCTTAATACATGGTTTGCTTACAGGCAGATCTTCTCCGTCTAAGATCTGAACAGTCTTTAATTCAAAGAAACGGCTTCCGGCATAGTAGGAAGCTACAATATTCTGTGTGAGCTGGGTATGAGGGCCGGCTGCCGGTCCCATAGGTGTCTCCAAATTACGTCCGAAAATTTTGCGGTTGTTTTTCTCGTCTGCTTTATAAGGCCTGTAGACACCAAAAACAGTATCATTCTTTCCTTGTTCTTTTACGATCCAGTCTACTAACTGCCCAAATGGCATTGGGGTCATTCTATCTCCCATGTTTTACCTCCTGTAACGGGGTTGTCCGCTTTATTCCTCCTCAGACAACCCTCAGTGAATATTCTATACTTATTTATATTACTCTTTTTTTTGATTTTATGAAAGTAATATTATCTGGAATTAATCCGGTTTGCAAGTTCAGCTGCTGCCTGTCTGCAGTCTGCCATCACCTTTTCTTCATCAATGGCTGTAAGGATTCGATCCTTCATCAGCACTTTTCCGTTGCCTACTGTGGTTACCACACTGCGTCCTGTCATTCCGAAAAGGATATGGCTGTTGCAGTTATCCCCATTCATTGGTGTTAACGGAATATAGTCGGTAACGATCACATCTGCTGCTGCGCCCTCTTTTAATACGCCCAAAGGCTTCTTAAAGTAACGTCCTGCAATCTTTGCATTTCCTTCAAACAGCATCTTCGGAACTTCGCCCCATGCTGCATTGGGATCACATAAATGATGCTTGTGCAGTACATTGGCCACTTTATAGGATTCTGTCATGTCGTGAGTATAACCATCAGTTCCAAGACCTGTTAAGATTCCTCTGTGAACCAGTTCCATAGTTGGCGGGCATCCGCATGCATTGCCCATGTTGGATTCCGGATTGTGAACTACCATGGTATCCGTATCCTTAATCAGCTGCATCTCATGGGGATTGATATAGATGCAGTGTCCAAGGAGGGTCTTTTCTCCCAGGATATTGCAGTCCATGAGACGGTCTACGATTCGTTTGCCGTATTTTTTTAAGCAGTCATGAAGATCTTCAATCCCCTCTGCCACATGGATGTGATAACCAACACCTTCAGGCTTGTGGGAAGCTGCAAGCTCCATGGTCTCATCAGAAATGGTGAACTGGGCATGCATGCCCATCATTCCTGCAATCATGTCGCTGTCATCTGCCAACGCATGCTTAATAAATGCTTCGTTCTCAAGAACTGCTTCTTTAGCCTTCTCTTTGCCGTCTCTGTCAGAAACCTCATAGCACAGACAGGAACGGACACCGGTCTCTTTTGCTGCCTCTTCGATCTTAAACAGAGAATCTGTAATATGGCCGAAGCTTGCGTGATGGTCAAAGGTTGTCGTCACACCGTTCTTAATGGAATCGATGTAAGTCGCCATGGCGCTTAACCGTGTTTCTTCTAAAGTGAGGTTGCGGTCAATGGTCCACCACATTCCGTCAAGGATCTCTAAGAATCCGTGAGGATCATACCCATTGATGCTTAAGCCTCTGGCAAAAGAGCTGTAAATATGTTCGTGGGCATTAATAAAGGCTGGCATGATAACTCCGCCCTTTGCGTCGATGTACTCCGCTTCCGGGTAAGCTTTCTTCATATCTTCTGTGGTTCCAACTTTGCGGATCACGTTCCCCTCCATTGCAACTGCACCGTTCTCAAAAAACGGATTCCCGGGGTCTCTTGTAATCATTCTTCCATTACCGATAATCAGCATGTTTCCATCTCCTTTTTTCCATTTTTTAATTATAATTTAGGTTAAACCTTAAAATATTCAACTGTACAAACCTCACATAAGAACCAATCCTATGCCTGTACTCAATTTTTGCAATCTGCTTATACTCACTCCTATAATTCGACATTTTCTATACAGATTACACCATAAATCCCTCACTAGGTACAGTGTATCATTTCATATAAAGAAATGCAAGTGAAAATACAAAAAAATTTTAGCGAACCTAAAAAATTTTTAGAAAACCACTTGTAATTTTAATTTTTTATGCTATGATGAGTGTATAAGATGTTCCGATGAGGGGAGGGCAAACGATGGATACAAAGCTTGAACTGTTAACGCAAATCGCCAGTGGAATTGCTACTCATTTTGGTAACAACTGTGAGGTAGTTATCCACGACATTAGGAAAGAAGATATAGAGAGTTCCATTGTCTATATTGAGAACGGCCAGGTAAGCAACAGAAAGCTGGGGGATGGTCCCTCTGAAATCGTTCTTGAAACGTTAAAAAAGAACCCGGATCTTTTAAAAGACCGCTTATCCTATTTAACAAGAACCGATGACGGCAGGATCCTAAAATCCAGCACCATGTATATAAGAGGCAAAAATAATACCATTGATTACATTCTGGCTCTTAACTATGATATCACAGGACTGCTTACCATAGACAATTCCTTAAAATCTCTTCTCTCCACCTCGGAAACAGGAGACGATGAGAAGCAGCCAAAAAGAATCACCCATAATGTGAATGATTTACTTGACGCACTGATCGAACAGTCTGTTGCCTTGGTTGGCAAACCGGTCGCTCTTATGAGCAAAGATGACAAAGTTGCGGCAATCCAGTATTTAAATGATGCCGGTGCTTTCCTTATTACCAGATCAGGCGACAAGGTTTCCAATTATTTTGGCATATCCAAATTCACTTTATACAGTTATATGGATACAAATAAAGAAAAGTAATATATTAATGTAGAAAAAAGGAGAATGAAAAATCATGAAACCAATCCAATGGGTTGTAAACACCATGCCAAAGACCGATGATAAAAATTTACCGGTTATGGCTACTGATGAAATCAAGAAGGCAAGAGTATTCCACGAAAGCTTTCCTCAGTACAGCAAGACTCCTCTTGTAAAGCTGGATCATATGGCTGATTATTTAGGCCTTGGCCAGGTTTACATGAAAGACGAATCTTACCGGTTCGGCTTAAATGCATTTAAGGTATTAGGCGGATCCTTCGCTATTGCAAAGTACATTGCAAAGCAGACCGGAAAAGATGTTT
Organism: Hungatella sp. UBA3147; assembly: GCA_002365025.1. GTDB lineage: Bacteria > Bacillota > Clostridia > Lachnospirales > Lachnospiraceae > Lacrimispora. The sequence continues at coordinate 211 of DEYX01000013.1, read as the reverse complement.
CCGATCTTCCTTACAGCGTCCTCACATCTGATGCATTAAGAGAAGAGTTTGGCCAGGCGACCTTCTTCACCGCTACCGACGGCAATCACGGACGCGGTGTTGCATGGGCAGCGAACCGGTTAGGCCAGAAATCCGTAGTCTATATGCCAAAGGGCTCCACGATCACCCGTTTCAACAATATTAAAGCAGAAGGCGCTACTGTTACCATTGA
>DEYX01000014.1:11547-11911 GCA_002365025.1 Hungatella sp. UBA3147 | reverse complement strand
TTTTGCTTCCCCTTATTTTAACTCCGGCCACATGCCTTTATTTGCTTCAATCAAAGCATCCAGTACCATTCTTGCTTTCTTTGCATCGCCTATCAGCCTGTTAAGAGTAAATGCCTCCAGAGCTTTCTGATAAGAATTCTCAAAATAAGCATCTACAATCAGCTTTTCACAGGATACCTGATTAACCAAAAGTCCCAGATAGAACTGAGGAATATTTCCTACTCTCATGGGGCGTGGGCCATTTGCTCCAAGTTCACATACAACCTCTACCATGGCATCGTCCTGCATATTGGCTATCGCGCCGTTGTTCTCAACAATCAGGATATGCCTGTCATTTTTATTATAGGCAATGGATTCCGCAACC
>DEYX01000014.1:0-11298 GCA_002365025.1 Hungatella sp. UBA3147 | reverse complement strand
ATAGGCAATGGATTCCGCAACCTTAATCATCATTTCTGCATGGGCATCGGAAATCTCATCAAACTTATCTCCCAGCTTTCCTTCTTTGATCACCTGGGCACATTCCCTAAAGACCCGTTTTTCTCTCCCCGCCATAACCTCATCCGCACGGGTAAAATCAGCGTCCAGATGGCTGACCTTATATTCCGGATATAAGTAATACTGGTCATAGGTGTTAGGCAGAAATTCCGGGAAATCTTCCATGATTGTCTTTACCATTCCATAGGTATCCAGCCAGGACTTATCTCTCTGTTCCGCATCCTGGGGAAGGAAACCGTTCCGGGCAACCATTTCCCTGATCTTTGGAAGTAAGTCTTCTCCTGTATGAACATCATACATATGGGTGAACCAGCCATAATGGTTCAGTCCAAAGTAAACCGGGTCTAAATCTTCCCAACTGCATTTTAATAGTCTGCTGCAGGAACGTACCACATTCTCCGGCTGGTCACAGATGTTTAAAATTCTCTTGTCATCCGGAAATTCCCTGCGGAGCGCTTCCGCAACAATAGCTGCGGGATTGGAGTAGTTTAATATCCATGATTCCGGCGCATAGGTGCGGATATCGTGTACGGCCTTGATCATATCCACACAGGACCTGAGACCATAGGCCATCCCTCCTGCCCCGCAGGTTTCCTGTCCGATGATTCCCATGCTCAGCGGAATGTGCTCATCCTTTGCACGCATTGGAAGTCCTCCGGAGCGCATCTGCATAAAGATGAAATCCATTCCCTCATAAGCTTCCTTAACATCGGTTGTGTAAGAAAAATCCAGCTCCGGAAATCTTTCCTTAAATAGAATTTCACCATACTTCCCAATCGGTTCCTGGCGGTCGTTGTCGATATCGAACAGCACCAGCTTCTTTAAGGGGAACTCCTCTTTAAGTCTGACAAAGGACTTTAAGAAACCTAATGTAAAAGTACTTCCCCCTCCAACGATGCATACGTTATATGTTCTCATTGTTTTTCTCCTTTTCCTCTTTCTACTTATCCTTATCTGATGGCCTTATGATACTTTATTTCATTTAATGTGTAAATAGTTTCACATGCATACGGATACGATCCCGTATTTCAACATTTATTACTCTTGTGGTAATATTTTTCATCCCTTTATAAATATGATTTCTTTCAGAGATAATGCTTTCATAAAATGACGGTGATACTGAGCTAAAACCAATTTAGATTCTCTCACGAGAAGCAGAGGTTCCGCAAATGTTTCCTATATTTGGGGAAATAAAAAACGGACTCCGGAGAATCCTTCAGAAGTCCTATTAAAAAAGCCGGTTCGGATAAATACCCGAACCGGCTTTCAAATCGTTTCTCTCTTATCTTGCACCTGACTTAATAGTGACAGATTACAGGAATTCCTGAATATACAAGGCCATATAAAGCCTTTGCCTTATCCGGCGGAAGGTTGATACAACCATGGCTACCCTTTGTCTGATAGATATCTCCGCCGAACCTGCTTCTCCAGTTTGCGTCATGAAGACCGATCCCTCCATTAAATGGCATCCAGTAATTCACATGGCTTTCATATTCGTAGGTGCCATCCGCTTGTCTCTTTCCCCGCAGGATTCGATCTGTCTCCTTATAGTAAAGGGTAAAAATACCTTCCGGAGTTGTGTATTTTTTAGAAACATTTCCTGTGACACACGGAGAATCCCATACCAGAACACCATCTTTATACATGTAAACATGCTGGGCCGCCAAATCTATCTCCACATAAGCCCCGCCCCAGGCATTGCTCCGGTTAGCCACTGTCTGAATATACTTCGGTTCTCTCTTCTGGCTTTGCCCGGATTGTATGATAGCAGCCAGGGCTGCGTTTTCTCCTGCCTGATCTATCTTCTGGCCATAGGAACCTGGAAGAAGACGGGCCTTACCATCCGTGACACGAAATGCCCGTTCCTTGCCTGCTGTATCATACTTGTCCGCCAGAGTCTTAATGTAAGCCGAAGTCTTGTCTCCTCTTACGTTAATCACTTCTCCCGTCATCCCCGATATCCAGGAACAGATTTCCTCTCCTTTTAAAACCTCCGACTGTTCTCCAAAGGTATAGATGATTTCCATTTCCCTGACACGATTGAGAGCATCCCGCTGGGCGATCAATCCGGTATCCTCTGAGGTAACGGTTACAGTGTCATAACAGCCTGATTCCTCAAGGTTTATTTGGGGAAGTACTTCATTTAATGCAGCCTTAACGGTTGCTTCCAGTTTTTCCAGGTTTACGCTGTTCCCCAGTACTTCCGGCAGGATTGCATAGGGGGCTCCCTGCTGCCATTCAGAAATCCGGGCATTCGTAGTAGCCGTAATACCATCGCCGTTTATACATGAAAGAGAATTCAGCTTTTCCTTTAACTTCCCTTCGTCATAACTGACTGCTCCCTTTTGGCTATAGGTATTATCAGCTGCAGGGCCTGTCACCCGCCCCGAAGCGTTCTGCTCTTCTAAAACCGTCTTAAGCCCTTCCGCAAAAACTACCTGATAGCCGATATCAGGACCGTTTATGACCTCTGTCGCCTCTCCCTTTTCCTTGATGGAAAGGCGATATTCCCTACCATAAAATCCTTCTATTTGTATCTTCGCTTCTTCGACTGTCATTCCTCCTACAAGAACTCCGTTTATTTTGGTTCCCGGGACAAATTTAGAAGTGTCATCTGCCAGTGCAGTTGTCGTCCCTGCAAACATCAATATGACTGCCAGAAGGACACCCTTTCTCATCGTACCTGCATGACTTCCATTTCTGCTCATTTACCATGAATCCTTTACTAAATATTTGGAAATTAGTTCCACAATTTCTAGGTTAACACTATTTCTATAGAATCACAAGAAAAATCATTCCCCAATTTTCTCCACCCTGGAGTACAGCAGTACACCGCCTATGGTAATCAGGCCTCCGGCAATCTGTAAAAGAGCCGGAAGTTCAGCAAAAAGGAACACGGCAAATATGGCCGCAACCACCGGCTCACAGAGCTTGGACGCCGATACAAAAGAGGGAGACAGGAATTTTAAGCACCAGCTGAAAATACTGTGTCCAAGAAGGGTAGAGAATACCGCCAGAAGAAGCCCTACCACCACAGAACTCATCCCATAACCATGGAAAGGAATTCCGGCCGCTACCATTGATATGCAAAGCACCAATGCACAGAAGAAATAGACAATATAGGTGTAAGATATTGTCGACATTCCTTTTCTCACTTCCCGGCCGATCAGGGTATAGAAGGCAGAAAAGATAGCCGCTGCCAGGGCAAGCCCGTCTCCGGACAAATGATCCCCTCCTGCCGAATAATCAGAAAGGGCAATAAGCAGACTGCCGAATACTGTAATGGCAATGCTTATAAGGGCAGTTTTTCCAATCCTTCCTTTTAAGAACACGACAAATCCCAAGGCCACCCAGATGACCTCTGTACAGACGATCGCCGTCGAACTTGCCACAGAAGTCTGCTTTAACGATTCAAACCATGACGTAAAATGAAGAGCCAGAAATATTCCACTCACTGCACATAATGCAATGGTCTTCCCTTTCGTCCGCTTCAGCTCCGCCCGGACCTGGGCTTTTCCAAATACCACAGGTGTCATAAGCCCCACCGTCCACAAGAGCCGGTAAGCAGCCGTCACCACGGAAGGCGCATCGGAATATTTGACAAAAATCGCAGAAAGGGAAATTCCTATGACACCGATTGCGATCATGACCATGGGATGCTTTTCAAGAACTTTCATTTTTCTTCTCCTTTGTTATCCTGTCTCAATATATGCCTCCTGATTATAGCATCACTTCTGGTATTGTCAAAGCATTATAAGAAAATAACGAAAATCAATGTTTGCTGATCCATATCATTTTTATCATGTTTTTTCGATTGTTCATTAGAGTTCATTGTTGTATTCTGTTGATTATTCGGGTTTTTCAACTCTCTTCATGCATAATTACTTATATTTCTACATCTATCTATTATATATCGCTCATCATTCGCCACGTTACAGGCTTACTCGGCCTTCCGTTTAAATATCGAGATGATCCACCTTGTGCTCCCATAGCTTTGAGCGGCAGGAACTGTATTTACCAGCTCCCAACCCTGCTGGCCTAACTCATTTAACTCTTTTTGAAATGCACCCTGGTCTACTTTTCCACCAAGCATTCCCTTTGCATCGGTAAACAATGTCTTGTACTCAAATCGCTCCATGTTCTTACCTCCTGTAATTTTTCCATTCTTATTTAGGAAAAAACCAAATAAATCTCCGGCTGCTTATCGATATCAGCAGCCTTATTCCCATAATACCATTTTCCAGCGGGCGGGAAAAGGGATAACTTTACCTGTCAGGCTTCCATGCCCGTTAGTCGAAGCCGTCTATGTTAAAGGGCGCAAAGAATCCGCAGAGTCTGATTCCTCTGCGGATTCTTATTTATCCCTGATTCTTATTTATCCCTGATTCTTATTTATCCTTAATTCTTAGCTTTCCAGATATAAATGCATTGGGTAGGACAAGTACTGAACATCGTCAAGCTTTTCAACCGTTACAAACCCTGCCGGAGCATTCAGTATGGTTGGAATGCGGTTTACAATGTTTGCACAGGTATGCTCTACCGTAGCCGGCTTCTTTACAAAGAAGGTAGTGTCCGGCTCTCCAATAATTTTCCAGTCACACATGTCACCGTCATCCGGACCGTAAACCTTGCCGATGCACTGGGTTTCAATGACCGGTCCCTGGAAGGTTTCCGTAGTTACAACAGCGCTCATGCCGATGCAGTTGCCCTTGGGGATCGTAGCTCCCAGAGTTTCGGAATATAAGTCTTTATCATAAAAGTAAGGAACGCACTTCTGTGTCTGGGATTTGATGGTCCAGCCCATCTTATTGCACAGCGCCTCGTTGGAATTCCATACATAGGAAGGCTCCAAAGTGGTTGGATGGGCAATCTTTTCTTCGAATTCCTCTGGGGTAAGGCCTGCACCGTGAGCCTCGGCAAGGGCCAGTCCGTAGTCTTCCACGTTATAGCTGACTGCTCCCTCTATGCGGTCGATCCGATGTACACCGCCTGCCACACAGCCAATCATATTGATCCAGTAAATATCCTGCATTCCTGCTCCAACGATGGTACATCCGTTTTCTTTTGCCAGCCGGTCCAGACGGTTGGTAATGGCGGAAGCAGTGGTCCATGGATAAATGGCTTCCTCACAGGTCGTCACCACATTGATTCCTCTGGAAACACATTTCTCGAAATGAGGGTATACATCATCCATGAAGCTGAACAGGGTCACGACGGCAATGTCTGCATCGCACTCGTCAAGAACCGCATCTGCGTCGCTTCGGATGGGAACACCGATTTTAAATCCAAGGCCGGCAAATTCGCCTACATCCATGCCTACCACATCAGGGTTCACATCAATGGCGCCTACAATTTCCGCGCCATTTTCATATAAATATCTTAGAATATACTTTGCCATTTTTCCGCAGCCATACTGTACCACACGGATTTTTTCATTATTCATCATCGTCGTCATCCTTTCTATATAAGAACCTGTTATGGAGCCAAGCTCCTGATGTATTCATTATAAAGGTTATAGACGGTATCAGGTCAATGGAGCAAAATCACCAAATATCAGGACATACGGACCGGTACCTGCAGGCGCAGGAACATTCCCCTTTCCTTATAGTCAAGAGGCATCTCAACAATGACTTCGCAGATGTAATCTCCGATTACCGTGTAGTGATTCTCTTCTATGGTCGCCAGCAGCCGGTCAATGTATTCTTTTTCTTTGGAAAATCGGTCACAGTATATGCAAAGATAGGAATTGGCCGGTATGACGGTGATCAGTTCTTCCTCAACGTATTCCTGGTCCACGAACACGAACACCTGGGTAGAATACAGGTTTCGCTTCATAAAATTCTCCCGCTTTAATATGGTCCCTGCATTGGCAAAGTAAAACGGAGATATCTTACGGGCTCCCATATCCTCCTTTAAACTGCGTAAAAGACGTTCGTATTCATCGATTTCATAGTCATAAAAATTAGTTTTCGTCTCTTTTACATACATCCGGCGTTTTGGTATGTACTCCATAACAATGGCCCCATCGGGAGGAGCCGCTTCATAGCGGTCATAACTGTCAAGAGTCCGTTCTATGGCACGCTTTTGAAGATTAAGTTCCACAATCTTCTGATCAATGGCATCCCGGTTCTCCCTGAGGAGCTGTTTTACCCGCCCCATATCCCACTTTTTCATGTGAACCCGGATCTCCTTTAAGGGCATCCCTAAGGCTTTCATGTACCGGATCATATCAAGCTGGGCACTTTGGCGAATGTCATAGTAGCGGTATCCGGTGTTCTCATCCCTGTTTACGGGGGAAAACAGCCCTTCCCGGTCGTAAAGTCTTAAGGTCTGTTCTGATATGTGATTGATTTTAGCCATTTCCCCTATCGTCATTTTTTTAACATCAAAATTTGTTAATTTTATCATATTCATCAATCTCCGCGGTCAATCATGGTGGTTTCTCTCTTTATTATACAAAATTAACTTGATACTTACAATAAGGTTTTTGATATTTTTTTCACATAATTCAAAACAAAAACAGCGGGCTAAAAATAGCCCGCATCGTTTATTTTTAAATCTTATCGTTAAACAAATACAAAAAATGCCCCCTCCAAGGATTCCATGTGGTATGGTATCCTACGGTGTCATAGGCTTTATTACTTTGCAAGCGTACACGCCACAAAGTGATCCGGACGCAGCTCCTTAAGCTCCGGGTTCTTCTGCAGGCAATGGTCGCAGGTGAAGTCGCATCGCTTGGAGAACCGGCACTCGTCAGGCAGGTTTACCGGGGAGGTGATCTCGCCCTTAATCAGCTGACGCTGCGGACGATCTTTTCCCACTACCGGTTGCGGAACTGCTGCCAGCAGTGCTTTTGTGTATGGGTGGATCGGCTCTGTGAACAAATCGTCGGAGTTTGCCTTCTCAACCATCTGCCCCAGATACATGACTGCAATATCGTCAGAAAAGTATTTTACTACCGACAGATCATGGGTAATGAAGATATAGGAAAGGCCACGGTCCTTCTGAAGCTGCTTTAACAGGTTTAAAATCTGTGCCTGAATTGATACATCCAAGGCGGATACCGGTTCATCACAGACGATGAGTTTGGGGTTTACAGCCAGAGCACGGGCAATGCCGATTCTCTGGCGTCTGCCGCCATCGAGCTCATGGGGGTAGGTATTGACATATCGGGATGAAAGGCCAACAATCTCCATCAGCTCCCGTGTCTTTTTCTCAATGGCCGCTTTGCCGCTGACCAGTTTGTGTTGGATCATTGGCTCACTGATGAGCTGCATAACGCTCTGTCTGGGATCCAGAGAAGAAAAGGGATCCTGGAAAATTATCTGCATTTCCGTACGCAGCTTACGCATCTTTGAAGTGCGATAAGCGGTGATGTCCTCGCCGTCAAAAATAATCTTGCCGGAGGACGGCGGGGTCAACTTTAACAGGGTCCGGCCGGTGGTGGACTTGCCGCATCCGGATTCCCCAACAATGCCCAATGTCTTTCCATACTCCAGCTTAAAGCTGACACCGTCTACGGCATGAAGCTGTCCGGCCGGTGTATTAAAATATTTTGTCAGATTTTCAACTTCCAATACATATTTACTTCCCGGCATCCTGATACCTCCTGAGCTTGAAATTTTTGTCCTCATAAGCCAGGCAGGCCACGAAATGGGTATCACCATTTGGTTTTAACTCCGGCTGTACCTGCAGACATCGATCTGACACGTAAGGACAGCGCTCCGCAAAAGAGCAGCCGTCCGGTAAGTTCATGGGATCCGGCATCATACCCTGAATCGGTTCCAGCTCCTCACCGCGCTGTTTTAAGTTGGGCATGGAGTTGAATAGGCCTTCTGTATATGGATGACGGGTATGATTGAAAATTTCATCGGCAGTACCTTTTTCCACGACCTTTCCCGAGTAAATAACCGCCACTTCATCACAGATCTCGGCTACAACGCCAAGATCGTGAGTGATTAAGAGCATTGACATCTCGTATTGTCTGATCAGTCCCTTCATCAGCTCCAGTACTTGTGCCTGAATCGTCACATCCAGGGCTGTGGTTGGCTCATCTGCAATCAGCAGTTTCGGATTACAAGCAAGCGCAATGGCGATGACTACACGTTGCCTCATACCGCCAGAGAACTGATGGGGGTAGTCACAGGCACGGCTCTCTGCAATGCCGACCATCTTAAGCATATCTTTCGCCCGCTCCATGGCTCCTTCCTCAGAAATATTTTCATGCAGAAGGATGCTCTCTGCGATCTGTTCACCGATGGTCATAACCGGATTTAAAGCAGTCATTGGATCCTGGAAGATCATGGCAACATCGTTGCCGCGCATCTTTTCCAATTCCTTTGGGCTCTTCTCCAGCACATTGTCGCCATCCAGCATGATGACTCCGTCCCGAATAACACCCGGCGGATTCGGCACCAGATTCAGAATAGAAAGGGCGGTGGTCGTCTTTCCAGCACCGGTTTCCCCTACCAGACCCAGTGTTTTTTTCTTGCCAAGCTGCAGATCGAGGCCATTAACAGCCCGGACGCAGCCGTCATCTGTCTCATAATTGATCACCAGGTTCTTGATATCTAATATAATTTCGTTCATACTCATCACCTACTTTTTCAGTTTTGGATCCAGCGCATCCCGCAGCCCGTCGCCTAAAAGATTTAAAGCCAGTACCGTTAACATAATGGCAAGTCCCGGTATTACGCAGATATAACTGGAATTTCGGATAAAGTTTCGTCCCTCGGAAAGCATTGCCCCCCATTCCGGTGCCGGGCTTGGAATGCCAATACCCAGGAAACTTAAGGAAGAGGCAGCAATGATGGTCGTACCGATGGAAAGGGTAATCTGAACAATGATCGGGGAAAGACAGTTGGGAAGGATATGCTTTGCGATAACCTTCCAGGTGGGAAGCCCCATCGCATAGGCTGCCTCCACATATTCCTGTCCCCGGATCGTCATAACGGAAGCACGGGCGATTCTTGTGAATGCCGTGGCAACCGTCACACACAGTGCCAACAGCAGATTCATTGTGTTGGTTCCGAACAGGGACACAATAACAACTGCAATCATAATATTCGGCACTGCATACAGGATATCGTTTGTTCTCATAACCACCTGATCGATTATGCCGCCGTAGTATCCGGCTAAGGCGCCGCAGATAACTCCTACCACCAGACCGATGGCCACGCTTCCCACACCAATTACCAGGCTGTAACGGGCTCCGTATAAGACTCTGGCGAATATGTCACGTCCCAGGTTGTCGGTGCCGAACCAGTGCTTCGAGTTTGCCGGCTGCAGCTTTAAAGCAGGGTTGATCCCGATCACTTCCGTGTCATAATCGAAGATAAAGCCGCTGGCAATGGCAACCGCAACAAGCAGTACCAGAAAACCCAGACCGATCATGGCACCTTTATTTTTCTTAAGCCTTCTCCAGACCTCCTGGGCCTGAGAACGGCTTTTTACAGTCTCTGCTGCCATGATATCACCTCTTTTTTATATACTGCGCCTTGATTCGGGGATCAAAGAATGCATATACTACGTCCACCAGTACGTTTACGATACTCATTAGGACACAGGACATGATAATAGCCCCGGTAACCATCGGCGTGTCACGCTTGGAAATAGAATCAAAAATCAGCCGTCCGACCCCCGGCCAGGCGAATACGGTCTCGGCCAGCACGGATCCGGTCAAAACATTGCTGAGCTGCATACCGACTACAGTGATAATGGGAATCAGGGCATTTTTAAGACCATGGCGGAGAATCACCCGTTTCTCATCCGCCCCCTTGGCCCTGGCAGTGCGCATGTAATCCTGACGAAGCACGTCTAACATGGACGAGCGCGTGGTCCGGGTAATCAGTGCGGCAAGACCCATTCCGACTGTCACGGCAGGAAGAATCAGGGATAATGGTCCATTACGGCCGCTGGATGGCAGCCAGCCAAGTTTTAGTGAAAACAAAAGCATGAGCATGAGGCCAAGCCAGAAGTTAGGCATCGAAACACCGAAAAGTGCAAATACCATCCCTAGATTATCCTTCCAGGTATTCTGTCGTATGGCAGTGTAAATGCCAAGGGGAATGGCAATCAACACGGACACGAAAACAGAGGCGCAGGCCAGCTGCATGGTGGCTGGCAGTCTTTGTATGTAAGTCTCAAAGACATCTTTTTTAGTTACATAGGAGGTACCCAGATCACCCTTTAGCATTCCGCCCATGTACTTGAAATAACGGATAACAAAGGGGTCATTAAGCCCTAGCTCTTCTCGGATTATCTCGATCTGGGCCTCTGACGCATTGTCAGGGGCCAGAGCGAGGACCGGATCTCCTCCCGTCATGTTCATAGCGGAGTAGATCAGAAACGAAGTTATCAGGATCACCGGGATCATGAGAAGCAGTCTGTTCAGTAAATATCGTCCCATAAGCTAACCTCTTTTATTCTGTCACGTAAGCGAATCTCCAGTCGTGGTTTCCGCCGCCATATAAGTAGGTGTCCTCAAGATTCTTATTGTAAGCAATGATTAAGTTCTTAATGTACAGCGGGACCTGGGGAACTGCTTCAACCAGGTACTTCTGCAGCTCTTTGGAGTATTCCAGGCGCTTGTCCGGATCTTTTTCAGTCAGAATTAAGTCAGTCAGCTCATCCGCTCTCGGATCGGAGTAGTGATGATAATTGCTGCCGGAACCGGTGTAGTACAGGTCACGATATACGAAATCAACCTTACTGTCCTCGTTCCATCTCCACAAATACAGGCCCTGGGTGCCATTTACGCACTCGGTTTTCAGTGTCGCCGGCTCAACGGTCTGGATTTCGATATCCATACCGATTACTTTTAAGTTCGCCTGAATCAGCTGTGCCACCTGGCCGTAATCGCTCTCGTTGGAGATAAGTAGTGGAATTTTGCCGCCTGGGGTATAGCCGCTCTCAGCCAATGCTGCTTTTGCTGCATCCACATCATACGGATATCCTTCCATTTCATCGAAAAAGCTCCAAAGGCCGCGGTTTAAAATGGTAGTCTGAGTCTGTCCCTTCCCCATCAAAACCACATCAATGATTGACTCACGGTCAATCGCATGTGCCACCGCCTGTCTTACTTTTAAGCTGTCCCACGGTTCTTTTGTTACATTGAAGCCAAGATAGAACAGACGGGTACCAGGTCTCTCAAATACGGTTACGTTGTCATCAGCTTCCAGATCCGGTAAGTTGTCCATGGACGGATCGATACAGACATCA
>DEYX01000299.1:2844-3951 GCA_002365025.1 Hungatella sp. UBA3147 | reverse complement strand
CCACCAGCTCTCCGGACCTTGTGAAAACCAGACTGGCACCATATGGGCTTAACTCTGTACTGTTTAAATACTTCCCAAGTTCTTCAGCTGTATACTCCATACAGACCGACCCCTTTGCTTGTCCATCCCTAACCACCGGAACGGACAGAGCGATCCCTGACTGACCGTTAAAGCCCTTGGAGGGCAGCCTGGTAATGCTGTTTCCTACCTTTAACCCCTGGGATTCATGGATCCCGTAATACATAATTCCCTGCCCGCCTAAAACTTCAATTTCTGATCCCTCCGGCAGATCACCATAAGCAGAGAACGCCTCAAGCACTTCAAACCTTTCCCGGATCATTCCCCGAAAATAGGTAAGTGCTTCGTCATTCTCCCTTTTTAAATCCTGGTAAGTCTGTTCTACCAGACTTTTTTCCACCTCTTTGAAGTAATAAATGTTTAAAGCGAATATCCCTATAATTACCGATACCACCAGACCAAATAATGTCATCACCCTCAGCGAGTAGCGGTCTTTCTCCTTATCAGCCATCATATATGAAAACACCTGTCCCTTTATAAATCCAGAATCATATCCTTACAGCTTTTATTCTTTTGTACACAAAGAAAAGCGGGGGCATGAACCTTTTCCCGGTTCGCCCCCGCGATAGACCTTTTCATCTATTTATTCTCTTCCAATGCCACACCGGCAATCCGGATGTTCACATCCAGAACCGTTAAGCCTGTCATGTTCTCAATGGCGTTCTGCACCTTCTCCTGAACCTTCTCACTGACGGTAGGTATGCTGTAACCGTATTTGATGTTTAAGGATAAATCCACAGATACATGTTCTTCTGTCAGCTCCACCTTAACGCCCTTGGATAAATTTTTCATGCCCAGCTTTGACACCAACTCATTGGTGATGTTGCCGGCCATGGAATCTACGCCTTCTACCTCTGTTGCCGCAAGACCTGCGATGATGGCCACCACATCGTCCGCAATCTGTACTTCGCCAATTTTATCTTTTTCATATACCTTGTGAGTATTTCTGCTTTCCATTTCTGCCACAGCAATTCCCTCCTGTACTAATATTTATATACTAATGAATCAACTGGATATGCAGGCATATCC
>DEYX01000299.1:0-2729 GCA_002365025.1 Hungatella sp. UBA3147 | reverse complement strand
CTGGATATGCAGGCATATCCGCCTGATTCAAAAGCGGGGGGTTGAAAGATGTTTTTTCTTCCGACCCTTTAGGTTCTGGAATCATTATAGCAAAACTGACCGCAGTTTGCAAAGGCTTTTTACTCTTCCAATTTCATAAGAGTGATTACGATGCTTTCCGCTCCCACTTCTGTTTTTCTCTTTACGATGTCCTCAATTTGAGCCCGCTGAGGATCTGTAATGCTGGAGGCATTGATAACAACATCCACTTTTCCGCTGGAAATGCTGACCACCGGATCTGCAAACCCTTTGGCAAGCAGCAGAGTTTCCGCTGCATTTTCTTTTTCAGCAATAGCCGTCATATCAATCATTTCCTGAATGGCCTGCTGTTTTGCTGCTTCTTCAATGTTTGGATTGTTGATTAAGTTCATTAGGGTTTCCTTATTCTTTGCCCTTACCTGCTCCCGATTTAACTGTACGCTGGATATGTATTCTGATACGTTCATTCCGCTGGTAAGCACCGCTTCTCCAGGGTTGTCAAGGCCGGTTTTTGCCTCCTGTGTCTCATTTGCCGCTAAGTCTACCGATCCATCGCTTGGTAAAGCCGCATCGGTTTCTCCTGCCGCCAGTTTATCAATATCCTCTGCATCCTGGTCAAGGCTTGCAATTTCCTGATTTGTATCACTGCCGGTAAGGGACTGGTTTTCCGCTAAAATATCTTCTTCAGAAATATCAGTCATTCCAGCTTCATAGACGTCTGTCCCTGAAGCGGCCTCCTGCTTTCCTGCATAGTTTAAATATCCAGCAGCAGCTATCATAACGGCTAAGGTGGTGATAATAATCTGGTTTCTTCGGAACAGTTTCTTCATATCCATTTTCTTTGGGGTTCTAGGGACTTTGGGCTCATTGCTTGTTTTCCAACTTCTCATACATGACACTCCTTTTTATTCCACCCTCTTTAATACTTTAATTTTATGTGGGGGCAGGTTAAATAATGCTTCCATGGCACCGGAAATTTCAGCTTTTACCGTAGGACTGCCACCGCCCTGGGCACTGATGATGATTCCTTCTATTTCCGGACGTATCTCTTTCTCCACAATGGGAGCTGTATTTTCTCCTGAACCAGTCAGAATAGTGTTTTCCTTGCGATCTGCGCTGGTGATCTTTCTGATTCCCCCGGAGCTGTCCTTTTCCTCAGTAGATGAATCCGAACTGTCTTTATCGACTCGGAGTACCTTCTCCTCTGAGGATTTCAGTACGATCATTACTTCTACCTGACCGACCCCATCCACGGTTTTTAGGATTCTCTTCACCCTCGCCTCCAGTTGTTCCTCATAGGTCCGGTCTGCTCCTGCCGCAACAGCCGCTTCCCCATCTGCTGGCTCTGTCACAATCCCTTTTTGCAGTGCCGTCTGGTTTTTGCTTTCTGCTGTCTTCTCTACCCTGGCAGCCATACCCGAACCGGAGGGAAATGTAAGGATCAGGATAATCATTCCAACCGCCAGCAGGATCAGCCATTTATCCTTTCCCATCTTCCATTTGAATTTCAATATCCTGTTCCTCCAAATCATAATATTCCGCAATCCGCCTTCTAAGACCAGAAAGCCGTGAATTTTCTTCCTGCTTCTGTTTTCTCACATCCTCCAGCCCCTTATCATCAGTCTTTTCCGGTTCAGATCCGGCTATTTTCACTTCTTCCACTTCCTGTACCTTTTTTACCGGCAGATTTCCATTACCGGAAACTGCAATATCCGTTCCCTCATCTCCGGTTTTTCCCGGTGACAGAACCAAGGACACCCGCACGACATGGCCAAAGGTACTGCTTGCCTGATCCTGGTTAATCTCCGCCCTTGACTCTCTGCAGGTAAATCCGTCGGTCTCAGCCATGGATTTTAAATCCGTTCCAACCGCTTCTTCATATCTGGAAATCATGCTTTCCAGCCTTTTCCCTTCCATTTCCGAAAGCTTTCCTGTTAGCTCCCCGGCTTCCTTTTTAAGGCTTATTGACTCAAAATAGTAAGCCAGCGTATCATCAAGCCTTAAGCCCCCTGTAATGGGCTTTAATACCAGAAGGATCAGTACCATGCCGGCAAATAATTTTATGTATTTTTCATATTTTTTATTTGGCAGGAGGTTTCCCACCACAGTAATAAAAATCAGGTAATAGGTTATATTGCGTATCCAGCTAAACAATTCTTCCATGCCACTCACCCGGTATAATAGGTCACATTGGTAGAAGCGCATACAAGCGCTATAGTAACAACAAAGAGAATCACTGCAGAAGCCGCTACAGACAGCAGCATTTTGTGGCCTTTGGCCATTTCTGAAATACATGAAACAATCCTTTTATCACAGACCGGCTGCAAAAGGGCTGCAACACACTGGTATAAAACCATCAGCACTGCCAGTTTAATCAGAGGAATCACGGAAAGGATAAGAAGTACGATAATGCCGGCTGCACCAATGGTATTTTTTATAAGTACCCCGGAGCCTAAAACCATTTGGGCAACCGAGTTGACGCCCTGGCCGATTCCCGGAATGGCTCCGATCAGCTTCTGAATGGCTCCCGTTTTCATGGAATCCACATAGGGCAGAACCATGGACTGTATGAGATGAAACCCAAGCACAACTCCCACCAGGGTCTTTAAGCTCCAGGAAACCACCTGTTCCAACAGTTCCGTAAGCTTTGAAAGCATTTCTTCCTTTGCAATGTGGCCTGCCATGACCAAAAGGGCATAGACTCTTATGAG
>DEYX01000297.1 GCA_002365025.1 Hungatella sp. UBA3147 | reverse complement strand
GGGATCTAAAGGAAGGCAGCCTTGATGCCATGAAGATTGTTATAATCAGTATGCCGGTGATGATGCTTGCCATGAATGTCACGACCCTTGCTGTGGTCTGGTATGGAGGCAATCTCATTATCGCAGGTAATATGCCTGTAGGTGATCTAACGGCGTTTACCACTTACATCGTACAGATCCTTATGTCCCTGATGCTGTTATCCATGGTGTTTTTGCAGGCCTCAAGGGCCATGGCGTCCTTAAGGCGTGTCAGAGAGGTTTTGGATACAGAGATTGATCTGACAGATGAACACGCTTCTGAACTATCAGCCCAGGTTACAAACGGTAAGGTGGAATTTCGTAATGTTTCCTTCCAGTATGTAAAGGGAATGGAGGAAATGGTTTTAAAACACATTAATTTTACTGCGGAGCCTGGAGAAACCATTGGAATCATTGGTTCTACAGGAAGCGGAAAGACTTCACTCGTGCAGATGATCCCCCGACTTTACGATGCGGATGAAGGACAAGTTCTGGTGGATGGCATTGATGTAAGAGATTATTCCATCAGGAACCTTCGGGAAGGTGTCGGAATGGTTTTACAGAAGAATGTCCTTTTTTCAGGAACCATTGAAGAGAATCTCCGCTGGGGTGATGAGAATGCCACTATGGAAGAAATCATCCTCATGGCGGAAAGTGCTCAGGCCGATGGCTTTGTTTCTAATTTTAAGGATGGATATGACACGGATTTGGGCCAGGGTGGTTCCAATGTATCCGGCGGCCAGAAACAAAGACTTTGCATTGCCAGGGCTCTTTTAAAGAAGCCGAAAATACTGATTTTAGATGACAGCACCTCTGCTGTGGACACGGCAACCGAAGCCCGTATCCGTCAGTGCTTCCAGACGACCCTGAAAGACACTACCAAATTCATCATTGCCCAGCGGATCGGATCCGTGGAAGGCTCGGATAAGATCATCGTGCTTGATGACGGTCAGATCGTAGGTATGGGATCCCATGAAGAGCTGATGGAGTCCTGCGAGGCTTATCAGGAAATTTACTATTCCCAGAGAGATTTGGATAAGGAGGCAGGTGCATAATGGATGAGCAAAAGAAAATAAAAAGCTTAAAAAGGCGTTATAACCGGTCTTCCCAGCCAGTCAAAAACCATGGGCCCATGGGAGGGAATGGAGGTGGCCGGCAGATTAAGGGCCGCCTTCCGAAAAATGCCAAGGAAACCATCAGGCGCCTTATGTCTTATTTAAAAGAATATAAGCTTTACATGGGAGCGGCGTTTGTCTGTGTCATTGTCGGTACACTTGCGACGTTAGCCGGTTCTTATATGTTAAGGCCCATCATAAATCAATATATCGCTCCTCCCGGAGGCGGGATGGGGAGTGTGTCAGGCCTTGCAAAAGGCATTTCGGCAATGGCTGCCGTTTTTCTCATCGGTGTTATTGCTAACTATGCCCAATCCAGAATCATGCTGACGGTTGCACAAAATGCCCTCCAAAAGATCAGGGATGATTTATTCAGCAAAATTCAGACACTGCCGGTACGGTTTTATGACACCAATAACACCGGTGATCTGATGAGCCGGTTCAGCAATGATGTGGATACCATTGGTCAGATGTTAAGCAACACCCTGGTCCAGCTTTTTACCGGAGTCTTAAGCATTATAGGTACCCTGGCGCTTATGATATATACAAATATCTGGCTGACACTGGTGACTATAATCATGATTCCTGTTATGATGAGGGTAGGCGGCTTTGTGGCGTCAAGAAGCCAGAAGTTTTTTTCCGCTCAGCAAAGCTCCCTTGGCGCTGTAAACGGATATATTGAAGAAATGATCAGCGGCCAGAAGGTTGTAAAGGTGTTCTGCCATGAAGACGTGGCAGAAGAAGAATTCGAAATTCTCAATGAGGATCTAAGGAACAACATGATCCACGCACAGTTTTTCGGTGGCGTGATGATGCCGGTCATGGGAAATTTAAGCCAGCTGAACTACATTCTGACTGCATGCATCGGAGGACTTCTCTGTGTGCTCCGGGGCTTTGACGTGGGCGGGCTGACCGTATTCTTAAGCTTTTCCAGACAGTTTGGCCGTCCGATCAATGAGATGTCTATGCAGGTGGCCAATGTATTCTCCGCCCTTGCAGGAGCAGAACGGGTATTTGCTGTTATGGATGAGGAGCCGGAGCCTGCAGATGACGAAGATGCGGCAGAACTTGATCCGATGAATGGATATGTGGAATTAAACCATGTGACCTTTGGCTATGACCCAGACAAAGTTATTTTAAAGGATTTAAGTCTTTATGCAAAACCTGGGCAGAAGATCGCCTTTGTGGGCTCTACCGGAGCAGGAAAAACCACGATCACAAATCTTCTTAACCGTTTCTACGATATTCAGGGCGGTGAAATTACCATTGACGGAGTGGATATCCGTCACATCAAGCGGGAAAACCTGCGCCATAATATTGCCATGGTCCTTCAGGATACCCATTTGTTTACAGGAACCGTAATGGAAAACATACGTTACGGAAGGCTTGATGCAACGGATGACGAGGTGATCCAGGCGGCAAAGACGGCCTCCGCTTATTCCTTTATCATGAGACTTCCTTCCGGCTTTGATACGCTGTTGGAAGGTGACGGGGCCAACTTAAGCCAGGGGGAGAGACAGCTTTTAAACATCGCCAGAGCAGCGATTTCAAAGGCTCCGGTTCTGATTCTTGATGAAGCGACCAGCTCCGTGGATACCAGAACGGAAAAGCATATTGAACGGGGCATGGACCGTCTCATGGCGAACAGGACTACGTTTGTGATTGCCCACCGCCTGTCTACGGTGCGCAATGCCAATGCCATTATGGTTCTGGAAAACGGTGAGATTATCGAGCGAGGAGATCATGAGGATTTACTGAAACAAAAAGGCAGGTATTATCAGCTTTATACCGGGGCAGTGGAGCTGGATTAAACAAAAACCCCGGCCTGCATACCTTAAGGGAGCATTGGAAAAAACGGCAGTCACGTAGTCATTCGTGATTTCGTTATCACAATGCTTCCTTTTATTTATTAAAATTTCTAATAAATAAAAGGTGAGAACCATAATATTACTTCATAGAACCAGGAGAAGAGTCTTTATATATATAAAAAAATTAACAAAAATATAACAAAAATTTAACGGGAAATAGTGTACAAAATTAAAAATACTGTTGAAAAATAGCTGATAATCAGGGATTTAAGAAAAAAAAAAGATATAAATGTATTTTTTCAAAAACATACCAAAGCTGCTTATGTTAAAGTTGTTATTTATTTAACAAAAAATGAAGTCAGAGACCAACATTCTTTCCTGTAAATAAGGCAAATTGTATATAAAACACAGTATACAATATGTATTTATGCATTGTTTCGGTTACTAAATTATGATATACTGTTTCAGGTGGCAAAATGCTGAAATTTTGCCAGGAGAGATAAAGAATTGTAGAGAAAGAGGGTTAGTTAAATGGGTCTGGCTACATTTAAAGGCGGCATTCATCCTTATGAAGGAAAAGAACTGTCGGAAAATAAACCTGTACAAGTGCTGCAGCCAAAAGGCGAGATGGTGTTCCCCTTATCCCAGCATATCGGTGCGCCGGCGAAACCTTTGGTGGCGGCAGGTGATCAGGTGCTGGTTGGACAGAAGATCGGAGAGCCGGGAGGCTTTATTTCTGCATGCGTGATCAGCTCTGTTTCAGGAACGGTAAAAACCATTGAACCAAGAATGGTTGCAAACGGATCTATGGTTCCGTCTGTTATCATTGAAAACGACGGGAAGTATCAGGCGGTGGAAGGATTTGGCAAAGAGCGGGATCCAAAAACCTTATCAAAGGAAGAGATCAGGAATCTTGTAAAAGAAGCAGGAGTTGTAGGTCTTGGCGGCGCAGGATTCCCCACTCATGTGAAGCTGACGCCAAAGGATGAATCAAAGATCGATACGATCATTGTCAACGGTGCGGAGTGCGAGCCGTACTTAACTTCTGATTACCGGATGATGTTGGAAGAGCCGGAGAGCATCATAAAAGGACTAAATATAATCCTTCAGCTGTTTGACAATGCAAAGGGCGTGATCGGAATTGAGAGCAACAAACCGGAAGCGATCAAGCTCATGACAGAGCTTGTAAAGGATGAACCAAGGATTACTGTCTGTCCTTTACAGACCAAATATCCCCAGGGCGGTGAGCGTACTCTGATCTATGCCGTAACAGGAAGAAAGATCAATTCCACCATGCTTCCGGCAGATGCAGGCTGTATGGTAGACAATGTGGATACAGTGATTTCTATTTATAATGCGGTTGCAAAGGGCATTTCTCTGATCCGCCGTATCATTACGGTAACCGGCGATGCCATTGCAAATCCACAGAACTATAATGTTCGGACCGGAACAAGCTATACCGAGCTTATAGAGGCTTCCGGCGGCTTTAAGACGGAACCGGAAAAGGTGATTTCCGGAGGTCCTATGATGGGGCAGGCTTTGTTTAACTTTAATATTCCTGTCACAAAGACTTCCTCTGCCCTTACCTGTCTGACAAAAGACGAGGTGGCAGGTAATGCGCCTAGCGCCTGCATCCGCTGCGGAAGATGCGTAAAAGTATGTCCGGGCAATATTGTTCCGCAGATGATCATGGATGCGGCGGAACGGTCTGACCTGGAACGGTTTGTAAAATTAAACGGCATGGAATGCTGCGAATGCGGCTGCTGTGCCTATATTTGTCCGGCCAGAAGACCTCTTACCCAGGCATTTAAAGAAATGCGCAAAGAAGTTGCGGCAAGCAGAAAGAAAGCGTAGGAGGAGGAAGCATGAGTAAATTGTTAAACGTATCATCATCACCTCATGTCAGGGATCAGGTTACAACACAGAATATTATGCTGGATGTTGCCATTGCTATGATTCCTGCGTCTGCGTATGGTGTATATCAGTTCGGGGTGAAAGCAGCGCTGATTTTGCTGATCAGTGTATTATCCTGTGTTCTTAGTGAATATGTATTTGAATCCCTTATGGGAAAACCCATTACCGTGAGCGATGGAAGTGCCCTGGTGACCGGAATGATCCTGGGCCTTAACATGCCTCCGGCCATTCCTTTATGGATTCCGTTTCTGGGCGGTGTATTTGCCATTATCGTGGTAAAGCAGCTCTACGGCGGCCTGGGACAGAACTTTATGAACCCGGCCCTGGCGGCAAGATGTTTCCTGCTTATTTCTTTTGCAGGCAAGATGACTGACTTTACATATCGTGACGCGGTTTCAGGCGCGACTCCCCTTGCTGCATTAAAGGCGGGAGAAGCAGTTGATATAACATCCATGTTTATCGGGAAAATTTCAGGAACCATTGGTGAGGTATCTGTGATTGCCCTGCTCCTGGGTGCAGCTTACCTTTTGTTCAGAAAAGTGATTTCCATAAAGATCCCGGCAGCTTATCTGATCACTTTTGCAGTATTTGTATTTAT
>DEYX01000313.1:9257-9641 GCA_002365025.1 Hungatella sp. UBA3147 | reverse complement strand
ACTTTTCCCAGCTTGAAAAGGCGGTAAAGCAGATCGTCAAGAATCTAAATTCAGTTATGAATGAAGTCAATCAGGCAGCTGCCCAGGTAGCGGTAAGTTCCGGACAGGTTGCAAGCGGTTCCCAGCTTTTAGCAAACGGTGCGGAGGAGCAGGAAAGAACCGTTGAAATGCTGTCCGGTTCCATCAGTCAGGTTGCAGATAAAGTCAGACGTCTGGCAGAAAAAGCCGGAGAAGTATCTTTACAGGTTCAGATGACCGGTACAGAGGTGGTAAACTGCGATATGTCCATGCAGAATCTTTCCAATGCCATGAATGAAATTCATGTCTCTTCCGGTGAGATCGGAAAGATTATCAAGGTGATTGAAGATATTGCATTCCAGACCA
>DEYX01000313.1:0-9178 GCA_002365025.1 Hungatella sp. UBA3147 | reverse complement strand
GAAGATATTGCATTCCAGACCAATATCCTGGCATTAAATGCTGCAATAGAGGCCGCTAGGGCAGGAGAGTCCGGAAGAGGATTTGCAGTGGTTGCCGGTGAGGTACGGAATCTGGCTGCGAAAAGCTCTGAAGCAGCGAAGAATACCACAGCATTAATCAGGGATTCCATAAATGCTGTGGAAAAGGGCAATGAGATATTGGATGAAACCGTTCAGTCCATGATGAAGGTGTTAGAGGATTCCGCTCTGGCAGTGGATTCCGTGGATACCATTTCAACCATAGCCACTCAGGAAGCAAGAGCAGTGGAAGATGTGACCAAGGAGCTCGGAAGGATCTCCTCTGTAGTTCAGAACAATGCCGCGGCAGCGGAAGAAAGTGCAGCTTCCAGTGAGGAACTATCCCAACAGGCGCAGCTTTTGCGTGAACTGGTAAAGAGTTTCCGCTTAAGAGAAGCATAAAAGATACATAATGAATTTCATAAAGGATCGTGGAAACAGAGTTAAATCGAACAGATATTTAACTCTGTTTCTTTTTGTGCAGACATACTAATATTATATAATATTCGAATAAAGGCAACAAAATATTTTATAATAACATTATAAAAATGCATATAAATTCTAAATAATTATATACAATTTGAAAATTAACAATTAATATATAAAAATATGTTAAAAAGTATTGACAAAATAAAGCTTGTACGTTATAATAAAGCCATAACAAAAAGATTTTAAATAAAGAAAGTCAAATCTAAAAGAAGGAGGTACAGTCCACCAGAAAGAGCAGCCACGCTTCATAATAATATATGAAGCAAAAGAAAAACCAATCTGCCGATGTTAAAAGCCAATCTTTAAAGCAATGATAAGTCATTCATAATAAAGAGAGAATTCATGAGAAGGAAAGACTGTATTAGATTCAAATGATCCAACTTAAGAAAATTTAGGACGCATAAGGAGAGAAGCAGTTAAGTTAAAGAGCAAAGTCCATGAATCTGGTGTATAACAACGGGGAGCGGAAAAATTAATATAGATCATGCTGAAGATCGTGTACGATGTACAAGGAAACAGACATGAGAGAGAAACGAGGTATCAAGACCAATGGATTTAATAATATAGAAACGGATATCGATGGTGTGAAAACTTAAAATCGGTATCCGTTTCTATCTGTTTTTAATAGAACTATATGAATTAAATAAAAAGATTCTTATTGTTCTTCTTGATAAAATAATCTCTTAATTTTTGGACGTACTCTAAACGTTCTTCTGGCTTTGAGTTTTCTCTGTCTGTCTTATATAAATTGTCACCCTTATATCTTGGAAATATATGAAGATGATAATGCCATACATCTTGATTTCCGCAAGGTTCATTATGCTGTCTGGAAGATACTCCATCACATTTGTATGTTTCTTTTAATGCAAGTGCAATTTCTTTTTCTAAATCATGTATTCTGTAAGAAAATTCAGATGGCAAATCATATAAGTTCTCTATATGTTTATTAGGAATAATAATGACATGACCTTTATTTTTTTTCCACCAACAAGAAGAAATAAATGCAGTAACATAGTCATCTTTGTATATTATATCGTTCTGTTTCGTATATATATGTTCATTTTCTATACCATCAACTATTAGACAAAAAGGGCAAACATACCCTTCGGGTTCATGATTATACATATTTTTCCTCCAATATAATCTACATACATAGCCTTTATTAAAAGATCCCTTCCAAATCAAAGGGCGGCGTGTATTCTTCTTTTGCGCTGCTTTTTTCCTGCATAAATCCCTGTTCCAACCCGAGTCTGATGGCTTCATCCACCACTTTTCCATATTCATAAGAAGTAATCCTCCGGTTAATTTCCGGAAAACTTTCGCTCCGGTAGAATGGGGTATACTGGCTCAAAAGACTGATGTAATACATTCCATCCGGCAATTCATCCTTCATCCAGTGAAGCAGGCGGATAGAATCTTTGTAAGCGCCCGGAAGCACCATATGGCGTATGATGACTCCCTTTTTCATAAGGGTCCCATCGGAATCAAACCGGGGAGCCCCGGTCTGGCGAATCATCTGTTTTACAGCCTTTGAAGCTGCATCAAAATAATCAGAAGCTTTGCTGTAGCGTGAGGAAAGTTCAGAACTGAAATATTTTAAATCAGGAAGCCACACATCTATGTATGAGGCCAGCTCCTTTATGATATCTTCTGATTCATATCCACCGCAGTTATAAACCACAGGAATAGAAAGCTTTGGTTTTGTAAGATCCAAGGCCTTTAAAACCGAGGGGAGATACTGGGTGGCTGTGACCAGATTAATGTTGTGGGAGCCTTCCTCCTGAAGCCTTAAGAAAATCTGGGCAAGCTCTTTACTTGTAATTTCCTTTCCGGAATTCTCCTGGCTGATGGCATAATTCTGACAAAAGCAGCAGCCCAGGGTACAGCCGGAAAAAAATACGGTACCGCTTCCCCGGCTTCCGCTGATGCAGGGTTCCTCCCAGTGGTGGAGTGCGGCCCGGGCCGCTTTTATGGTATCGCCGCAACCGCAGAAACCAGTACTTACATGGCGGTTTACCCCACAGTTCCTGGGACAGAGGCTGCAGGATTCATAGATAGGATCAAGGTTCATTTGAGAAACTCCTAATATTGACAAAGTCACTTTTGTGCATTAATATATTAAACAAAATACAGAAAAATTGCAAGACAAAGATGATACAAAAAAGGAACGGTGCCAATGAGTAAAAAGAAAAAGCTTGCTGCTCTTTGTTATGCATTTCCCAGAACAATGCCGGTGATGGCCGGTTATCTGGTTTTAGGAGCAGCGTACGGAATACTTATGAATGTAAACGGGTATGGGATCTGGTGGGCCCTGCTCATCAGTGTATTTGTCTATGCCGGAAGCCTGCAGTACCTTGGAATCACATTTTTTGTGGCGGCAGTGAATCCATGGTACGCCTTTTTTATGTCCTTGATGCTTAATGCCAGACATTTATTTTACGGGCTTTCCATGCTGGACAAATATAAGGATGCAGGGAAATTAAAGCCCTATCTCATCTTTTCACTGACGGATGAAACATTTTCCGTTCTGTGTAATGAGGAGCCGCCTGAGGGACTTCCAAAATACTGGGTGTATTTTTTTATATCGATTCTGGATCAGCTTTACTGGGTGACAGGAGCTGTAATCGGTGCATTAGCCGGAACCATGATAACTTTTAGCACGGCTGGAATGGACTTTGCGCTGACAGCTCTTTTTGTGGTGATCTTTATCGACCAGTGGAAATCAGGAAAAGGACACCAGGCCGCATGTGTGGGCGTGGGTTCCTCTGCCCTTTGCGTGGCAGTCTTTGGCCAGAGTGTTTTCATTGTTCCGGCCATGATCCTCATTCTGATCATTATTACAGCTGGTTATTTTATGGAAAAGAAAAAGGAGGAACAGTCTTGAACGATAATATAGCAGTTTACAGCCTGATCGCATTAGTCATGGTGCTTGCTACCGTGATCACCCGCTTTCTTCCCTTCCTTTTGTTTCCGGCAGGAAAAGAGACTCCCAAATACATTCTCTATCTGGGGCGGACTCTTCCATATGCTACCATTGGACTCTTGGTGGTCTACTGTTTGAGAGGGCTTCAGTTCCTTCCTTATCCTCATGGACTTCCAGAGCTTATCTCCATTTGCGCCATTACTGGACTTCATTTATGGAAGGGAAATTCCCTGTTAAGCATTGGTGCAGGAACGATTCTTTATATGGCACTCATTCAGGGGGTATTCCGCTAATGTAATATGAGGCGGTATTAATATCCTTTTGGCAGAACGGCCTGCTCCCGGAATTCTTTGGGGGAAAGGCCGAATTCTTTTTTAAAGGCCCTGTAAAAGCTGGTATAATCCGAAAATCCGTACTGATGGTACAGCTCCCCAAAAGGGATGCCGGAGAGGATTCCGTTTTTACTGGCCTGCAGTCGTTTTTTTAGGATGTACTGGTGAAGGGAAATCCCCATGTTATCCTTAAATACATGGGAAATGTGATATTTGCTGGCATAGAAAAAGGAAGCCAGATGGTCCAGGGACAGATTTTCTCCCAAGTGGTTGTTAATATAATCACAAAGGTTCAGATAAAGTACGTTTTCATAGGCAGCAGGTACCTGATGGAGCATATCATAAGTGATCCGGTTCAACAGGAGCATAAAGGAATGGATCTGCAGCTCTGAATTCATCTTATGGAATGCCTTATTTCCATGGATTTCTTCCAAAAGGTCCAGAAGACGACCCTGAATATTCTGAAATGTGACAAAATCCGTGCGGAAATGGTAATGCTTATTATCTGATACATAACTAAAACTGTATGAAAAGTCTTCTGACCAGGAACACATGGTCTCATAATAGCTCCGGCTGATCCAAAGGACAATCCGCTGATAGGTATTACCTGTGGAATGGAATATGGGGTGATGCTTTACCTCGGGAGGAATGAGTAAGTAATCCCCGTACTGCAAAGAATACTGTTTCCCTTCCACATCATATGTCACATCTCCGTTTAAGAAAAAATACACTTCATAATAGGAATGGCTGTGGTCCACTACATGATTCAAGTCCAGATCCTTATAAAAAAATACTTCGAATTCCCCTGAATTCATATACTGCCGCTCATTAAAGCCGGTGGACAATTCTTTTCTCATTTGATAATCCCCTTTCCTGTTTTCTTATGCCTTTATAATAGTATCGGAAGTAAATAGCACTTTCGATAATCAGATGGATGGTTTTAGTTGTATTATAGGCCATGACCGCAAGTTTTGCAATGCGAACGGCAAATAAATCCATGGTAATAAGGAGACATTTTGTTTATACTGAGTTCACAAGGTAGGAAAAGAAACTTATTATAGGATTGCTAAGGAGGTATTTTATGAAATTATCATTCAGATGGTACGGAGACGATGACAAAGTAACCTTACAGAACATCCGCCAGATTCCAGGCATGCATTCCATTGTAACGGCGGTTTATGATGTTCCTGTAGGGGAAGTGTGGGGCAGAGAAAGCATTGCCCGCTTAAAAGAGGAAACAGAAAAGGCAGGCCTTGCCTTTGAAGTGATTGAGAGCATTCCGGTTCATGAGGATATAAAATTAGGAAAGCCAACCAGAGACAAATATATTGCAAATTATTGCGAGAACATCAGGCGGGTGGCGGAAGCAGGGATCAAGTGCATCTGCTATAACTTCATGCCGGTGTTTGACTGGACCAGGACCCAGCTGGATCATGTGCTGGAGGATGGCTCTACCTCTCTGGTTTATTATCAGGATCAGGTAGACAAGGTGAATCCTCTGGAAAGCGAAAGCGACTTAACCCTTCCAGGCTGGGATTCCAGCTACACAAGAGATGAGCTTAAGCAGATTGTAAGCGAGTACAATACCATGTCAGAGGATGACCTTTGGGATAATTTAAAATATTTCTTAGAGGCGATCATTCCTGTTGCAGCGGAATGTAACGTGAATATGGCGATCCATGAGGATGATCCATGCTGGAGCATCTTTGGACTTCCAAGAATCATTACCTGCGAGGAGAACTTAGACCGTTTCTTAAAGCTCGTGGATGATAAGCACAATGGTATCACTCTCTGTACCGGTTCTTTAGGCTGTTCCAATAAAAATGATGTAGTGAAGATGGCTGCCAAATATGCGGCTATGGGACGTATTCACTTTGTCCATGCAAGAAATGTGGCGGTTCTGGAAGATAACCAGGGCTTTGAAGAGCGTGCTCATTTATCATCATGCGGTTCCCTGGACATGTTTGCCATCTTAAAAGCTCTTCATGACAATGGTTTTGACGGTTATATGCGTCCGGACCACGGCCGTATGATCTGGGGCGAAACAGGCAGAGCCGGTTACGGACTTTATGACCGGGCACTTGGCGCAACCTATTTAAACGGTCTTTGGGAAGCGATTGAAAAAACGAGCAAATAGGAAAGAGGGAAATCATATGGCTTTAACATTTGGAACAGATTTAAGCGGTAAGGTAGCAGTTGTAACAGGAGCAGGCGGAGTATTATGCGGCATGTTCGCAAAGACTCTTGCAGAAGCAGGCGCAAAGGTTGCGGTTCTGGATTTAAACGAAAGCGCTGCAGAGGGAATTGCAGCTTCCATTAATGAGTCTGGCTATAAGGCAAAGGCTTACAAAGCAAACGTTCTGGAACGGGCTAGCCTTGAGGAAGTTCATGCAAAGGTTTTGGCAGAGCTTGGTCCCTGCGACATCCTGATTAACGGCGCAGGCGGTAATAACGCAAGAGCCAATACGGACAAGGAATATTTTGAGATGGGTGACATTGAGGCGGATACAAAGACCTTCTTTGATTTAGACCAGTCAGGCGTTGAATTCGTTTTTAACTTAAACTTCCTTGGAACTCTGCTTCCATGCCAGATTTTTGCAAAGGATATGATTGGCAGGGAAGGCTGCAGTATTTTGAATATTTCCTCCATGAATGCCTTTACCCCACTTACGAAGATTCCGGCATACAGCGGTGCAAAAGCTGCGATCAGCAACTTTACCCAGTGGCTTGCCGTTCATTTTTCCAAGGTCGGTATCCGTGTAAATGCAATTGCGCCGGGCTTTTTCGTTACAGCGCAGAATGAGAAACTCCTGTTTAACGAAGATGGTTCTCCCACACCAAGAACCAACAAGATTCTGTCTGCAACTCCCATGGGACGTTTTGGAGAAGCAGCGGAATTAAATGGTGCTCTGTTATTCCTTTTGAATCATGCAGCAGCAGGTTTCATCACCGGCGTGGTTCTGCCTATTGACGGCGGATTCTCAGCTTATTCAGGCGTATAACAGAATATTTAAAAATATCAGCCTCTTCCTTGGGATTGCAGTGAGCAGCACTCAGACCGGGAAGGGGCTGTTTTTTAATGGATTTTTCACAGAAGAAAATAGAAAACACACCTAGATGTAATTTCTTTTTAGAGAAAATTCGACAAAATTCGTTTCCATTTTCTGGAAGCGTTGACAAATGGTTACAAAATATTGTATAATGGATAAAACCATGAATAAAGTGTTATGGTTTATAATTACCAAAGACGAGACGAGGAGCATAAGGCAATGAAGACATCGGGGGATAAGAAACGAAACCTGAAAGCATTACTAGGGACGAAGAAAGCGAAGCCGGAAAAAAACGGAAGTAAGAGTACATTCCTGAAATCATTGAAGATGAAGATGCTGGCATTCATTATCGCAATTATTTTGGGATTGGCTGTGACCAATATGGTGATCAGTATTACAGTCAGTTACAAAGGGATTACAGATGTTGTGAAAAATGATTTGGAATCAACGGGTAAACTTGTGAACAGTCTGGTAGTGCAGAACTTAAATCAGATGAAATTAAGCATTGAGGCCAGCTCACAGGGTGGAAGCTTGAAATCCATAAATTCCAGGGTTGTTACGGAATACCTTTCCAACCAGTGTAAGCTTTACGGATACAAAGAACTTGAAGTAATCAGCATGGATGGTACCGTTACCCGCAGTGCAAGCGGACAGAATATCGGTGAGAAATACGAAGTCACTGGGTATCTGGAAAAAGCCTTAAATGGTGAGACCACCATTTCCACAACGGAATATGATAACAACAACGAACTTGTGATCCGCGTTGCGGCTCCTTATGAATATGGAGTTCTTTTGGGAACTTATAATGGCTCCGTTTTAAGTGATCTTATCAGTGATCTCCGGATTGGGGAAAGCGGCAATGCCTTCATCATCGACAATACAGGGACCATGATTGCCAATATATCACCGAATTTGGTTAATAACCGCCAGAACTTTATCGAGCTTTCGAAGTCTGATAAATCCTATGTTTCAGTAGGCCGTATGTTCCAGACCATGCTGGGTGGAAAATCTGGAACTGGTAATTACGAATACAATGGAGACAACCGTTTTTGCTATTACAGTCCGGTAACAGGCAGTGACGGCTGGGCTTTGGGAGTGGCAGCATCGGTTAAGGAAACCACTGTTTCCATCTACTTAGTAGTTTTTGCAATGGGTGTGTTTGCCATTGTGTCAATCGTTATCGGTTGTTTCCTGGCATTCTGGTTTGCAGGATCCATTGCAGGTCCGGTATCAGCCATTGCAGCAAGAATGAAACTCTTTACAGAAGGAGATTTAACCAGCGAAGTTCCGGTTGTAAAGCGCAGGGATGAGATCGGACAGCTTGCCGATGAAATCACCAGTTCCGTACATAGTGTTAAATCCTATATCACTGAAATCGCAGCTGTATTGGAAAATATCGCTTCCGGAGATTTCAGCCGGTCCGTTGGAATGGAATTCCAGGGTGATTTTAAGGTAATACAGCAATCCATTGACATTGCAGAAGACCTACTTTCAAAAACCATGGATACCATCAGTATTTCTGCAGATGAAGTAGCAAAGGGCAGTTCTCAGGTGTCTCAGGGAGCGCAGAATTTAAGCCAGGGTGCTGTGGAGCAGGCAGCTTCTGTAGAAGAGTTATCTTCCTCAGTAAATGAGATATCTGGCAGCCTTATGAGCACTGCTAAGGCTGTGGAAGATGTAAATAAGCAGGCAGGACGGGTTGGAGAAGCCATGGAAAGCGGTAATGCCCAGATGCATGAGATGATGCAGTCCATGGATCAGATCAATAAAAAATCCAAGGAAATTGAGAAGGTCAATAAGCTTATCGAAGATATTGCCTTCCAGACAAACATTCTTGCTCTCAATGCCGCTGTAGAGGCAGCCAGGGCAGGCGAGGCCGGAAAAGGCTTTGCAGTTGTTGCAGATGAGGTCCGCAATCTGGCAGGCAAGAGTGCCAATGCAGCAAAGGATACCTCCAGTCTGGTTGCTGATACCATTGCAGCCGTTAATACGGGAACCGGTATTGCAGCATCTACAGGGGAAACATTAAACGGTGTTCTTTCAGAAACCAAGAACATGGTTTCCGCCATTCGCAGATCCGCAGAGGAACTGAAAGAGCAAAGTGAAAAGGTTACTCAGGTAACTTATGGAATTGAACAGATTTCTTCCGTCGTTCAGAATAACTCTGCGACTGCAGAGGAAAGTGCAGCGGCCAGCGAGGAACTTTCTGGCCAGGCGGAAGGTTTACGGGAATTAATGAGCAGATTTCGTCTTCGTTAAAATTTGCAGATGATATAAAAAATAAAGAAGGCCTCTTAGGGGCCTTCCAGACTGTCAAAGAACCTTGT
>DEYX01000079.1 GCA_002365025.1 Hungatella sp. UBA3147 | reverse complement strand
GAATTCCGGAGGCTATCGTGGCGGGAATACTTACTGTGGCGGTCTCCCAGGCGTTATTTAAGGCCATGAAAGGATAATCACTGAAAAAACTGAGCCATTGCTCCATGTATTTTGAGGAGCAATGGCTTTTACTATTATTCCGTGACTTATAAAAACGTTTTTATTTGTCTGATATCTGCATGTGCATCAAATCGCCTTAAATCCAATAGGTTCCCTTTTAGATCTGTAATGATCTTTAAATCTTTTCCGGCTTCAAAAACTTTTTTTCCGTCAACAAAGGCTTCTGACCGGGTACCTGAGTTCTTTAGTTTAAATAGATGATTTCCCCATACCTGCTCATAGAGACTTTCGTGTCCTCCTGTAGTTCCCCAGTAAATCTTATCGTATTCCATATGAATCCCATACATACGGGCTGCATACTCCATGACGGAAAGCATGGCAGGGCCGTAGGAATCCTGCATTCCTTCTAAAGATTCTAAGGAGGGTTTCCCGGTGAAAGGATCATATTGCTGTACAAAAATGCATGTTTCTCCAATGGCACGAAACAGCTTTTCTCCAAGATATGGGATCAGATGATCATAGCCATAATTCTCAAGAGCACGGATTGCACGCTGAAATGTGAGCGCTTCTGACTGGCCGCTCCAGTCGTTGGTGGGAATATTCCGAAATAGAGGATCATTTACCGCTATAGATGGAAGTGGCATATAAGTCCAGAATTCTTCCGGATTCAGTAAGTGCCGTGTGATAAAATGGTCGGCCATGTGCTGGGACAGGCTGTTCCAGTGCATGGCTCTTAAATTGTTATGGGTCATAATATTCATGACATTATGATGGCGGTCCCGGTCAAAGCAGGCTCCTTTTGCTTCATCCCACAGATAATTTTCTATTTTTTTCTGAACGGATAATGCTTTTCTTGACCAGAATTCAGCTTTATTTTCATTTCCCTGTATTCTGCAAATTTTTGATAAAATTTCTCTTGAGGAATAAGAAAAACTCATAATATCCATGGAGGCCATGGGAACGATCTGGCAGTTTTTTGGAGGTACTTCTTTACTCCAGGAATCCGGTGCATCCCCGTACCGGAGGGCATGATCTTCTCCGGTATCGTATTTGCACCAGCTTTCCAGACAGCCATCTCCATCAGAATCCCTTACATTCCATAAATAAGTGTCGAATTTTTCTAAAGTGGTAGAAAGAATATTAAGATATTCAGTATCTTTTCCTATTAAATAATAAATGTTAAGAGCAGAAGAGGGAAAGCAGAATCCTTGAAATTTATTGAACTGGGGAGTGATTCTTCCATTAATAAAAGCAATGCTTCCAGGTAATCTTCCATCCTCCCGTTGATTTTCCATGAACAAAAGATGGTTATTCAGTCCGGCTTCCATATTTCTTTTTGCGTACATTTCTCCGCCCATGGGCTGAGTTTCCAGCCATATTTTTTCGTAGCCTCCGCCTTCGATCAGTACAAGCCTGGAATCGAAAAGTTTTAAATTATTCAATGTTTTTTTTTCGGCTGAATCCATGAGCTTTTGCAAAAGTTCATAAGAAGTCTGAAATGATACACTTGTTTGTATATTCACATTTTGCCTCCAAAGGTCAGGTGCGGGATGTTATTGAAACAGGAGAAGCCAAGCGGTTTCTCCTGTTGATTAAGTTTTATTATTTTATGATAAGCCTTTGTATCAGATCAAAAAGATCTGCAGCACCCTGGTCTACAGTTATACTGCCATAGGCAACGTTCTGTCCAATAAGATGTAATTCATTTATGAATTCCTGATCATTTGGCAAATTGGGACCCTGGGGAATGGAACGGTCGCTGATTGCATCATAAATTGCATAGACAGCTGCGTCAATTGGTGTGGACTTTCCGGAAATTGCTTCACGTACAACAGGAGAGCAGGGAATCCCGCGGTTGGTGCCAAGAATCTCACCGGCTTCAGGGCTTGACACAAAGTAATTGATAAAAAGGGCCGCTGCTTCCGCATTCGGGCTGTTCTTGTTGACTCCAAGATACTGGCTCATCTGGATCGCGTATGCTTTTTCACCGCCTGCAGGAAGTGTGGTCGCTCCCAGCTGGTCAGTCATCGCTGCCTGATAGCCGGCAACCTGATTGCTCCATATCATTCCGATTGCAGCTTTTCCTGCGACCAGAGCAGAACTGTCAGCGCCTGTTTCTGCATAGGTTGCGGTTGTATCGGCATCAGGTATCAAGCCTTCTTCCCGTAAACCGGCCCATAGCTGAATCCACTTTTTTGAAGTTTCCAATGTCATATAGCTTTTGCCGCCCTGGTCAGAGGTCCATAATGGGGTTCCTTCCTGTTGGCAATAGTAGCTAAAGTAATTGGCTTGATTGGTACTGTTATCAACAAAGGGGAACACACCATCCGGAAGCTTGGCTTTTAGTTCCTTTCCGTAGGCAATCAGTTCATCCCAGGTTAAATTATAATCGGGAACAGAAGCGCCAACGGATTCGATCAATGTTTTGTTATAGGCGAGAACAAGCGTGTTGGTCCCAAGGCTGACGGCATAAAGATTTCCATCCTGGGTACCGGCATTAAGGGCTACCTGGTCAAACTGCTCGGCAGTATTGATCAAAAGCTGTTTCCCGAGAAAATCATTAAGAGGATTAAGATACTGTATGTAATCCGGATAATTGCCCCCGAATTGGATCAGATCAGGAGCATTATTACCCTGAAGCTGGGTATCAATGATCTGGAAGTGATCGGCAGTACCGCCGTTAGGTTCACCTGTAACTTTGATATCGGGATAGGCGGCCATGAACCGGTCGATCACCTGATTGGTGAGGGAAGCCCGTTCATCGTTGCCCCACCAGCTAAAGCGCAGTTCCGCCGCTTCACCGGTATATGGGGGAAGGCCTTTAGTATCTGCCGGCTCACTTTCCTCCTTTTGTGATTCTGTGGCCGCCGCAGTCGCCGCCGCTTCTGTTGTTTGTTGAGCGGCCTTGGAACTGCATCCCCATAAGGAAAGGACTGTGCAGGCGGCTAACAGCAGTTGAATCGATTTTTTCATAGGATTCTCCTTTTCATGTTATTTGATTGGAACGGGCATCAACCCTTAATTCCGGATGTAGCAATGCCCTGAACAAAATATTTTTGAAGGGAAAAGAATAAAATAAAGCTTGGCAGCATGGCCAGAGTGGACATGGCAAGTGCTCCGCCCCAGTTTGATACGGCTCCCGCATCGCCAACAAAGGTTCTTAAGGCACGGGATACTGTGTAGCTTTCCGGAGACGTAAGATAAAGAAGGTGATTGAAAAAATCGTCCCAAGTCCAGAGGAAGGTAAAGAGTGCGGTGGTAACCATCGCCGGTCCGGCAAGAGGAATCACGATCCTGAAAAAGATTCCCACCTTTCCGCAGCCGTCGATGATAGCGGCTTCATCCAGATCTTTTGGCAGTCCCCTTATAAACTGAACCAGCAAAAATACAAAAAATGCGTCAGTCGCTAAAAATTTGGGAACCAGAAGCGGCAGGTAAGTTCCGACCCAGCCGAAGGTGTTAAAAAGGATATAGCGGGGAACCAATGTAACATGTGCCGGGAGCATAAGAGTTATCATCATGATACCAAACCAGAAGTTTTTCCCGAAAAATTTAAGCCTTCCGAAAGCATAAGCCGCCATTGTACATGAAATTAAATTTGCGGCCACTGCGGTTATGCACAAAAGCATGGAGTTTAAGAAAAATTTTCCGAAAGAAACACCGGCATAGCCCTTCCAGCCGCTGATATAATTTTGAATGGTAATTGCTTTGGGAATCAGACCTGTGTCGCTGAATATCATATTGTTGGGCTTAAAAGAACTGACGACCATCCAGATGACCGGATAAAGCATGGTAATTCCCAGTGTAATGATAAAAATATGTGTCAGTATAATATGAAGTTGTCTTTTTGCTTTCATAATTATTCTCCGTTTCCGTAGGAGACCCAAAGTTTAGACGACCCAAATATGATTGCCGTAAATGAACCGATAATAATCAGAAGTACCCACGCCATTGCACAGGCATAACCCATTTCATGGTAAGTCCAGCCTTGAAGATATAAATGAAGTGTATAAAAAAGCGTTGAGTTTAAGACGCCTCCTTTGCCGCCGCCGATGATGTATGCCTGAGTAAATGTCTGGAATGCTGAAATCATCTGCATGACCAGATTAAAAAGTATGACCGGCGTAAGAGAGGGGATTGTTATTGAAAAAAACTGCTGTACTTTGCTGGCACCATCTACGCTGGCTGCCTCATAGTAGTCCATGGGAATCTGTTTTAAACCAGCCAGAAAGATGATCATGGATGATCCGAACTGCCATACCGTAAGCAGGACTAAAGTTCCCAGGGCATATTTGGGATTGGTGATCCATCCTGGCAGATTCGTAAATCCAATGGATGAGAGGATACCATTTATCAAACCTTCCTTTTCAAAAAGCTTTCTCCACAAAACAGCTATGGCCACTGAACCGCCTAATAGGGTGGGAATGTAATATACGGCACGGTAAAAAGATACGAAACGCAGTTTCTGATTCATCAGAACAGCCACCAGTAATGCGAATATCAGTTTTAAGGGAACCGATGTGAATACATAGGTAAATGTTACTGATAATGATTTTAAATAGTATGGATCGACCCTCATAACTTTGCCTGAACCCGCCGTAAAATCAGTGATGCCGGATAATGAACCAAACATTCGTATGTAATTGCCGAAACCGATCCACTGGGCCGAATCAGGCTTTGTGAAATCGTAATCCGTAAAACTCATACGGAGCGACATGAACATAGGATAAACTGTTAACCCCAAAATACCTATAAGCCAGGGAAGCAGGAATATATAAGGAATAAAATTGTCCTGCCAGAATTTTTTCATCTTTTTCAATCCATCTGACCCCCTTTTTTATAAAAAGATGTTTGAATTATACAATAATTAAATGCCTGAATGGTATTGTATGTATATATTTTATTATTTTTAAGAAAAAATCTCAATATCTATAGGTCAAAACGCCAATACATCAAAAAATCCTCCTTATTTTCACTAAATTGACTGGACTTATATGGTTTTCCTGGATTTTCTGTATTGAAGGGGGGACATTCCAACGTATTTTTTGAAAACGCGATCAAAGTAAGAAAGTCTTTCATAGCCTAATTTTTTTGATATATCCTCAATGGACAGGGAATCGTCTAAGATCAAGTTTCTGGCATGATCAATTTTCTGTAGGTTGATAAATTCATTTACAGTAAAATTGGTGACTTCTTTGAAAATACGGCTTAAATAGCTTTTATCAAGATAAAATATGCCTGCCAGATCTTCCAGACCATAGATCTCAGAATAATGCTCCATGATATAATACATAATTTCCTTTACCTTTACATACCGCATCATTTTTCCGCCCAGGGTATGATATTCCTCCTGCCTGGTACCTGCACCGTTTAAAATCATTATAATGATGGATAAAAGAAGCGCTTTTACTTCCGCTGAAGCATAAGGTTTTTCTGTCTTCAAAACGTTTTCCATCTTATAGAGCTTTTTTTCGATCATTTCCTGTTGTCTGGAATTCATCTGGAGAACGCCGTGAAAATCGCAGAAAAATCCCCTTAAATCTAATTCCATAGTGTTTCCTGCAGAAATCAACCATGTTTCTTCAATTTCTATTAATATCCGCTCGTGGTATTTTCCGCCGATCACATTGGTAAAAGGGATTCTTTTTTTATCAATAAAAGACAAGGTGCCTTTTGACATCTTGTAGCTTTTATTGTTTGTATAGAAATAGCGCTCTCCATCCAGGATATAATAAATCTGATATTCATTTTTATAAAATCCAATGGTTTCCGCCAGGTCACAGTCTCTGGATACGTGGCTGATTCCGATGCCATCACATTTACCAGCAAAAATCACTTCTTTCATAGTTCCTCTTTTCTGCCCATGGTTTATAGACAAAGTTTGGTCTGCTTTTTAGGGCGTAAAGGTATGTTGAAGGGTATTACGTTTCTTTAACCCAAAGGGTGTCGCCTGTTTCGTCCAGTTTGTAAAAAACAGGATGCTCTTTTAAATGTTCATTAGGGGTATGCAGGGTAAGATAAAGTTCATCGGATAAGTTCTTAAATATCATTCCGTGACCTCCGTCTTTTTCAAACAGTAGCCTGTCATCCTGAGTCCATTTTCCTGTAATATCACCATTGTCGGAATAAGCGAGGGCCTCTGTATATCCTTCCTTTCCAAAGCTGGACCAGAGAAGTAATAAGCGGCCGTTTTTGGTACGGTAGAGGAATGGGCCGTCTGTTACATAATTTATACCTGGTCTTTTTTTGTTTTTTATAGGAAGCACCCAGCCCTTTGCTTCAGAAGCGTGAAAAAGCAATAGGGGTTCGGATACCGCCTTCTTTAAATCCTGGCTTAGTTCTACGGCACAGATGGAACCATCCGAAATCTGGACCCATTCATGGACGAAAACCATAAAGGGTATTCCTTCAGGGTTTACATAGAGCGTTCCGTCAATGCATTCCCAGTCTTTTGGTGTGATTTGTTTTTCACTGTGCGGGATAAATGGTCCTAAGGGATGATCTGCTTTCAAAATTGCAGTTCCTCCATGGGACTTACTGTCTTTAAAGGTTGCGAACATATAATAGGAACCATTGTATTTATGGACCTCAGGAGCCCAGCAATTTAAATCGGCCCAAAAGTCTTCCGGCTTATGGAATACTTCGTATGGTCCGTTCCAGTTTTCTAAGTCTTCGCTGATGTAACAGTCAAATCCTGTGGCAGATGTCCAGCATGTTAAAGCCCTTGTCCCATACATGTAATATTTCCCCTCATCTATCAGTATAAAGGGGTCCCTGATATTTATTTTTTCAAGATTCATTGGCTAACCATCCTTTCAAAAGAGTATTTTTATCCATATCTATCCATTTACCAGATAGAAATAAATTCCAATTTTATTATACTGTATATAAGGATTGATTAGTAGATTGAAATCGGACATT
Source organism: Hungatella sp. UBA3147 (assembly GCA_002365025.1). Lineage (GTDB taxonomy): Bacteria > Bacillota > Clostridia > Lachnospirales > Lachnospiraceae > Lacrimispora. Next base: position 15,916 of record DEYX01000079.1, on the reverse strand, counting down.
ATCGGATTTTCCAGGTATATGGGCAGGAGTGTCCGATATGCATTAGATCCTGTATCTGGAATGTCGCAAAAAAACGCCTGGGCAGTGTCGGTTTTAAAAGAAAAAATACATTTTTCCCTTGACGAACCATCTTTTGTTCTATATAATTGAAACGATGTTTAATTAAGATAGTCTCAATATGTTTCATCATATTGCCTATGATAAACTATTGTAACAAGAGGAGGTGTCCGTAGATTATGAAGATGACGTTTCAGCCAAAGAAGAGACAGAGATCCAAAGTTCATGGTTTCAGAGCCAGAATGAGCACTCCAGGCGGAAGAAAAGTTTTAGCTGCCAGAAGAGCAAAAGGAAGAGCAAAATTATCAGCTTAATGGACCAGGCCGCAAGTAATTGTGGCCTTTTCTTTTCTCAAATTCCTGGGAAACAGGAAAATACCTTTCAGGTATACTTTTTTGTCCAAAAAGCGTGGACAGGAGATAGGAAAAAGTTTCATGAAACATTTTAATTCAATTAAAAAAAGCCGGGATTTTCAAGAAGTATATCAAACCGGAAGATCCCTTGCCAACAGACTTCTTGTAATGTATGTAAGAAAAACTGACAGGTCTGAGACCAGAATCGGCATTTCCGTCAGCAGGAAGGTAGGAAACAGCGTTGTTAGGCATCGCATAACCAGATTAATCAGAGAGAGTTTCAGGCTTCATGAGGAAATGGTAGAGGCAGGATTAGACATCGTAGTCGTTGTAAGATCAGCGGCAAAGGAAGAAAATTACAAAACAATCGAAAGTGCATATCTGCACTTGTGCGGACTTCATAACATTTTAAAAAAAGAATCGAAGTGATCTTATGATTAAGAAAGTCATGATTTTGTTGATCAGAGGGTACCAGAAATTTCTTTCTCCTCTGAAAATAAGAACTCACTGCATTTACTCGCCTACGTGTTCTCAATACGCCATTGAGGCGCTTACAAAGTATGGTGTGTTAAAAGGTACATTTTTGGCTTGCAAAAGGATACTTCGGTGTAATCCATTTGCAAAAGGCGGTTATGATCCAGTTCCGTAACAGATGAGGAGGTAGTTCATTGGAATTCTTAGTATTGACTAAGGTAGGAGGCATCTTGGGGCCGTTTGCGACCGTTCTGGGTATTATCATGGATTGGCTGTTTAAGCTGACCAGTACGTTTGGAATCCAGAATATTGGTTTGTGTATTATTTTATTTACACTTGTAACAAAACTTCTTATGTTTCCGCTGACTTTAAAGCAGCAGAAATCTTCAAAACTTATGAGCGTTATGCAGCCGGAAATTTCGGCTATTCAGGCAAAATATAAAGGAAAAACCGACCAGGAATCCATGAGAAGGCAGAACGTGGAAGTTCAGGCGGTTTATGAAAAATATGGAACTTCCATGACAGGCGGCTGTGTGCAGCTTGTCATCCAGATGCCCATTCTTTTCGCCCTGTATCAGGTTATTTATCATATTCCTGCCTATGTACAGAGCGTTAAAACGGTATTTGAAAATGTAGTGACAGCTGTAAATTCCCTTGGGGTGGATCATGTAGGGATGCTGACACAGTTTGCCACAGACAATAAAATCAATGTATCAAGAATCGGAAGCCTTACAACCAGTAATGGGATGGTAGATTTCTTATATCAGTTAAATCCCAGCCAGTGGAATTCTTTGCAGGAATTATTTCCTACCATTAGGGATACCATTGCTGCCAATGCAGCCCAGATTTCCCATATGAATTCTTTCCTGGGAATCAATCTGTCATCTACGCCATCCAGCGTATTGTTTCCGCCAGGAGGCGGCTTCCATTTCAGTCTTGCTATTCTCATTCCAATTTTGGCAGGTCTCAGCCAGTGGTTCAGTGCCAAGCTGATGACAGTAAACCAGCCACAAAATGGAAATGATGAGGGCAATGCCATGGCTCAGTCCATGAAGAGCATGAATACGGTCATGCCGCTTATGTCTGTGTTTTTCTGCTTCACATTTGCATCCGGTATTGGTATTTACTGGATTGCCTCCAGTGTGTTCCAGATCATCCAGCAGGTTGCGGTAAACCGCCATTTAAACTCAATTGATATGGATGAGATGATTAAGAGAAATGTTGAGAAGGCTAATAAAAAGCGTGCTAAGAAGGGGCTTCCTCCTCAGCAAGTTTCCCAGAATGCTACTGCTAATTTAAAAAATCTTCAGACTGCCAATGAAAAAGTGGAAGCAGAGAGTAGTGCTAAGGCCGAGAGGACAAAGGAGCAGGTGAAGGCTTCCAGCGATTATTATAACAGCGGAACTTCAAATCCGGGCAGCATTGCATCAAAGGCGAGGATGGTCGAGAAGTACAACGAAAAGCACAGTAAATAGGAGGGTGACCTATGGATATGATTACAGTTTCAGCAAAAACCGTTGATGAAGCGATTACAAAGGCATTAATCGAATTAGGAACAACCAGTGATAAGCTGGAGTACGAGATTGTTGATAAGGGCAGTAATGGTATTCTGGGAATTATCGGTTTTAAGCCGGCTGTCATCCGTGCTAAAAAGAAAGAAACCATGGAAGATAAGGCTATGACCTTTCTTTCCGATATGTTCGGTGCTATGAATTTAGGTGTCCATATGGAAGCTTCTTATCTTGAAAAGGAAAAAGAACTTTCCATTAACATGTCGGGAGATGACATGGGAATTTTAATTGGCAAAAGAGGACAGACCCTGGATTCCCTGCAGTATCTGGTTAGTCTTGTTATTAATAAGGAAAACGAAGATTACATCAGGGTAAAACTTGATACGGAAAATTACAGGGAGCGGAGAAAGGAAACTCTGGAGACTCTTGCAAAAAATATTGCTTACAAAGTGAAGCGGACAAGACGTTCAGTTTCTTTAGAACCAATGAATCCTTATGAAAGAAGGATTATCCATTCCGCACTTCAGAATGATAAGTTTGTTGTTACCAGAAGTGAGGGAGAGGATCCATTCAGACATGTTGTTATTTCCTTAAAGAAGGATTATTCCAAAAGAGAACGGAATCAGGAAAAAGAGAGATAAATAGACAAATAACTATGAGGGGTTGGGGCTGTCGGAAGGCACCCTCACCCCTTTTCTCACGCAGGAAGTTATTTAGGTGATTGAATATGAAAATGAATACAATAGCGGCTATCGCCACAGCCATGTCCAGTTCCGGTATCGGGATTATCAGGATCAGCGGCGAAGAGTCATTTCAGATTATAGATAGGATTTTTAAGGGAAAAGGAAAAAGCGGGAAAAAGCTTTCAGAAGAGCCGTCACATACCATTCACTACGGTTATATCATTGATGGGGGTGAGGTTATCGATGAAGTTCTGGTTCTGATCATGAGGGGGCCAAGAAGCTTTACGGCAGAGGATACGGTTGAGATTGACTGCCATGGAGGAGTTCTTGTAACGAAGAGAATTTTAGAAACCGTGTTAAGGTACGGTGCCATACCTGCGGAACCGGGGGAATTTACCAAGAGGGCATTTTTAAATGGCAGAGTGGATTTATCCCAGGCAGAGGCTGTTATTGATGTGATCAATGCAAAAAATAATTATGCTTTAAAGTCTTCTGTCAGCCAGTTAGAGGGATCTGTTTCTAAGAAAATAAAGGATATGAGGGATAAAATTATTTATCATATCGCTTTTATTGAATCAGCTCTTGATGATCCGGAGCATATTTCTCTGGATGGGTACCAGGAACGTCTTTTGCAGGAAATTAAGCCATTAAAAGAGGAGCTGAATCTTCTTATTAAGTCCGCCGATAATGGAAGGGTTCTGTCAGAAGGTATTGAGACAGTAATTTTAGGAAAGCCCAATGCAGGAAAATCTTCTCTTTTAAATGTTTTGGTGGGAGAAGAACGGGCAATTGTTACGGATATTGCAGGAACTACCAGAGATACCTTAAAGGAGCAGATCAGGCTGGAAGACTTAAGCCTTAATATCATTGATACGGCAGGAATCCGGAATACGGAGGATGTGGTTGAAAAGATTGGTGTTGAGAAGGCAAGAAGTGCGGCCCAGGAAGCAGATCTGATTATTTATGTGGTGGATGGGTCCTGTCCTCTTGATGAAAATGATGAAGAGATTTTAGAATTTATAGAAGACCGGAAGGCAGTAGTTCTTTTAAATAAGACGGATCTCATTCCTGTTGTTACTGAGGATATGCTTAAAAAGAGAACCAGTCATCGGGTAATTCCCATTTCCGCAAAGGAACGTCTGGGGATCGGGAATCTGGAAGATGAGATAAAGGCAATGTTCTATCAGGGTGAGATTGATTTTAATGATCAGGTATATATTACGAATGTAAGGCATAAGAATGCTCTTTTGGAGTCGCTTAAGAGTCTTTCTATGGTGGAGCGGAGTGTCAAAGAGGAAATGCCGGAGGACTTTTATTCCATTGATTTAATGGATGCTTATGAACAGTTGGGAACCATCCTGGGAGAGTCAGTGGGGGATGATCTGGTTCAGGAGATATTCCGTAAGTTCTGTATGGGTAAGTAAAAAGATATGCAGGGAATGTCTGTTACGTTCCTGTAGCCGGCTCTGTAAGTATTCTGCTAAATACAGAAGGTGTGGTAATAGATACGAAAGGAGAATGAAATGCAGCATTTAGAAGAGTCTTATGATGTGGTCATAGTCGGTGCTGGACATGCCGGCTGTGAGGCGGCCCTTGCCTGTGCAAGGCTGGGCCTTGAGACAATTATGTTTACAGTCAGCGTGGACAGCATCGCGCTGATGCCCTGTAACCCTAATATCGGCGGAAGCTCCAAAGGCCATCTGGTAAGGGAACTTGATGCTTTAGGCGGTGAAATGGGTAAAAATATTGATAAAACGTTTATACAATCCAAAATGCTAAACCAGTCAAAAGGACCGGCGGTCCATTCCTTAAGGGCCCAGGCAGACAAACAGGAGTATTCCAGATCCATGAGAATGACCCTGGAGAATACGGATCATTTGACCATAAGGCAGGCGGAGGTTTGTGAAATAATTGTAGAGGATGGAACCCTGACAGGAGTCAAGACCTTTTCCGGAGCAGTATACCGCTGTAAGGCGGCCATACTGGCTACGGGAACCTATTTAAAGGCAAGGTGTATCTATGGCGATGTAAGCGAGTATACAGGCCCTAACGGCCTTAAGGCAGCCAATCATCTGACGGAATCCCTAAAGGAGCATGGAATCGAAATGCTGCGTTTTAAGACGGGTACGCCTGCCAGAGTGGACAAGAAAAGCATTGATTTTTCCAGGATGGAAGAGCAGCTGGGAGATGAGAAAGTGGTGCCCTTTTCCTTTTCTACCGAAAGGGAAATGTTACAAAAGGAACAGATATCCTGTTGGCTTACTTATACCAATGAAAAGACCCATGAGATCATTCGGGAAAATTTAGACCGTTCCCCCTTATATTCAGGAGCCATCGAAGGCACTGGGCCAAGGTACTGCCCATCCATTGAGGACAAGGTTGTAAAATTTCCGGATAAGGACCGCCATCAGGTCTTTGTAGAGCCGGAGGGCCTTTATACCAATGAAATGTACTTAGGAGGCATGTCAAGTTCTCTGCCTGAGGATGTTCAATATGCCATGTACCGGACAGTTCCTGGGTTAGAGAAGGTGAAAATCGTCAGAAATGCCTATGCCATTGAATATGACTGCATCAATTCCATACAGCTTAAATCAACCTTGGAAACTCTGCCAATCAACGGATTGTATTGCGGAGGACAGTTTAACGGAAGCTCCGGATACGAAGAAGCGGCAGTCCAGGGATTTATGGCCGGTGTAAATGCAGCTATGAAAATACTGGGGAGAGAGCAGATCGTGCTGGATCGCTCCCAGGCTTATATCGGCGTTTTAATCGACGATCTTGTTACAAAAGAAAATCATGAGCCGTACCGTATGATGACATCAAGGGCGGAATACAGGTTGTTGCTGCGTCAGGACAATGCGGATATCCGTCTAATGGGAATCGGCCATGACATTGGGTTAGTCAGTGATGAACAGTATGAGAAGCTGCTTTTAAAGGAACGGCTGATTGAGGAAGAGATCAAGCGTTTGGAGACCACTAATATAGGAGCATCCAAAGAAGTGCAGGAATTCCTGGAAGAAAACGGAAGTACACCTTTAAAAACCGGCACAACCCTGGCTGAGCTGGTGAGAAGACCTGAACTTGATTATATTATGTTAACCAAAATAGATAAGAACAGGACTGCTCTTTCAGAAGATGTGATTGAACAGGTCAATATCAATATTAAATACGATGGATATATCCGCAGACAGAGACAGCAGGTAATTCAGTATAAAAAGCTGGAGAATAAAAAGCTAGATGTGGAATTTGATTATTCTACGGTTAAGGGGCTTCGAAGAGAGGCCATCCAGAAACTGAATCTATATAAGCCAATGTCCATTGGACAGGCATCCAGAATATCCGGCGTGTCTCCGGCAGATATATCTGTTTTGCTTGTTTTTCTGGAACAGCTTCGTTATCAGAAGAGCCTGGAAAAGAAAGAATGAGGAATTATATATGACAGGAGCATTTGAAGAGAGTCTCCGGAAGGAATTGAATTTATTATCTATTGAATTAAAAGAAAATCAAATAAATCAATTTTATGATTATTTTCAATTATTAGTTGAATGGAATAAATTCATGAATTTAACTGCAATTACTGAAATGAATGAAGTGATTACAAAGCACTTTGTGGATAGTTTATCCCTGATAAAAGCGGTCGAGGAGATTGGAACAAAGGATTATAGGATCATTGATGTGGGAACGGGAGCGGGATTTCCGGGAATACCCTTAAAGATCGCATTTCCTGAATTAAGGATAACATTAATGGATTCCTTGAATAAAAGGATAAATTTTTTAAATGAAGTGATCAGTCGTTTAGGACTTGATAATATAGAAACCATCCATGGGAGAGCGGAAGACCTGGGAAGAGATTCTCTTCATCGGGAGCGGTATGATCTTTGTGTTTCCAGGGCAGTTGCTAATCTTAGCACATTATCTGAATACTGCATGCCTTTTGCAAAGGTAGGAGGTTATTTTATTCCATATAAGTCCGGAAAGATTGAGGAAGAGCTGGGAGCGGCAAAACATGCCATATTTTTATTAGGTGGAAGTGTAAAAGAAGTAAAGACTTTTTTATTGCCTGGAACAGATGCTGAGCGATCATTGGTTAAGATAGCCAAGAATAATGGAACCTCTAAAAAGTATCCAAGAAAAGCGGGTTTGCCTTCAAAGGAACCGTTAAAATAAAATGTTTCACGTGAAACATCCATGTTTATTAATTCTGCATTGGTGCAGTGGATGTTTCACGTGAAACATTATTTTTTTATTATTAAACAAAGAACATTTGAATGGCACGATACAGTTCAGAAGGATTTTCTAATTGAGGAAGGTATTTGGAGTTATTAACCAATGAACTTTCAATGGCAGGATTATATATCTGATATTCCCGAATCATCTCATTAATGTTTTCCATTTCACATCCCCCTATGATATAGATGCTATGATTAATTTTCTTTAAGGCATTAACAATATTGCACTTGGTATAATTACATCTTACACTGGCATATAAGGATTTGGGAGAATCGCCCAGATGAGCTGATTCATAATAAGCATCAACCAGTGAGGTATTAACGGAATAAGGATTGCAAAAATTATTGGAAAATTCCTCCATAATTGCCTGCTTACTGGTAGCAATGTGATAGAGCAGTGTCCCCAATATAGGCAAGTCCAAAATAAATTTATAAACTCTTCCATGCTTGCTCGGAATCTGGCTGCATGTCAGTAAGGAATCAGGATTAATCAGCATGATCTGATTAAATAATTCCGGTGACTGATTACAGGCCATAACAGCAAGCGGCGAAGAGGAGCCGGATGCAATAACATTAGTACGATGTCCAATTTCAGATTTGATAAAGTCAGAGATCAACTGGACATAAAGATAATTGGTATAAGTCAGATCTGGTTTTTCAGAACGTCCACATCCCAGAAGGTCTAAGGTATATACGGTATACTCTTCTTTTAGATGATTTACTATCTGATTCCATTCGTATCCGCTGGAACAAGCCGTTAAATCATGAATGAGTAAGAGCGGCTTTCCTGTTCCGGTTTTCGTATAATGAATGTTGCCAAAGCGCCATTTATAACAAAGGGATTTTGGATCAGATAATATGTTTTTGGAGGTGGCGGAATATTTAATACATTTATTAATGACAGCAGTGGTGACAGCTGTACTGGCTGATAGAATGAGCAGGGTCAATAGTTTGTTCTTTGTTTTCATACTTTACCTCCTGAAATAAGTTAATCTTTTCTTATTATAATATAATCAATATGGACTTACAACGTCTAACATATTAATTTATTCTTAAAACTTGGAAAAACCTAGCAAATATATGATATTATCCTGGTAAAATGTTTCACGTGAAACATTTTTTATAAATTATAGATTTTTTTTACAGGAAACCATAGGAAAAAAAAATAAAGTATGCTATACTCTACATTGAACTGCAATTTCCAAATGTTGTAACAGGAAAAGGTTGAAAAAAGAACATCTTTCAACCTTTCATTTATGAATAACGTGCCCTGCTTTACCAGGCACTGTACACCTTTCTTCATCGGGTGTCAAATGGATAAGCAAGCATATCCGATCGGTTCATTAGGAGGCAAAATTAAAAATGGGAAGAATCATTGCGATAGCAAACCAGAAGGGCGGAGTTGGTAAAACGACTACCGCGATCAATTTATCTGCTTGTCTGGCGGAATCAAGACAGCGGGTATTGGCTGTGGATTTTGATCCACAGGGAAACGAGACCAGCGGACTGGGAATCGAAAAAGGTTCCATTGAGCGAACAGTATACGATCTGCTGGTAGGAGAGTGTGAAATTGAAGAGTGTTTGATTACCAATGTTCAGGAAAACCTGGATTTGCTTCCTTCTAATGTGGATTTAGCAGGGGCAGAGATCGAATTATTGGAAATTGAGAACAAGGAAACACTCCTCAAAACATATCTTGAAAAAATCAAGAATCACTATGATTTTATTATCATAGATTGTCCTCCGTCATTGAATCTATTGACAATTAATGCCTTAACAGCTGCAAATACCGTATTGGTACCAATTCAATGTGAATATTACGCTTTAGAGGGATTGAGCCAGGTGCTGAAAACTGTAAATCTGGTAAAAAAGAAACTGAATCCTGCTCTTGAGATGGAAGGTGTGGTTTTTACAATGTATGATGCCAGGACAAATCTATCTCTGGAGGTTGTTGAGAGCGTTAAAAATAATTTAAACCAGAATATTTATAAAACAATTATACCCAGAAATGTCAGACTGGCAGAGGCTCCCAGCCATGGAATGCCGATTAATTTATATGATTCCAGATCAGCGGGAGCGGAGAGCTACCGGTTGCTGGCGGCAGAAGTAATAAGCAGAGGAGAAGAGATATAATTATGGCAAAGAGAACGGGTTTAGGAAAAGGTCTTGGAGCAATTTTCGGAGATGAAGTAATGGAATCTGCTGCAGAGGAACAGGAAAAGAAAAATCATCCAAAATGGGAGCAGACGAACACAAAAGCAGAAAAAAAGGAAGAGGAACTGGAAGTCGGAAGAGAGATGTTCCTCAAATTATCCTCCATCGAACCAAACCATAATCAGCCTAGAATGGAGTTTCGGGAGGAATCCCTTATGGAATTGGCGGAATCCATGAAAGAATATGGTGTTTTACAGCCGCTTTTAGTACAGAAAAAAGGGGATTTCTATGAAATCATCGCTGGTGAACGTAGATGGAGGGCAGCAAAACTGGCAGGTTTGAAAGAAGTACCTGTGGTAATCCGGGAATATACGAAGCAGCAATCAATGGAAATTGCATTGATTGAAAATGTTCAGCGAGAAGATTTAAATCCCATTGAAGAAGCCAAGGCTTATCAAAAGCTAATGCAGGAATTTGGATTAAAGCAGGAAGAGATCGCAGCACGGGTGGCCAAAAACAGAGTGACAATAACCAACAGCATGCGTTTATTAAAGCTGGAGAAAAGGGTCCAGGATATGCTTATTCAAAACCAGATCACAGGTGGACATGCCAGGGCACTTCTGGCTGTTGATGACCCGGAATTGCAATTTCAGATTGCAGGAAGGATTGTTGCTGAAAATCTCAGCGTCCGTGAGGTGGAAAAACTTGTAAAATCCTTATCAAAGAAAAAGGAACCAAAAGAAAAAAAGGAAGAGGATGAGAGCATATTCCTGATTTTCAGAGAACTGGAAGACCGGATGAAAACTGCTATGGGAACCAAGGTAAGCATCAACAGGAAAGACAGTAATAAAGGAAGAGTGGAAATAGAGTACTATTCTGAGGCAGAATTGGAAAGAATAGTAGAGTTGATAGAATCCATAAGATAACATCATGGAAGCGAGGACGAAAGAATGGACAACAGTATATTGAATCAGTTGCCGGTTGACCCTGCTTTTTTAATCATTGGATTAGCTGTAATTACCATGATATTACTGATCGTTGTAATCATATGTCTGGTTCAGATGAGAAAGCTGTATCGCAGATACGACTATTTTATGAGGGGGAAGGATGCAGAAACTCTGGAAGAGATTATTATGGAGCAGATGGAAGATATTGCGGAATTAAAAGCAGAAGACCGGGCCAATAAAGATTCTCTTCGAAATACCAATAAGAATTACAGAAGTGCTCTCCAGAAATTCGGACTTGTAAAATACAATGCGTTTAAAGGGATGGGCGGAAACTTAAGTTTTGCAATGGCAATCCTCGATTATACAAATTCCGGTTTTGTTTTGAATTCTGTTCATAGCCGGGAAGGATGCTATGTTTACATCAAGGAAGTGGAAAGAGGAGAAACAGATGTTTTGCTTGGAAGCGAAGAAAAGGATGCTTTGGAGCAGGCATTGGGATATCATTCATAAAAAGACCAGGTACGGCATAAGCTGTACCTGGTCTTTTTATAATAAAAATAAATATTTAGTTTACAATAATTCTATAAAGGCGTATTATCGGAAGGATATAATATCTGTCTCATTTCCATGTGGCGTTCCTCTGTGAGGGCAGCTCCGATGGCGGTACCGTATTCTGCCTGATCCGGTATGATGAAATGGACCTGGAACATCGTTTCAAGAGATTGAAAGATGCCTTTGCACTGAGGAAATTTTGCAAGATTCCCTGTCATGACAAAATTGTTGATGTTGCTGTTTAAGGAAGATAAAATAGCAGATTTTCCAATCACCTGAAGCACCATATTAATGATTCCTGCAGCAATATCCTCGTCGGACACAAGATTGCGTACCTTGCCGAAGTTAGAGGCTGTAGCAGAAAGAGGAAGGCCCGGAAGGGGCTTTTTTGAGATATCCTGTATCTGCAAGTCAATGTTACTTATATTTCCTCTGCTTGCAAGCTCCATGATCTGGGAGATATCCTGGGTTTTTAAAAGGAGGCTTGAAAGGCCGAGGATGGTTCCTCCTCCAATACCGATTCCTCCGGTATGGACAATCTTATCTCCGTTTACCTGGACAAGAGAGGTTCCTGTTCCCATGCTCACGACGATTAAGTCATTTAACCCTGTAAAGTATTGTCCTCCAAGACCATTGCAGGTGAACTCGTCTACCTTATAAGTAGGAATTCCATATAAAGGCTGGTCCACGTATGCGCTGCCAACCCCTGTGATCATAATCTTTTCAATTTCATTCAACTGGATGTTGTTTTCATAGATGAATTTTCCAAGAGCTCCAAACAGAGATGCAATTGGGTTATCAGCTTTAACAAAAGTAGGAATTTTTAATTTATTATCCTGAAATCCTACAATTTTAGTGGTACTTCCTCCAAGATCAATTCCAATTGTAATTTTCATAATTTTTAAATCCTCTTATTCTTATATATAAAAAATATAATCGTACCTATAAAAAAGTTGTATTTAAGGTGACATAATTATATTTCCCCGCAGAAAACCTTGCGGTTCAAGGCTTACTATATCATACATGATGCACATTGCCAAGTTTTTAAATCCGTCCAGAGTCCGTATTTCGTTCTTTTTTCTTAGAATAAACCAGGAAATAGATGATCCGAATATAACTTATCAAAAATCGCTTTTCAGATTCTGGATAAAAGGTTTTAACCGTCCATCTGATGATCAGGGGGGTTTTTTGCTTCTGACAGTATGTTTTATAAGAAAAGAGCAGAGCGCTCAGATGAGTTATCATGTTAAAGTCAAAATATAAGATTTGAATAAAAAATAGCTTGAACCTTGTATTTTTTTGTAAAATATAACATTGACAAAAAAATAACAATGATATATAATGAAGTTACAGTAGATCGTTAAAAAAATATCGATATAAAAATATCTATATAACTATTTAACCTATTTAAAAATTGGAGGAAAATCATGATGGCAAAGAAAGAAGAACAGGTAAGAATTCCTGATATCATTGATAGTGTAGATGCCCTGATTGCAAAGATGGAAGCCATGAGAGAGGCTCAGAGAGTATTTGCTTCCTTCACCCAGGAACAGGTGGATAAGATCTTTTATGAAGCAGCAAGTGCTGCCAATAAATTAAGAATTCCTCTGGCAAAAATGGCTGTAGAAGAAACCGGCATGGGTGTTGTGGAAGATAAGGTCATTAAGAACAACTATGCTGCAGAATATATTTATAATACTTATAAGGACACCAAGACCTGCGGTGTGATCGAAGAAGATAAGGCATTTGGTATTAAGAAAATTGCAGAACCTATTGGTCTGATTGCTGCAGTTATCCCTACCACAAACCCAACTTCAACTGCTATCTTTAAGACGCTGATCAGCTTAAAGACCAGAAATGCTATCATGATTTCCCCTCATCCCCGTGCAAAGAATTCTACCATTGCGGCTGCAAAGGTGGTACTTGATGCCGCTGTCAAAGCCGGCGCTCCGGAAGGGATCATCGGATGGATCGACGTTCCTTCTCTGGAACTGACCAATGAGGTCATGAGAAGCGCAGATATCATTCTGGCGACCGGCGGTCCGGGAATGGTGAAGGCTGCATATTCTTCCGGAAAGCCAGCCCTTGGCGTTGGTGCAGGCAATACCCCTGTAATCATTGATGATACGGCGGATATTAAGATGGCAGTCAGCTCCATCATTCATTCCAAGACCTTTGATAATGGTATGATCTGTGCTTCTGAGCAGTCTGTAACAGTACTTGAACCTATTTATGATGCGGTTAAAAAAGAATTTGCTGCTAGAGGATGCTATTTCCTGAAGGAAGATGAACTGAATAAGGTTCGTAAGACCATTATTATCAACGGAGCCTTAAATGCCAAGATCGTAGGCCAGAAAGCCTGCACCATTGCCAAGCTTGCAGGCGTGGAAGTTCCTGAATCCGCAAAGATCCTGATCGGTGAAGTTGAGAGCGTTAATATTGAAGAAGAATTCGCACATGAGAAGCTGTCACCGGTTCTGGCTATGTATAAGGCTAAGACCTTTGATGAAGCCATTGAGAAGGCAGAACAGCTGGTTGCTGACGGCGGTTACGGACATACCTCTTCTCTCTATATAAATGTAAATGAAAAAGAGAAAATGGAAAAGCATGCAGCGGCTATGAAGACCTGCCGTATCCTGGTGAATACTCCATCTTCTCACGGCGGAATCGGCGATATTTACAACTTCAAGCTTCAGCCATCCCTGACTCTGGGCTGTGGCTCCTGGGGCGGAAACTCTGTTTCTGAAAATGTTGGGGTTAAGCATTTGCTGAATATTAAGACCGTTGCTGAGAGGAGAGAGAACATGCTGTGGTTCAGAAATCCGGAAAAGGTTTACTTTAAAAAGGGTTGTATGCCTGTCGCACTTAGCGAATTAAAGGATGTATATAACAAAAAGAGAGCATTTATAGTAACAGACTCCTTCCTTTACATGAACGGTTATACCAAACCGATTACAGATAAATTAGATGAAATGGGCATTGTTTACACCGTATTCTCGGATGTTCAGCCAGACCCCACCCTTGCAAATGCCCAGGCAGGAGCAGCGGCTATGAAGGCATTCCAGCCGGATACCATTATCGCCTTAGGTGGTGGTTCCGCCATGGACGCGGCCAAGATCATGTGGGTAATGTATGAGCATCCTGAGGTAGATTTCCAGGATATGGCTATGCGCTTTATGGATATCCGCAAGAGAGTCTACACATTCCCTAAAATGGGTGAAAAGGCTTACTTTGTAGCGATCCCAACTTCTTCCGGTACTGGTTCTGAGGTAACCTCTTTCGCAGTTATTACGGATCAGGAAACAGGAGTGAAATATCCGCTTGCAGACTATGAATTAATGCCGAATATGGCTATCGTTGATGCAGATAACATGATGAGTCAGCCTAAGGGCTTAACAAGCGCATCTGGTATTGACGTTATGACTCATGCATTGGAAGCTTATGCTTCTATAATGGCTTCTGATTATACCGATGGTCTTGCACTTAAGTCAATGAAAAATGTATTTAACTATCTGCCTATCGCTTACAATGACGGAACCAACGTAGAGGCTAGATGTAAGATGGCAGATGCTTCCTGCATGGCCGGTATGGCATTTAACAACGCATTCTTAGGTGTATGCCATTCTATGGCTCATAAATTAGGTGCTTATCATCACCTTCCACATGGTGTAGCAAACGCCTTGCTGATCACCTTGGTTATGGAATTCAATGCTTGTGAAGTTCCGACAAAAATGGGAACTTTCCCACAGTATGAGTATCCTCATACCCTTGCAAGATATGCAGAGTGTGCACGTTTCTGTGGTATCGAAGGTAAGGATGATGCAGATCTGCTTAAGAAGTTCATTGCTAAGATTGAGGAATTAAAGAAGGCAGTGGGAATCAAGGCAACCATTAAGGAATATGGAGTCGATGAGAAACACTTCCTGGATACTCTGGATGAAATGGTTGAGAATGCATTTGATGACCAGTGTACAGGTGCAAACCCGAGATATCCTCTTATGAGTGAGATCAAAGAAATGTATTTAAAAGCTTACTATGGTAAATAAGTTTAAATTGGTGGCAAAAGGCCGTACCCGAATCTCGGGGCGGCCTTTTGTTTTTTATTTTATGACACTTTTCCATTTTTGAAGAGAAGGATCATCTCATGGGTCAGGCTTAAATTGGTGAAATCATCAGGGATATCCTCAGGAGCCATCCAGACGGCTGTGGATAATTCTGTTTCATCCAGGCGGACCTGTGGAGAACCATCCAGCTCAGCCCAGTATCCGACTAAAATGGAATCACTGAATCCCCATGGCTGGTTTTTATAATAGCGGATATTTTTGACCCGAAGCCCTACTTCCTCCATCACTTCCCGGTTTACCGTTTCTTCCAGGGTTTCTCCGAATTCTGTATAACCTGCGATCAGGGCATACCGGGTATATTCCCTTCCGGCATACTTAGTCAGCAGAAGTTTTCCGTTGTACGTGACAGCCACAATGACGGCTGGAGCAATCTTTGGGTAAACGGTATTGCCGCATGAGGAACAGACCATGGACCTTTCTTTTTTGCTTTTCATCATAGGAGAGCCGCAGCCGCCGCAGAACCGGTTGGAGCCGTAAAACCGATGGAGCTGTCCTGCGGAAATAGCTGCAAAGGACACCCACATGGGCTTTAGATCCCTTATGATCCCTGTTTCGTAAAAGGAAAGAGAATCTGTTTCTGTCATTGTGACTGCGGTTTCATCTATAAGAAAAAAATCCATCTGGTCAATGGAAAAAAGATAGTCAGAGCAGGACATGGCTTCCTTGCTCTGGCTTTTTAAATCTTCAAATTGAGGGATTCTTTTGGAAGTCCTGTGATCAAGGAGGAGACGGCCATCCTGGAAATAAAGAAAATAGCTGTCTAGGCCAGGTGATTTTATATGAAATTCGTTATGGAAAACATTGGGGGAAATATCCTGAATCATCTTTAAGT
>DEYX01000077.1:439-7963 GCA_002365025.1 Hungatella sp. UBA3147 | reverse complement strand
AAATAAAAAGCCTTTCCCCCAAAAAATACAGGAAGAAATGCCCAATTTTTTTCAGTGTTTATCCTTTCATGCCTTAAAAAACCCCGGGGGACCCCGCCACAGAAATTATTTCCGCCACGATAGCCTCCGGAATTCCGTTAATGCATATAATTCCAATAATTACAGAATAGATTCCTTCGGTCAATCCCCTTGCCGCCTGTCCATATTCTTTTCCGAAAAATAAGTAAATCAGATTCATTACCAATAAAGTATTGGTTAATGATCCTGCCACTCCTGCGGCCGCCAAAGCAAAGGTCCTCTTTCCGCTTCTTTCGCCCAGAGCCTTTAATACTGCCCGGAACACATAATAGGCCACGATACCTACAAGAATCCTGGGAATCATACAAATGATCAGGCTGCCTATATTCCCGCCGTACTCTCCTACTTTAATAAAAGGAGAAAATACAAAGGAAGTGGGATTGGGCATGTAGGTATTTTTCCACAGACTGGTCAGTCCGAATACCATTCCCAAGAATCCGCCATATTTTGGTCCAAGAATAATGGCTCCAATTATGACCGGAACGTGAATGATCGTAGCGTTCATAAATCCCAGGGGAATGTACCCAAAGGGCGTAAACGCCATGATGACGATAATGGCAACAAATACGGCTGCCAGTACCAGGCTACGGGTTTTGTTCTCAATATTCATTTTTTTACCTCCTGTGCTACTGTTCTTTTATAAAGATACAATGCATCTGGTTACATGTGCATTATATTATAGAAAGCTTTTATCCGTCAATCCGCGTCAGTAAATTTTCGCCCATTTTGTTAATTTACATAAACTTATCAACATTATGGGGATAACTTGTGGAAAACTCTATGGATATTATCTTGATAATTGTTGTTTTATTCACAGGCCTGTCCTTTCAGTCCATATAAATTCCACGCTCCAGGGATGTGAATAACAGAACTTACCAAATACACCTTTTTTGTGGACAACTCTCTCTCTGGATGATTATCAACACATCATTCACATGCAATACACATCCTCTGCACACACTTATCCACAATTTTTTTCTATTATCATTGAAAATTGTTTCGAAATAGTATAGAATGAACTGTAGATTGGGTAAATGCGCATATTTGCATTTTTATAAATGTAGGAGACATACAATGTTAGAAAAGTTAAAGGAAAAATGGGATGATATCTTATTTAATTTGAAAGAAGAGCACGAAATTACGGACGTGTCTTTTAAAACTTGGCTTCTTCCGCTAAAAGTTTATTCTGTAAACGGCGAAAAAGTCATTGTCACGGTACCGGATGTGGAATTCTTGGGATACATCCGCAAAAAATACGGGTTTCTTCTAAAGATCACCATAGAAGAAGTGACTGGATTTGAGTGCAGTGTTGATTTTGTTGTTGAAAATCAACTTCCGAAAGAGGCCGCCGCCCCTGCGGGTAACACTCTTATTACTAATACCATAAATCCGGTCAGCCAGTCGGCTATCATAACCGCAAATTTAAATCCGAAATACATATTCGATACCTTTGTGGTAGGTGCCAACAATAACCTGGCTCATGCCGCCTCTTTGGCTGTTGCAGAATCTCCAGGTGAAATTTATAATCCTCTGTTCATATATGGAGGCGTGGGTCTTGGAAAAACTCACTTAATGCATTCCATCGGCCATTTTATCTTAAAGAATAATCCGGCTGCAAAGGTACTCTACGTGACCAGTGAGAAATTCACCAATGAGCTGATCGATGCGATCCGTAATAAAAACAACTTCTCTCCTACTGAATTCCGTGAGAAATACAGAAACAATGACGTTCTGCTGATCGATGATATCCAGTTTATCATTGGTAAGGAAAGTACCCAGGAGGAATTCTTCCATACCTTCAATGCCTTATACGAGGCCAAAAAGCAGATTATCATATCCTCTGATAAACCGCCTAAGGAAATCGAAACCTTGGAGGAACGGCTCCGTTCCCGGTTTGAATGGGGCTTAACCGTGGACATACAGTCCCCTGATTATGAGACCAGGATGGCCATCCTCAGGAAAAAGGAAGAAATGGAAGGCTATAACATTGACAATGAAGTCATTAAATACATAGCAACCAACATCAAATCCAACATCCGGGAACTGGAAGGCGCCCTGACAAAAATCGTAGCCCTCTCCCGCCTTGATAATAAGGAGATCACCGTAGAACTGGCGGAAGAAGCATTAAAGGACATTATCTCCCCCAACGACAAGCGTGAAGTCACGCCGGAACTTGTCATACAGGTTGTTGCAGATCATTACGGCATTACTCCTCTTGATATCTCTTCCCAGAAAAGGAACAAAGAAATCGTTTATCCGCGTCAGATTGTTATGTACCTCTGCCGAGACATGGTTGGAACCCCCTTGCAGATGATTGGAAAATACCTGGGAGGAAGGGACCATACCACCATCATCCATGGGATAGAAAAAATCACCGCAGAGATAAACAAAAACGATACTTTAAATAACACCATTGAAATTCTTAAAAAGAAGATTAGTCCACAATAAGGTGTGTATTAGGTGTTAATACCCTGTGGACAATTAAGAGCCTTAAATCGTTTCTCATCTGCTTGTGGATAACCTTCAAGTTTTCCTTAGATTTTGTGGACGTTATTCACACTGTTATGAACATGGAAACATCAACCTTTACATAGGTTATCAAGGCTTATACACAAACCCACAGCCCCTACTACTATTACGACGGAATTTAACTATATCATCCATCTATTTATTGCAATTTCTAGAGCAAAGGAGTTATCAACAATTATGAAACTGACATTTAAACAGGATGCTATCCTAAACGGCATTAATATTGTACTGAAAGCAGTTCCCAGTAAAACAACCATGTCCATCCTGGAATGCATCTTCATCGATGCCAGCGGATCAGAAATCAAACTGACCGCCAATGACATGGAGCTTGGAATAGAAACAAAGGTAGAAGGAACCATCCAGGAAAGAGGAAAGATCGCCCTTGAGGCAAAGCTGCTTTCAGAGATCGTAAGAAAACTCTCTTCTGCAGGAGATTCCCTTGTTACCATTGAAAGCGATGAAAAGCTTACCACCACTATTTCCTGTGAAAACTCCGTATTCCATATCCAGGGAAGGGATGGGGAGGAATTTGCTTATCTTCCGTATATTGAACGGGATCATTATATCTGCCTTTCCCAGTTCTCATTAAAGGAAGTGATCCGCCAGACTATTTTCTCCATTGCCCCCAATGACAGCAATAAAATGATGACCGGAGAGCTTTTCCAGGTATCCGGAAACCAGTTAAAGGTGGTTTCTCTGGATGGTCACAGGATATCTATCCGAAATATTGAATTAAAAGATACTTATCATGATATAAAAGTCATTGTTCCTGGCAAGACTTTAAATGAAGTCAGCAAGATCCTGGGCGGAGATAATGAAAAGGAAGTGCTTATTTTCTTCAGCACCAACCACATTTTATTTGAATTTGATGATACCATCGTTGTTTCACGTTTAATTGAAGGAGAATATTTCCGGATCGATCAGATGCTGTCAAGCGATTATGAGACAAAGACCGCTGTTAATAAAAGAGAGCTTCTGGACTGTCTTGACCGGGCAACCATCCTGGTAAGGGAAAATGATAAAAAGCCCCTGATCATGAATATCGAAGATCAGGAAATGCAGCTTAAGATGAATTCCAGCTTTGGCTCCATGAATGCCCAGGTTCCGATTCATAAAACAGGTAGTGACATCATGATCGGCTTTAATCCAAAGTTCCTGATCGATGCCTTAAGAATTATTGATGACGAAGAAGTGACCATTTATATGCTGAATCCCAAATCCCCCTGCTTTATCCGGGATGAAGAGGGCAAATATATTTATCTGATCCTTCCTGTCAACTTTAATGCGGCAGCTGTTTAAACTGTCCGTGTATGATAAAGGAAAGATAGGAGCTACTATTTATGCCTAAAAAGCATGGGTATAAGAGAGGAACGCCCTGCGGGCATACCTTAATGTCCATAAAAACATGGGCAAGAGAGAGGAAACTATGGAAACAATCAAGTTAAGGGATGAATACATTAAGCTGGGACAGGCCTTAAAGGCAGCCGGTATGGTTGGATCAGGGGTTGACGCCAAATTTGTCATTGAGGATGGTCTTGTGCAGGTCAACGGTCAGGTAGAACACCAGAGAGGAAAGAAATTAAGAGCCGGAGACGTAGTCACTTTTGATGGCAATACCATTAAAATCGAGGAATAATACCATCCATGATCATTGAATCGATAGAGCTTAAGAATTACCGCAACTATGATGAATTACATATGGATTTCAGTCATGGAACCAATATACTCTATGGGGACAATGCCCAGGGGAAAACAAATGTCTTAGAAGCAATCTATGTCTGTGCTACGACAAAATCCCACAGAGGGAGCAAGGATAAGGAAATCATACAATTTGACAGGGATGAGTCGCATATCAAGCTAAACATCAGAAAGAAAGATATTCCATACCGGATTGACATGCATTTGAAGAAGAATAAAGCCAAAGGCGTGGCAGTGAATGGCGTTCCCATAAGGAAGGCCAGTGAGTTGTTTGGAATCGTCAACGTTGTATTTTTTTCTCCGGAGGACTTAAATCTCATAAAAAACGGGCCTGCCGAAAGGCGCCGGTTCGTTGATTTAGAATTATGTCAACTAAACAAGCTTTACGTCCATTCCCTTGTGCAGTATAACCGGATCGTGACGCAGCGCAATAAACTGTTGAAAGATATGGCTTTCCGGCCTGATTACGAAGAAACCCTGGACATATGGGATATGCAGCTGGTCCAATATGGAAAGGAAATGATTTGTTACCGGAAAGAATTTATAGAACACATGGATGGAATCATAGGACCCATCCACGGGAAGCTTTCCGGAAAAAAGGAAACTCTGCGCATCCTTTATGAACCGAATGTAGAGGCGGATGCGTTTGAAGATGTCATAAGGCGAAGCAGGCAGCAGGATATCAAGCAGAAAACAACGCTTACCGGTCCCCACCGGGATGATTTAAGTTTCATCATCAACGGAATCGACATACACCGGTTTGGTTCCCAGGGGCAGCAGAGGACAGCGGCTTTGTCCTTAAAGCTTGCAGAAATAGAACTGGTAGAAAAAACAGTATATGATTATCCCATCCTTTTGCTGGATGACGTATTATCAGAGCTGGACAGCAGCAGACAAAATCAATTACTTGCAGGAATCAATCATATACAGACCGTGATCACCTGTACGGGACTGGAA
Source organism: Hungatella sp. UBA3147 (assembly GCA_002365025.1). Classification (GTDB taxonomy): domain Bacteria; phylum Bacillota; class Clostridia; order Lachnospirales; family Lachnospiraceae; genus Lacrimispora. The sequence goes on along the minus strand of DEYX01000077.1, from coordinate 2,701 downwards.
GAATTTGTAAGAAACCGGTTTCCCGTAGATAAGATATTTAAGGTGGTAAGCGGTACCGTAGGCAGTGAAAATTAATTCAGGAGGAAGCGTGCAAATATGAGTCAAGAATATGGTGCAGATCAAATCCAGATATTAGAGGGTCTTGAAGCAGTAAGAAAAAGACCTGGTATGTATATCGGCAGTACATCCACAAGGGGACTTCATCATCTGGTTTACGAGATCGTGGACAATGCGGTGGATGAGGCTCTGGCAGGATATTGCGACAGCATAGAGGTGATTGTCCATCCTGACAATTCCGTTACAGTCGTGGATGACGGACGAGGGATCCCCGTAGGCATCCAGAAAAAGGCCGGGATTCCGGCGGTAGAGGTGGCCTTTACCATCCTTCATGCCGGCGGTAAATTCGGCGGTGGGGGATATAAAGTTTCCGGCGGCCTTCACGGCGTAGGTGCTTCTGTAGTAAATGCTCTTTCCCAGTGGCTTGAGGTGGAGATCCGCCAGGATGGAAAGATCTATAAACAGCGTTATGAAAAGGGAAAGACCATGTATCCATTAAAGGTCATAGGAGATTGCGGCCCGGATGAGCATGGAACAAAGGTCACCTTCCTTCCCGATGATGATATTTTTGAAGAAACGGTCTATGATTATGATACATTAAAGATCCGTCTCCGTGAAACCGCATTTTTAACAAAAAACTTAAAGATTATCCTGAAAGATGAGAGAGAGGATAAACGGGAGCACGTGTTCCATTATGAAGGGGGCATCAAGGAGTTTATCACCTATTTGAACAAGGGAAAAACCCCTCTCTATGATCAGGTGTTTTATTGTGAAGGAACAAAGGATGGTGTCTATGTTGAGATCGCCATGCAGCACAATGATTCCTACACAGAGAATATCTACAGCTTTGTCAATAACATTAATACTCCAGAAGGAGGAACCCATCTGGCAGGCTTTAAGAGTGCTCTGACAACCACATTAAATGATTATGCCAGAAAGAACAGGCTGTTAAAGGAAAATGAAACCAACTTATCCGGTGAGGATATCAGAGAAGGTCTGACAGCTATTATAAGCGTTAAGATCGAAGAGCCTCAGTTTGAGGGTCAGACAAAGCAGAAATTAGGAAACAGTGAGGCAAGGGGAGCGGTGGATAACATCTTAAGAGAACAGTTCACCTATTATTTAGAGCAGAATCCAAGCCTTTCAAAAACCCTCTGTGATAAATCCATCCTGGCCCAGCGGGCAAGAGCCGCGGCCAGAAAGGCCAGGGATTTAACAAGGAGAAAGACCGCCCTTGAGGGGATGGCTCTTCCTGGAAAGCTTGCGGACTGTTCCGATAAAAATCCGGAAAACTGCGAGATCTACATCGTCGAGGGAGACAGTGCCGGTGGCTCTGCAAAGACGGCCCGTTCCAGAAATACTCAGGCCATCCTTCCCCTGCGAGGAAAAATCCTTAATGTGGAGAAGGCAAGGCTTGACAGGATTTATGCCAATGCGGAAATAAGAGCCATGATTACCGCCTTTGGATCAGGAATCCATGAGGACTTTGACTTAAGCAAATTAAGGTATCATAAAATTATCATCATGACCGATGCCGACGTGGATGGTGCCCATATCAGCACCTTGCTGCTCACCTTTTTATACCGCTTCATGCCGGAGCTTATCCGGGAGGGCTATGTATATCTGGCACAGCCTCCCTTATATAAGGTGGAAAAAAATAAAAAAGTATGGTATGCCTACAGCGATGAAGAACTTAATTCCATCTTAAAAGAAATCGGCCGTGACAACAACAATAAGATCCAGCGTTATAAAGGTCTTGGAGAGATGGACGCAGAACAGCTTTGGGAAACCACCATGGACCCGGAACGAAGAGTCCTTCTGCGTGTCATCATGAATGAGGACACCACATCCGAAATGGATTTAACCTTTACCACCTTAATGGGCGATCAGGTAGAGCCAAGACGTGAATTTATCGAAGCCAACGCCAAATATGTACAGAATCTTGATGTTTAATTGGAGGAAATAAAATGGAACCAAATATCTTTGATAAAGTTCATGATGTGGACCTAAAAAAGACCATGGAAAAATCGTATATCGATTATGCCATGAGCGTCATTGTTTCCAGAGCCCTGCCTGATGTAAGAGACGGTTTAAAACCGGTTCAGCGTAGAGTTTTGTATTCTATGATCGAGCTCAACAACGGTCCGGATAAACCACACCGTAAATGTGCCCGTATCGTCGGTGATACCATGGGTAAATACCATC
>DEYX01000077.1:0-230 GCA_002365025.1 Hungatella sp. UBA3147 | reverse complement strand
CATGGGTAAATACCATCCTCATGGCGACAGCTCCATTTACGGAGCACTGGTGAATTTGGCACAGGAGTGGTCTACCAGATATCCGTTGGTGGATGGTCATGGAAACTTCGGTTCCGTGGATGGAGACGGCGCGGCTGCCATGAGATATACGGAAGCCCGCTTAAGTAAGATTTCCATGGAGATGCTTGCGGATATAAACAAAGATACCGTTGATTACAGCCCCAACTTTG
>DEYX01000076.1:6406-12092 GCA_002365025.1 Hungatella sp. UBA3147 | reverse complement strand
TGGATACAGAACGGCGGCAAATATTATTACCTAATGGATGATACAGGTGTCCTTGTTAAGGGCTGGTTAAAAATAGGCAATGACTACTACTATATGAAGGGCGACGGATCCATGTCCACTGGTTGGCGTGAAATGGACGGCGGCTGGTATTATTTCAAAGAAAACGGAAAATGCACCATTGGATGGGGGCAGATTGGAAGCGACTGGTTTTATTTTGGTTCTGACGGCAAGATGGTAACCGGCTGGAAACAGATTGATAATGCCTACTACTATCTGAATGTTGATACCAAGTCTGTGCTGGGACGTATGATGACCGGATGGCTCAGTGATGGGACCAACAAGTATTACATGGATACCAGCAGTGGAAAGATGGCCCACGGCTGGCTGCAGATTGACGGTTCCTATTATTATTTTAATGATTCAGGTCATATGATGACCGGCTGGGTACAGCTTTCCGGTGTTTATTATTATCTTGATCCATCTACTGGTAAGATGGCAGCAAACACTACCCTTACCATTGACGGAACAAGTTACACCTTTGGTTCCAATGGAGCTTACCAGGGGAATGCTTCCGGTTCTACTGGCGGAAACACCCCCGGAGGCTCATCAACAGGCACCTCCAATGCGCCAGGCGGGTCTGCCTCGACTCCATCAGGCTCCGGCGGGCCGGGAGGAAGCTCCTCTTCCGACAGCAATTCCTTAAGCGGAGCACCGGGAAGTTCTTCTAACGATACTCCTGGCGGTTCCTCCAATTCTTCAAGCAATGGCGTATATCAGCTATCACCAGGGCTTACGTCAGGCCCCGGCTGATCTCATAGGAATTAGTATCTGTGTGGGTATCTGCACCTCGGCGCGGATACCCTTTTATTTACGCGGATAAAGGACCAGACAAATAAAAATATTTTGCATGGTGCCGCCGTAATTACCTGGAAACTTGCAAAGTAAGTTTCTTCAGTTTTTGTGCGCCTACGTTTTCATTCCGGAAGCAAAAAAGCGTGCAGCATTACATACTACTCGAATGATAAGGAGGTATCACATTGAGACACAAGAAATTAGGCATACGGTTTGCAGCAGCAGCATTATGTGCCTTTATGGGAATGTCTGCAGGGTTTGGCCCGGCTATGAATTCCTGGGCAGCAGGCTATGAAAAGGTCAATGGCTATTATCAGCTTGCAAACGGTACGGTGATTGAACAGGTAATTGCCAGAGGAATCGACGTTTCCAGATGGCAGGGAAACGTAAACTGGGCGGCTGTAGCAGAAGATGATGTAAGCTTTGTCATGCTGGGCACCAGATCCAAGGGTATTGTTGACCCTTATTTCCATACCAATGTACAGGGTGCATCAGCGGCAGGTCTGAAAGTCGGCGCTTATATCTATTCTCTGGCTACCACTCCGGATATGGCCAGAGAGGAAGCGGATTTTGTACTCAGCCTGGTTAAGGATTATCCCATCTCCTTTCCCATCGCTTTTGACGCAGAAGACAGTGCCACCCTTGGTACCCTCCCGCCGGCACAGGTGAGTGAAATAATCAATGCATTCTGCCAGCGAATTGCAGATGCGGGATATTATCCCATTGTGTATGCCAATGATTACTGGTTATCAAATAAAATCGATTTATCCAATATGCCCTATGACGTTTGGGTTGCCCGTTATGAGGCAAAACACGTTTATGCAACTCCCATTATGTGGCAGGTCACCAGCACCGGCTCGATTAACGGAATCAACGGAAACGTTGACATTAACTTCCTCTATAAGGACTTAACTCCAAAGCTTCCGGGAAATATGTGGAGAACCATAGGAGAAAAGACCTATTACTACCAGAATTATTCGATCCAGAAAAACACCTGGGTCAACGATGGCTCCGGTTGGTTCTATATGAACGAAGAAGGACTGACTGCCACCGGATGGTTTGATAAAGATGGGCTGCGTTATTATCTTGACGAAACTTCCGGAAGAATGAACATCGGTTGGAAGCAGCTTACGGACAAATGGTATTTCTTCAATCAAAGCGGTTCCATGAACACCGGATGGCTTACTGACAACGGGTCACGATATTACCTTGGTTCCGATGGTACCATGGCCACCGGCTGGCAGGAATTAAACGGCCAGTATTACTACCTGGATCCTTCTTCCGGCAAAATGGCTACCGGATGGAAGAACTTAAACAACAAGTGGTACTTCTTGCAGGAAAGCGGTGTGATGTCCACTGGATGGCTGGATAACAACGGCGCCCGCTATTACTTAAATAACGACGGTTCCATGGCAACGGGCTGGCATATCGACGGCTCCTCCAAGTATTATCTGGCAGAAAACGGTGCAGTCTCAACCGGATGGCAGCTCATTGATAACAGCTGGTATTTCTTTAACCAGAGCGGAGCCATGACTACAGGCTGGATCAATCCTGATGGAAGCTGGTACTACATTGGAAATGACGGAAAGATGCAGTCCGGATGGCTTGAGGAACGGGGAGCCAAGTACTATTTAAGTGCTTCTTCCGGTAAGATGACCATAGGCTGGAGACAGGTCGATGGGTATTGGTATTACTTTGGCGGAAGCGGCGCCATGGCAACCGGTATGACACAGGTAGGCGGACAGCAGTATTACTTAAATCCAGCTGACGGAAAGATGGCTGCCTCTGCTACCTTTGTACTTGATGGAGTTTCCTATACCGCTGATGCTAACGGCGTATGTACTGTGACTCCGCAGGCAACCACCGAGCAGACAGAAGGAAATAGCACTACAGAAAGCCAGACCGGCCAGACCGGCCAAACAGGGACAGAAACAGCTCCTGCCGATTCTGCCACCAACCAGACAAAAGAAATCGGTCCTGGAATACATTAATAGACTGCAGATGAGTAGGTTGCCTGTTGCAAAGCAGATCCATAATGACATTTCATACAAAAAAATAGCACTATAAAGTTCAATAAACAAGAGAATGCGCTTTGAAAAACGGCTTTTTAAGCCGATTCAAAGCGCATTTCTTATCTTACAATCTTTATCTTACAATTTTTATCTCAAAAACTTTATCTACTCCGAAAAATTCTTCGTCTCTCCAACAATATAAATAGGTCTGTCCTTAAGCTCAGCAAACAGGATGGCAATGTAATTTCCAATAACCCCCACAATCAGGAACAGCACCGAAAACATAAAGCAGATCAGCACAATGGTAGTGGCATACCCATTTGGCGTTCCTACCCTTGCCCAGCTCCATATGGTGTAAATCATCATAATGATTCCCAGAATGCCTGCACCGCACCCGGCATAAATCCCAAGTTTAAGAGGCAGATAAGAAAAGCACATGATGGTATTCAGTGAAAAGGCCATCAGCTTTTTAATGCTGTATTTGCTTTCTCCTGCAACCCTGACTCCTGCCTCATATTCAATGGTGGTCCGGTTAAACCCGATATTTTGCACATATCCCCGCAAAAAACGTACCTTTTCCCTGTAATTATCCCGAAGTACGTCACCAGCCCGCCTGGAAATCACAAAAAAGTCAGAAGCGTTTGGTTCAAATTTTACATCGGAAAGTACGTTAATCAAATGGTAAAATGCAGAGGAGGCAAAATTCTTAAACCAGCCTGCGGACTCATTTTTCGTACGCACCATATTGATAACATCATAGCCTTCCTCAAGCTTCCTGACGATTTCCGGCAAATACTGGGGAGGATGCTGTAAATCTGCATCCATGCAGACGATCCCATCCCCGCTGCTGTAATCCAGACCGGCAATCATAGCTGCCTCATGTCCGAAGTTTCTGGAAAAGCTGATGACCTTTACCTTTTTATCCTTCCTGGACAAGCCGTCCAGGACCTTCATGGTGCCATCCTGGCTTCCGTCATTGACAAAAATCAATTCATAGTCCCAGTGAAGTTTATTTAAAATTCTGGCCGTTTCCTGATAGAACTGGTCAAGTGCCAGTTCCTCGTTGTAGCATGATACCACGACCGATATTGTTTTTCCCATATGTGCCTCCTAATGAATCAAGTGGATATGCTATTGATTATCATTTGCTTTCTTTTTTATATAACATTGTTCAAATTCTGTCAATGCCCGTGCTGATTTTTCGCTGTAATCCCCATTCACCTCTACCGCGGCCAAAAGGTTTCCATTATCATAACACACAGGTACCAGTTTTCCCCATTCGATCAAATCCCTGACCAGGGTATAGGAACGGTTTTCTTCTCCCGTATAGCCTGCCTGGACATAAACATAATCTGATTTTGCATAATCCATAAATTCCACGAAATAATCCATTTTCTTTACCAGGGCCACATTTCCCCATACCCCGGTTATATCATCATAAGACTGAACGTTACATGGGAATGCCAGCACATCCGGATGGTCTCCAATGGCAATGAGACGGGTTTCCGGGTCTGCGGCAAGGATATCCCATATCTCTCCATTTCCCTTAGATACCATGTCCTGTCTGGCGGCTTCCTGATGGTTATAATAGCCTTTATGATGAAATGACACAGGTGTAAAGCCAAGGCTCCAATTCCAGCTGGTCATGGCTGTAAAAAACACAGCAAACATAAGCACCCAGACTCCGGCTCCTACGCCTCCCCGCCAGACAGTCTTTTCCCCTGTTTCAACCGCTGCCTTTAAGACATAGACCGCCGTAAGTACATAGAACAGCATGAAATAATTCCCGTCGACCTGGGTCAGCATACCTAAACTGACAAGATTGACCACCAAAAACGGTATATAGATGACTTTTAAGAAAACGGACAGCTGAGATTTTTTTCCTCTATCCACATTCTTGCCGTAAAAACAGCTTACAATCCACAATAAGAGAAGAAAGTACAGCAGAAATCCACCCCAGGCTAGGATCACATGGTCCATATCCTCTCCTACAGGGCAAAAGAAAAATCCATGAAGCCGGTTTGCCAGATGCACGGTCCTTTCCTTTAGGGACATTCCGGAGCCGGAATTGGGTATGGTATTAACCATGAACGGATATTTTAAATGAAATCCTATCCTTGTAAGCAGGGAGGAGAACACCGAGGTAAGGGGAAGACCCGTTAATACCTGAGTTCTTGCCCAAATACCTCCTAACGCCAAAAGTGCGCCTGCCACAACTGCCACCCCACCGGTATTTCCCCCTTCCGCTCCGAATCTGGGAAGTAAAAACTTCCCTAACAGATATAAAAATCCCATTCCAAAGACAGCAGTGGAAAAGATCAGAGCTGTTGGTTTTAAAGTCAGACTGAGAAGAAAGGCTGCTGTGCCGTAGCCCAGATAACGCCAGGACTTTTGCCCCGCTTTTATATAGCACAGCAGGTAATACAACATGATCTCCTGGACGAGCAGCGTAATGATATCGCTTTTGGCTGTGACTGCCATATTCATTATGCCTGGAACTCCTGACAGCAAGGCCGCCAAAAAGACCGCCTGCTCCCGTTTCATATAAAATCGTCCGATTTTGTAACCCATAAAAAGGACTCCCATAGACAGCCACAAATTGATTGAGGTCACAAAGCTATAGGAGGGAAGCTGGGACAGGGGCAGGGTTAAAACCTCAAAGCCTTTGGAGTAGGTGTAGACGATTCCTATGGTTCCCAGATTTTCATAAATCCCATGTCCATTGTCCAGGATATACCGGGACCTGACCCCATACCACAGGCTGTCGTAATCCACGGCAATGTTAAGCCGCCCCGCCTGGAGGCACACCATGGTCAGGAGAA
>DEYX01000076.1:0-6327 GCA_002365025.1 Hungatella sp. UBA3147 | reverse complement strand
CGCTGAAAGCCAAACCAGACCCATTCCCTTCAACTCCCAGACAGGACCTTCCGGAAAGAAGCAGGATCCCGCCGCTGATAAAGACAAACACGGTCAGGTGACCGATGGAGCCAATGCCAATGGCTGACATGAAGCAAAATATAACGATGAGAAAGACAGCACCAGTAAGAAAGTCAGAAACCACCCCGTCACCTTTTGGAAGTCTCCATAAGGATACCCGGAGAAAACGTCCAAAAAACAGGATATATGCCAGATATAGACCGGATACAAGCACCGGAACAAAGGCCACATGCGCCCATAAAAAGACGGCAGTAATAAGGACCGCCGCCACAAGCTTCTGTCTGCTCTTAGGGAATAAAAATCCTGACAAACAGAAGGCAGCAAACAGCTCTGCCGTCTCTGCCATCATGGTCTTATATTCCCTCTGGTTCATAATCCACTGAAAAACTTCCTGGTTTAAAATCTGATTCAGAGAATACAGGATCCCTGCCGCTGAAAAAACCATAAACAGCAGGACTCCATATTTATGTTTCTGCAATCGACCCATAAAAACCCCCGTCTGTCATTTTGTATACTGATGTATCTACCGGATCAGTTACCGTTTAAAATCATTTCGGTATATACTGTATCCGTTTTCCTTTAATATCGTAAGCGCACTCCTTACCTTGGCCCCGCTGTCAGGCCGGCTGGGCCTGTATTCAAAACCAGCCCGCAGTTCATCATCTGTGACGGTTTCAAAGTTTAAGGCCAACACCGCCATTCTTTCAAAGCTGTCTCTTCGGTTTGGAGCCTTTTTTATCTCTGTATATGTGGTGTAGCAGTTTCCTGCCAGAAACATCACACAGGCCCCGCAGGCAGCGACCCTAAGGAAAGTCTTTCCCATACTCTTCCACTGCTTCGATAATAAGGCAAAGGTCAGCAAGATTCCAAGGATCCCGGACTGGAACTGAAGGGCATATCTTGAGCTTAAGCCATAATTTTCCTGAAGGAATATCCACCTGGACAATAGAATGAGTACATGGTTCAGTCCGCCCGATACTATGAGAATGGCAGGCAGAACCGTCTTCTCATAAAGGCGGTACCGCAGATTTAACCATAGCGCAAACAGATACAGCAGGATAACCAGAAAACCAAGGATCAGATACGGTGTATTGGTCCGAAAGATGTTCTCAGCCTGCTCCCCTTCTATGACCATGGAGGAAAAAGACTTTATGAAAAAACGGACAAAAAAACCGGGCGTATCTCTCAGCTGGACAAGGAGAGGCACGGTTGCCGGGGCCGCATGGTCTTCCACCGCATAGGCATTGCTCCACAAATAAAGGAGAAGAGGGATCAGCGCACAGAGGCCGTATAACCCCCAGCTTTTTCTCGAATTGCCCTTTTTAAACAGGAACATGAAACCGCAGGCTATCATTACCGTCACCGAATAGATTGCACAGTAGGGGCCTGCCACCAGAAGCGTTGTAAAAAACGGAAGAAGCATGAGCTTTCCCCTGTCATATTTCTTTTCCTGTCCGCTCCATACCCGGTCCATCACCTCATAATGGTAATAGAAGCAGGCAAAAGACAGGAAATGGGCCCAACCGCTTCCATTGGTCAGCATTTCCCACTTATTAAGGCTGAAAAGTACGATCATTAAAGCCCCAAACCAGCCAGGAGAAACCTTCCTGCGGCTGCAGTAGCTTCCCAGAGCCAGGCCGGAAAAACCAAGGGCTAGGACGCCTAACACACGGTCAAACATGGTGTTATATCCGAAAAGTGATACATTAAGGATCCTTCCCAGATAATTGACCGGAATCCTGGTCAGGACATCCGGCACAAAAAACTTAGCCGGATTCCATACATCAGGCAGATAACTGTTTACAAGGCGGACGTAATCGGTATAGATCCCGTCACAGGTTGCCGTAAAGATATACCAGAGGCCAAAAACAGTCCCCAAAAGGGGAAGCAGGCCGTACAGATACTTTCTATTCATGCGATTCTCCTATGCCCTTAATTTGCGGTTATGGAAGCAACGACGGAAAGGTGCTTTTCTCCTCTTTGCTCCGAAGCATTTTCATAGTAAAAGTTGCTTTCAAAAGTAAGCTCCGTAACCTGAAAGGCTGTCGTGTAAATTTCAGCTGTTATCGTATTGGAAGTAATGGGAATGACCTGGTTTTCTGTTCCATTTATGGTTACGTTAATCTGTTCCAGGCCGGTAATAACACCTGGATAATAGAATTTAAATCCGATCTTGCCTTCTTTCCCTGCCATGATCCGGACTTTGGCGCTTTCATCCAGCCAACCGTCCTCATAACAGCCATAGACTGGCTCAAATTTTAAGTTCCGGACAAATTCCGTTACATCCTGAAATGCATTGTGAGCCGGATCTTCCCTCAGTATCAGCATGTTTGGAGTTACCAGGCCGATATCGTGGATGGATTCAATAAAAGTAACTTCCGTTCCTTCTGCCAGCCGTTCTTTATCAAAGGTTTTGAAAAAGGTCCTGGCAGTAAAATCGCTCATCTCGTAGGAATTGCCGATGATGTAAATTTTCTTTCCAAATATCTCAGCCTTATATTTCCCGAAAGTCTCTTCTGCCAGGGAATTGTACCGCAGCTGGGAGGACCAGTAATAAAGATTCTCGTATTTCCCCCGGTAAAAACTTTCTACCGGAAGCATGAGAATACCGTAAAGCAGAAACAGACCACAGTATATCATAGGCCTGGTACGCTTTACCACACCGCACATATAAGCTGCAAATAACCACGCCGCTGTCATGGAAACATAGATCCACCGGGTCTCCACCCTTATGGTGACGCTTGAAGAGCCGATGCACAGAGCGATAAATAAAAGAAACAAGCAGATTACAGGAAGACGTTCTTTAAGCTGCTTCCGTTCCCGTATAACTGTTATAAGAAAAATCACGGTCATAATAAGGAGAAAGAAATCTGCAAACACTACAAGAACATGAACCCAGTAAGGCGATCTTCCCCAGCTAAGTCCATTTAAATGATCAGGGCCTGCATTGATTCCAAATAAGTAAAGCACTTGGCTTAAGGCATAACGGATGGTTTCCGAAAGATGGAAGGTATCCGCCACATCCGTTCCACCTGTCCCTGCCGGAGAAATACTTCCGATGGTAAGAAAGCGGATCGCCTGAACCGCCAGGAACGCCCCGGTAATGCTCAGCCACGGTTTTAGACTCCTCTCCTTTTTCATGAGAAACGCGGCATAAAATAAGGGCAGAAGCACCATATAGCGTTCATGAATGAAGCAGACAGAGAAATACATTGCCGTTGCAGCCGGTACGAGCCATCTTCTCTCCTCTTCATCGGAGAGATAACGGTAGAGACAGTAGAAAATGCCGATAGCTGCCCACAGCGCTATGCTTTCCATCAGTCCGTATACCTGGCTGATCTGGTAATAAGACATCCGGGAGAGCAGGTATAAAATCCCGCATAAAAAACCAATGATCCGCCTGCCTGACAAACGCTTTCCAAACCGGTAAACCGTATAGGCGATACAGCTGTTTAAAAGGATATTAAAAGGAACAAACCAGCCGATGTGGTTTCCGAAGACCATCAGTTCCAGCCAGGCCGCCAGATAATAGACAAAACGGAACCGGGTGCTTCCCAGAGGGAATACAAATTCACGGAAAGACTGCTCTCCGTAACAGGACCAAAGATATAAATCATCCATATAAAGCCCTTTTATCACTATCCCTCTGTTTATGAAAAAAGCAAATCCCAGCAAAAGCGCGGCTGCGATGATCTCTTCCTTCCACTCAGCTTTCCACTTTTTATCTTTCATCTTTAGCCCCTTTCTTATTTTAATTCACGCTTAAAAGAATCGTTCCTCTAACATCAGGCAGAGGGCATGGTAAACCGGTAGGTGGAGTTCCTGAATTTTAAATGTCTCTGTTTCCGGAACCACTACTGTCACATCCGCTGCCATCTTTAAAAGCCCTCCGTCTTTCCCGGAAAGACCGATGGTTTTCATGCCAATCGCCTTTGCTGCTGTTACGGCATACATAACATTCTTCGCATTACCGGAGGTGGATATTCCTAAAAATACATCCCCCTTCTTTCCGTATCCATACGTCTGCTGGGCGTAGATCATTTCCCCGTCCACATCGTTTAAAAATGCTGTGGAAAGGCTGGGATGGCCGGTTAATGCAATGGCCGGAAGACCACCCTGAAGCTTATCTCCAAGCTCCTTACCAAGTACTTGGTCTGCCTCTAAGAGCTTTGCGGCAAAACCTTCTGATACAGGACGGCGCTTTACAAAACCCTTCATCAATTCTCCTACAATGTGCTCTGCATCCGCACAGCTGCCGCCGTTTCCTGCGATCAGCAGCTTTCCGCCATTTTCATAACATGATTCCAGTATCTCGTAAGCTTCCCTGATCTGAGGCTTTACGCCAGACAGCACAGGGTAACGTTCGATCAGCTCTTCTAAATAGTTCATAGGTTCCATGTTTCTCACACTCCTTCTCTGTTCAGTATCCAGTCTGCAGCTTCTTTTATGGCAGGGGCATAGAAGTCAAAAGAATTTCTTTTCTCTGACTGGGTCAGATTACCGTATAATTCTTTTCCATATCCGGTCCCTACTAATATCGTGTTCACTCCATATCTTTTTCCAGCTTCTGTATCCAGAAGCTTATCTCCGATCATATAAGAATGGGACTTGTCCACCTGAAAGCTTGCCTCTGCCATTTCAAACATCCCTGTTTCTGGCTTCCGGCAGTGACATTCTGCCCGGTATTTTCCGATCCCATGAACCGGATGGTGGGGGCAGTAATAAAAGCGGTCAATTTGGGCTCCTTTTTTTGTAAGAAGGCTGTTTAAATATTCGTGGAGAGCTCTCACATCCTCTTCCCCGTAATATCCCCTTGCCACTCCGGCCTGATTGGTGACTACCACAAGCTTAAATCCCTGCTCCCTAAGCCGCCTTAAGGCTTCCGGCACTCCTGGAAGGATCACCAGGTCCTTAGGCCGGTGCAGGTATTCTACTTCTTCGTTGATGGTTCCATCCCGGTCTAAAAATACGATTCTGTCCATGGTTTCCCCCTCCTTTTTACGCACTTTTTAACTGACAGGCACTCCGCAATAAATGCGTGCAGCCCACTAATGTAATAGAATTGCCGTAGCAGCCGTGCTCCGGAGCGAGAATCTGCATTAAGAATCTTTAGGTCTACACTTGAAAATGATATTCGCCTCCTGGTATAGCAACCCGGACCTCCTGGTAATCCCAGCGTTTTTCGTCTGTGACCCATGCCTGAGCGCCCCGAAGTTCAAAGTTCCAGTCCGTAAGCTGTCCTCCTGCTGCTTCCATACGTGCAGCCACTTTATGACGGACGTTATAGGGACAGTACACCAGAAGGAATCCTCCTCCGCCGGCTCCTAAAAGCTTTCCGCCCAGAGCACCTGCCTTTAAAGCCTCCTCGTAAAGCTCGTCAATATGGGGAGTGGAGATCTTGCTGCTCATGCGCTTCTTGCTCTTCCAGCCATAATCCAAAAGCTTTCCAAGGCTGTAAAGGTTTCCTTTTAACAGTTCATCCTTCATGGCATAAGAAAGCGCCTTTACCTCACACATCGCATCGAATGGATCCTTCTTTTCGTAGTTTTTCACCTGGTCTTTTATGATGTTGGCGGATACATGGATGTTTCCTGTATAGCAAAGAAGCAGATTGTACTGCAGCTCATGGATAATCTCTTTTTTTATACGGAGAGGGTTAACCACCACATTGTTGCGGCCATGGAACTCGATGAAATTAAAGCCTCCAAAGGTAGCAGCATACTGGTCCTGGTAACCGCCGTCGATCTTTAAGTCCTCTCTCTCCACCTGATAGGCTAAGTCTGCCATGGCATAGCTGTCCATTTCCACGCCTTTCCATTTGGCCATGGCCGTTAATAAGGCCACCATAACGGTGGAGGATGTACCAAGGCCCGATCCGGGAGGAGCATCGCACTGTAAGTACACCTCACAGCCCTGCTTGATATCCATTGCTTTTAACGCCGCCGTTACCAGATCCAGGCGCCCGTCATATACATAATTTTCATTTGTGTTGTACTTGACCGTCATATCAAAATCCAGAGAATGAACGATGATCTGATCATCATCCCTTGGTACGATGGAGCAGTATGCGTACTTATTGATGGTGCTGCCGATGATGGCTCCTCCCTGTTCCACACAGAAGGGAGCCACATCGGTTCCTCCTCCGCCAAAGCTCACCCGCAGGGGAGCACGTCCTCTGATTACCATAAGTCCACCTGTCCTTTCTCCTCTCCTCCCATGTGCTCCGGGCACAGCGCCCCCCGCTTCATCGGGAGATCGGAAGAGCAC
>DEYX01000093.1 GCA_002365025.1 Hungatella sp. UBA3147 | reverse complement strand
TATGTCTGCATCGTGGGAGAGAACGGTTCCGGAAAAAGTACTTTAATGAAGGGACTTTTAGGGCTGTTAAAGCCCACAGGCGGGGTCATATCCGTTTTCGATGAATTGAAAAAGAGCGGGATCGGCTATCTGCCTCAGCAGACTGCGGCTCAAAAGGATTTTCCGGCAACGGTCCGTGAGGTGGTCTTATCCGGCTGTTTAAGCCGCAGAGGAAGCTGGCCCTTTTATTCTGGAAAGGAAAAAAGGCTTGCAGTTAAAAATATGGAGCGGTTAGGAATTATGGGCATTGCCGGTAAATGCTACCGTGAATTATCAGGAGGCCAGCAGCAGAGAACCCTGATTGCAAGAGCTCTTTGCGCCACGGATAAGCTTCTGATCATGGATGAACCTATTACAGGTCTGGATCCCTCGGCAATTTCGGAATTCTATGAGATCATCCGTAAATTGAACCGTGAGGAAGGGGTTGCCATTCTAATGGTATCCCATGATGTGGCCAATGTTGTAAATGAGGCGGACATGATCCTTCATTTGAAACGGGAGGTCTTATTCTACGGAACGGCAAAGGAGTATTTAAAAAGCAAAGCCGGATATTTTTATACAGGGGGTGCGTGAAGTTGGGAATGATGAGTGAAATGCTGTCCTATCCGTTTCTGGTACGGGCCTTGGCAGGAGGAATCCTGGTTTCTTTATGTGCTTCTCTTTTAGGTGTCAGCCTGGTGTTAAAACGGTATTCCATGATTGGTGACGGACTGTCTCATGTCTCCTTTGGAGCTTTGTCCTTTGCAGTGGCTTTTGGCTGGTCTCCGTTAAAGATATCTGTTCCGGTGGTGGTGATTGCTGCATTTTTCCTGCTGCGCATCAGGTCGAACGGAAAGATGAAAAGTGACGCAGCCATTGCCATGATATCCGCCGTTGCACTGGCGGCGGGCATTATCGTTACCTCCATGACGACCGGAATGACTACGGATGTAAGCAGCTATATGTTTGGAAGCATACTGGCTATGAGCAAGGAGGATGTCCGTTTAAGCGTGATCCTGTCCTTTTTTGTGCTGGGGCTGTTTTTGATTTGCTATAACAAAATTTTTGCAGTGACCTTTGACGAAAGCTTTGCACGGGCAACGGGAGTGAATGTATCCTGGTACAATGTTTTGATAGCGGTACTGACCGCCGTCACCATCGTTCTGGGTATGAGGATGATGGGAGCCATGCTGATCTCCAGCCTCATTATTTTCCCTTCCCTTACCTCGATGCGGGTATTTAAAAGCTTCCGTGGAGTGGTGATATCTTCCGGAATTTTATCAGTTGTTTGTTTTGTGATCGGCATGATGGCATCGTACCGTTATTCTACCCCGGCGGGAGCCAGCGTGGTGATGGTGAATCTGGCGGCATTTCTGATTTTCTCAGCTGCAGATTATGGAGTGAGAATGAGCCGGGCCGATAAAAAAGCGGGACATGGTACCGCAGGAAAAGAGGAATGACAGTGAGATGAACGTGGAAGAAAAAAGATTAAAGCGTGCCAGGCGGCACGTGAGTCAGACCCAGTTTATTGCTTATGGTTTTTTCTGTCTGATCTTAACAGGAGCCCTGCTATTGATGCTTCCGATTTCCAGCAGGGATGGACAGTCTGAGGACTTTTTGAGCTGTCTGTTTACTGCGACCAGCGCCTCCTGTGTGACGGGACTGATCGTCAGGGATACCTGGACCCAGTGGTCTTTGTTTGGACAGATGGTGATAATTACAATGATACAGATCGGGGGCCTTGGGTTTGTTACGGTGGGCGTGTTTATCTCCATCGTGCTCAGGCGGAAGATAGGCTTAAAAGAGAGAGGGCTTTTGCAGGAAAGCGTTAATACGTTGCAGATCGGCGGAGTTGTAAGGCTGGCGAAAGGGATTATAAAAGGAACCTTTCTCATTGAAGGAACAGGAGCCATACTTCTGGCCCTCCGTTTTGTTCCTGAATACGGGTTCTGGAGGGGAACGTTTTATGGCATTTTCCATTCCATATCAGCCTTCTGCAATGCAGGATTTGATTTAATGGGAAATCAGAAGCCTTTTAATTCCTTAGTTTCCTATTACGATGACTGGCTGGTGAATGTGGTTATTATGTCTTTAATCATCATAGGCGGCATCGGTTTTATCGTATGGGAAGACATCTATAAGAATAAGCTTCACTTTAAAAAATATATGCTGCATACCAAAATGGTTTTGGTGAGTACCGCTGTTCTGGTTTTTGGAGGAGGATTCCTTTTCTATCTGCTGGAAGGTCACAATCTTTTAGTGGGGATGAATGCAAGCGGACAGATTTTAACTTCCATGTTCAGTTCCGTAACTGCCAGAACAGCCGGTTTTAATACCACTGATACGGCATCATTGACTGATGGAAGTAAGCTCCTTACCATAATCCTCATGTTCATCGGAGGAAGCCCCGGGTCAACCGCGGGAGGTATTAAGACGACTACAATCTTTGTCCTTCTTATGTGTGTACATTCCAACATCAAACAGACCTACGGGGTCAATATATTCGGAAGGCGTCTGGAAGAAGGTGTCATCAAGCGCGCAGGCGCTATTTTGACCATCAACCTGTTTTTGGCTCTCTCTGCTTCCCTGGCGATTATGGCAATTCAGCCTTTGGGATTTTCGGACATACTGTTTGAAACGGCATCAGCCATCGGAACAGTAGGTATGACCACAGGTATCACAAGGGATCTTTATTCTGTATCAAAGGTGATCATTATTATCCTCATGTACAGCGGAAGGATCGGAAGCTTGTCCTTTGCCCTGGCATTTGCTCAAAGTCATCGCAAGGCTCATGTGGAACAAGTAGCAGAAACCATTAATGTGGGTTAAAGGAAAGGGAGTAAAATCATGAAATCAGTATTAATTATTGGACTTGGCAGGTTTGGCCATCATCTGTGTCTTAATATGGCGAGGCTTGGAAATGATGTTATGATCGTGGACCAGAAGGAAGAGCGCCTGGAAGACTTACTTCCATATGTAACCAGCGCAAAGATTGGTGACTGTACGAATGAAACGGTATTAAAAAGCCTGGGAATCGCAAATTTCGATCTGTGTTTTGTGTGTATCGGAACGAATTTCCAGAGCAGTCTGGAGATCACCAGTCTGGTTAAGGAGCTGGGAGGCAGAAGAGTGATCAGCAAAGCAAACCGTGACATCCATGCCAAATTCCTGTTGAGGAACGGAGCAGATGAAGTCATTTATCCGGACCGTGACATTGCAGAAAAGCTGGCTGTCCGCTACAGCACGGATCATGTGTTTGACTATATTGAGCTTACCCCGGAATACTCGATCTACGAGATTCCTCCGCTTCCGGAATGGGTGCATAAATCCATAAGGGAAGCGGATATCAGAAACCGGTATCACATCAGTGTCCTGGGAATTAAGCGGGAGGGCAGGGCCCAGCTCATGCCGCCGGCAGACTATGTGATCCAGGCTCAGGAGCATTTGATGGTGATTGGCAAAAGGGAGCATATTGAGCATATATTAAAGGAACTAAAGTAAAGAAGCAATAGGAGGTTTGATATGCCTGCATGGTTAGCTTCTAATGGTTCGACGGTTTTAGTAGCCCTTGTCCTATTGGTACTGGTATGTATTTCAGTCAGACAATTCATAAAAAATAAGGGAAAAGGCGGCTGCGGACATTGCAGTGGAGGATGCAGCCACTGCAGCGGTAGCTGCGGTCATTGTGTTTTTGGAAATGCGGATGATGAACAGAAGGAATGAGAAAGAGTAAAAAGCGGAAGGAGGATGCCTGATTTTATTGCGGCATCCTCCTTCCTGTCTTTTCTTTATTTTAAATCAAGTGTTAAGTCTCCGTATTTAATCCAGCCGATTTTTCTAAGTATTTCACCAAACAAGAGAGTGAGAACGGCGGGCAGTAGGAAGCAGACCATGAGGATTCCAAGCCACATAAAGGTCCCGCCTCTCATTGCCGTGTAGACACCGATGGGACCTACCAGTCCGCAGGTTCCCATTCCGGAGCCTGCCGGAATGTTTTTTAGCTGGAATACCATGGTGGCGATGGGGCCGGTTATCATAGAAGTAAGGGTGGGGGCGATCCAGACCTTTGGATTCTTCACAATGTTGCCCATTTGCAGCATGCTGGTGCCAAGACCCTGAGCCATAAGGCCGCCTACCCCGTTTTCCCGGAAGGAAAGGACGGCAAAGCCGATCATCTGCGCACAGCAGCCGGCTGTGGCAGCTCCCCCTGCCAGACCGTCAAGAGATAAGGCGATACAGATGGCAGCGCTGCTGATGGGCAGGGTGAGGGCGATGCCGATCAGAGCAGATACCAGGATTCCCATAAAAAATGGCTGTAATTCAGTAGATGTTTTCACAAGTATGCCAAACCAGTTCATAAAGCCAGCTACGCCCGGTCCCACGGTCTGTGCAATGAGAACTCCGGAGATGATGGTCACTCCGGGGGTGACCAGAATGTCCAGCCTCGTTTCCTTTGAAACGATCTTTCCAAGTTCAGTGGCAACCACCGTTGCAGCGAGAGCGCCCACAGGCCCGCCAAGAGCATTGCCGGCAATTCCAACGGTTGCTGCGGAAAAAAGAACTAAAGCAGGGGCGTGGAGGGCATAGGCGATGGCGACTCCAAGGGCCGCGCCGGTAGCACTTTTCGCGTAATCCGCGATCACGTTGAAAATAGTGAGATTGAATTGCTGGCCCAGAGTACCGAATATGGTTCCGATCAAAAGAGACGCAAAAAGGCCAAATGCCATAGCACCCAATGCATCAATGAGATAGGTCTGGACAGTAATTGTGACGTTTTTCCTTTTCAGGAACTCTTTTACGCCGCATTTTTCCATATTAAAAATCTCCTTTAAATAGTTTGGTGCACACATTTGACCTTTGTCAAAGCAGTTGTCATGTATTCTACCATAAAATGATCGAATTGCAAGGTTTTTTGAAGAATTTCCTCGAAAATGATAATTTTTTAACAATATCTACAGGAAAAACCCATGGCCCTCTGCTTGACTTTGCCAAAGGTTTGTGACACAATAAATAAATGTAATTTCATGCATAACCCTGGAAAGAAAAGAGGTACATTTAGATATGACAAAAATTGATATTATATCCGGTTTCCTTGGAGCCGGGAAAACAACTTTTATTAAGAAGCTGCTGCAGGAAGCCATAGCCGGAGAGCAGGTTGTCCTGATTGAAAATGAATTTGGTGAGATCGGTATTGACGGAGGCTTTTTAAAGGATGCTGGGGTTGAGATCCGGGAGATGAATTCCGGCTGTATCTGCTGTTCACTGGTAGGAGATTTCGGCAAATCCCTTGAGGAAGTGCTGACAAAGTACCATCCGGACCGTGTGATCATTGAGCCGTCAGGCGTGGGAAAGCTATCTGATGTGATGAAAGCGGTTATTGACGTTGCTTCTGAGGCAGAGGTGACCTTAAACAGTGCGGTCACCATTGTGGATGCGCAGAAGTGCAGGATGTATAGAAAGAATTTTGGAGAGTTTTTCAATAACCAGATCGAAAATGCAGGAACTATCGTATTAAGCCGTACCGATATTGCTCCTGCCGACAAGGTGGAACAGGCACTCCAGATCATTCGGGAGCTGAATCCAAAGGCGTCTGTGGTAACGACTCCCTGTGATGAATTGAGCGGAAAACAGCTTCTTGAGATTATAGAAAAACCAGATACCATGGCAGAGGATTTGATGAAAGAAGTGAAAGAACACCGCCATCATCGGGAAGAGGGCTGCGGCTGCGGAGGCCACCATCATGACCACAACCATGTGCATGGTGAGGAATGCGGCTGCGGAGGCCGCCATCATGACCACGAAGAGTCAGAATGCGGCTGCGGAGGCCGCCATCATGACCACGAAGAGTCAGAATGCGGCTGCGGAGGCCACCATCATGACCACGAAGAGTCAGAATGCGGCTGCGGAGGCCACCATCATGACCATGAGGAATCAGAATGCGGCTGCGGAGGTCACCATCATGACCACCACCACGAGCATGGTGAGGATTGCGGCTGCGGCCATGATCATGACCATCATGCAGATGAAGTATTCTGCAGCTGGGGCCTTGAGAATGTGGCGCCTATGAGCAAAGAAGAGCTGGACAAGATTCTTGATGAACTGGCTTACGGAGATAGTTTTGGAGATGTACTTCGTGCCAAGGGGATGATTCCAGGTGAGGAAAAAGGTACATGGCTTTACTTTGATCTGGTGCCGGAGCAATACGAGATCCGAAACGGAGCGCCGGAATATACCGGAAAGATATGCGTGATCGGAGCGAATTTAAAGGAAGAGGAACTTAAAAAATCCTTTGAAAGATAATTGATATGGAGGGAACCCCTTACAGGGATACCTAAATGTCCTGAGAAAAAGGGCAGGAAAGAGGGAACCATGAGCAACACAGATAAAATGGAAGACGACTTTATGCCGGTATTCCTCATAAATGGATTTTTGGAAGCTGGAAAAACCCAGTTCCTTCAGTTCACCATGGAGCAGGATTATTTTCAGTCTGACGAGAAGACGCTGCTGATTGTTTGTGAAGACGGTGAAACTGAATATGATCAGGCCCTGTTAAAGCGCACCAGGACAGCTGGAGTGTTTATAGAAAGCATGGAGGAACTGAACCCTGACAGGCTTTTAGAGCTGGAACTGCTTTATAATCCGGAGCGGGTTTTAATCGAGTGGAATGGAATGTGGAATCTGGATGAGCTAAAGCTTCCTGATGATTGGAGAATCTATCAGCAGATCACCCTGATCGATATGTCCACCTTTGAATTGTATTCTGCCAATATGAAACCATTGCTGTATTCCATGGTCCGTAATTCGGAGATGGTAATTTGCAACCGCTGCGACGGAATCGAAGATTTATCCGGCTACCGGCGGACCCTAAAGGCCATGTGCCCCAGGGGAGAGATCGTATTTGAAGATTCTGAGGGAGAGGTCAATGAGATCCCGGAGGAAGATCTGCCTTATGATATGGGAGCAGACGTAGTGAGCATTTCACCGGAAGCCTATGGGATCTGGTATCTTGATTGTATGGAAAGACGGGACCGTTATGAGGGAAAAACTGTGGAATTTACCGCTATGGTTTTGAAAACTCCTGATTTCCCCAAAAATTATTTTGTGCCGGGACGTATGGCAATGACCTGCTGCGAGGATGATATGACCTTTTTAGGCTTTGTCACCAAGGCAAGGGAAGCCAGAGAGCTGGAAACAAAACAATGGGTCCGTGTCAAGGCAAAGATTGCATATGAATTCTGGAGAGATTATGAAGGAGAAGGCCCTGTATTATATGCGGAGTCTGTGGTTCCGGCTCAGCCGATTAAGGGATTTGTGCAGTTTTAGGAAAAACAGACGGGAATATTGCCGCTTGTTTCTAATAATATGATTTAATATGATAAGAGGCCGCCATGCTGACAGTAAATCAGCAGAGCGGCCTTTCTATTCATGCAATGAGGCATTTAAACAAATAAACACCATCTGACTCCATATTTATCAATAAAATCTGTCATCAGAGAACTGAATTCGCATGGTGCAAGCGGCATAAGAATTTTAGCATCCGTTTTCAGTATTTCATATGCTTTTCTCACCTTATCTTCATTTCCTTCTCCATAATGCAGACAGAACTGCATGACATTGCCTGTAACCGTTTCTTCGCCGATTATGGCATATTCGGAGTTTCTTTCTGCCACAGCCAGTATTTCTCCCTGAATGTCAAGCTCGGCATGATAAAATGTTCCGTCGCTATTTGGATAGCTGCTGATAAGAGCAGCATCAAAAGCCTTTTGATAAAGAGCTACAGCTTTATCACTTCTTGTAACATATGCCTGCATCATTGACCTTTTCATAAAACCCCTCCTGTGTATGATTCCTGTTGTGTACGTGATCCGCCTGCCACAACCTTCTGCACATTGAAAAGCTGCCTTTCTCTGTTTCCAGTTTTTACTATAGCACAGGCCAGTTACCTTTACAATTAAATTTTCTTCACTGATAACCGGTAAAAGGCAGAAAAAAGCCGTAGATCTTTAAATGTCTACGGCTTTTTAAGGACTGTTTACATTGGAGGAACCGGTGTCGGTCTTGCCGAGTCAAAAACATCAGGTACATTAAACAGATCCGTTAAGCTGTCGGGATAATAAAACATCCGGTATCCGTCAAGGTTTCTGCGGGCCTGGCGGAAGTAGTCGGTGCCCATCTGCATCCAGGTCGGCTTGCTGGCATCAACGTTACAGAAATAACGGAAGCCAAGAGATTTTAAATATGTAAAACGTTCATTGTCATTGGTATAAGGGGTCCAGCTTCCAATATCACTTCCAAAGGGGAAGAGGATAATATCTGTAGGTCCGGTTAGGGACTCAACGTTACGTTTCCATTTGTCACTGTCTGCCTTAAAATGGTTCATGGAAATCTGTCCCATGTTCCGGTGGCCCCAGCTGTGGGAGGACAGCTCCCAGCCGTGATCCTTTAAGGACTGGGCTACCTTTGCAGCCTGCTCCCGGTCTGCTTCATAATTGGGATTGGTGTCCTTGTAGGATTCATCTGTCCGGTATCCCAGGATCCCGTTATAACCGGTAAAGGCCAGAATTCCCCGCGCTCCTTTGTAGGAAAAGCCTGGATGGGTCTGTATGAAGCCTTCAAGTATCGGAACCAGATCATAATCGCCCACAGATACGCTGCCGTCAGCCATTGTCATCTCGCAGGTGGGATATCCATCCTCTCCGATGATCATGCGGGTGGCAAAGCCGTCGCCTTGCATATATTCGTAATAGCACACATCATCCTGAGACAGGACAAAGGCTTTCTTGCCTGGAGGAAGCATGATATCTCCGTATACAAATTTAGGATTTCCGTTTTCATCCTTCGCCTCATATGCAAGATCATGGATCTTCACAAGAACATATCCCTTGTCATACATAGACTGCATCATCTTAAGAAATTCCGATTTGGTCGTCATCATCTGGTTGTAGCCCCCCTGCTTGGAATCTCCATCAAAGGCTTTTGAAGTGTCGATGATAAGAGAATGGAAAAAAACATGGGTCACATCCTGGGGATTGAACCGCACCAGGGCTTCCTTGGCGGTATTATAACCTGCAATGGCAGAGGTCACTTCTTCTTTTGCGCTGAACTCGGGGTCAGACTGGAGAAGACTGATTGCCCCATCGTAATCGTATTCAATAGAAAGGGCATCTGCCTGGGAAAGCAGGGACTTTAATTTTTCTTCTTCACTGGCTTGTCCGCTTGTGGCCTCTTCGGCGGAAGGATCCGGAGCTCCTTCATCGGAAGGATGTTCTGCAACGGAAGTATCGGCAGGCAATGCCCTGTATTTCAACCTTTTGCTTATCGCAACCCCGCACAAAGTCAAAACGGCAACGATTAAAATTCCAAGAAGAACGATCAGGATAACCTGTAAAGCATGATCCCGGCCTCCTCCAGAATTTCGTCCACGAAAGTCATGTCTGTTCATAGTACAACCTCTTAATTCTGTAGTATTGGGGCAGTATTGTTAGATTTTAAACATACCCGGTACAAGTATAGCATACTTTACCGGAAGATGAAACGAAAAGATGGCAATTATTTTTGGAAAAAATGGCATATGTAAGGGAAGCAGTCCCATACAATGGTACAAAGGAATTTTAGGGGATCGTGTATCATATGAAGAGAGTTACGGCATTTGTTTTAAGCTGTCTTCTGCTGTTTTTCTGTTTATGCTTTCCGGCGGCAGGGCAAGAGCCGGATGTGACGGTAGCCTCGGACATGATTATCCAGGCAGAAGAGGCAAAACGGGTGAATGCGGAGGGCGGTCCGGCTTTGCAGTCCCCCAGCGCCGTTCTGATGGAAGCGTCAACTGGACAGATTATTTTTGAAAAGAACGCGGATGAAAAAAGGAGCCCGGCGAGCATTACGAAAATTATGACTTTGATCCTTATTTTTGACGCGCTGGATTCCGGTAAAATCAAGCTGTCGGATGAGGTTGTTACAAGCGCCCACGCAAAGTCCATGGGAGGCTCCCAGGTGTTCCTGGAAGAAGGGGAAATTCAGACGGTGGAAACCCTGATTAAATGCATTGTTATCGCATCGGGGAATGACGCTTCGGTAGCCATGGCGGAATACATAGCAGGAACAGAAGACGAATTTATTAAGATGATGAACGAACGTGCAGCAGGACTTGGGATGACAAACACTCATTTTGAAGATTGCTGCGGACTTACCGATTCTGCCACCCATGTGACAACGGCCAGGGATATTGCGATTATGTCCAGAGAATTAATCACCAAATATCCTCAGATTCATAACTATTCTACGATCTGGATGGAAAATATCACCCATGTGACAAAGCAGGGAACAAAGGAATTCGGTCTTTCCAATACCAATAAGCTATTAAAGATGGCTACGAATTTCACTGTGACCGGTTTAAAGACCGGTTCCACATCAGTGGCAAAGTATTGTCTTTCTGCCACTGCAGAGAAGGAGGGAGTCCGCCTCATTGCCTCAATCATGGCAGCTCCGGATTACAAAGTCAGGTTTGCCGATGCCCAGACTCTTTTAAATTATGGATATGCCAACTGCAAGCTGTATGAGGATAAGGAGATGCTTCCTCTTCCTGATATGGTGGTTGATAACGGAGTAACGGATCAGGTTCCGTTGAAATATGGCGGTTCCTTTTCTTACTTGAGCCTTAA
Organism: Hungatella sp. UBA3147; assembly: GCA_002365025.1. Taxonomy (GTDB): domain Bacteria; phylum Bacillota; class Clostridia; order Lachnospirales; family Lachnospiraceae; genus Lacrimispora. Next base: position 20,048 of record DEYX01000093.1, on the reverse strand, counting down.
GGGAGAAGATTTCTCAGCCATTGAAAAGACGCTGGAGCTGGCACCTTCCATTTCTGCTCCGTTGGAAGAGGGACAGAAGGCCGGGAACCTTATTTATACCCTTGGAGGGAAACGGATTGGAGAAGTTCCCATATTAACTGCGGAGTCAGTCAGGGAAGCCAAATTTGCCGATTATTTTAAGCGCCTTTGGAAGGCCTTTAACCTGTAGTATAATTATGAGATAAACACTGCCCTGTAAACGGTACACAAAAAATATGTGTACCGTTTACAGGGTATTTTTTGTTATTGACGGAAGTTCAAGGAAAGGATAAGATTAGTTAGTGCATATGTGAAAACGAATCATGGGAGGTAAACAGGTGGGAGATCGATTGCTTGCCCTTTGGTATCAGATGTCTTTGAAAAGGAAACTATACGTGATCATAGGAAGCGTCGGGATCATTATGGCAGCTACCATTTTCATCAATCTGAAAGTGGCATATATATTTATCAACGATGTGAGCATTATCATGGATGATAACCTGGCCTGTTATAAGTTTCAGGAGTCCATGGAGAATGAAAGGGGATTGTTTGCCCAGGTGTTAGCAAACAATACTCCGGAAAATAAGGAGGCATACCGGCAGGGCTGCCAGGAAACCAGAGTATATCTAAACAGCCTGCCCTATGATTATGATAAAATCGGGGAAGAACGCTATGGGATCACCTGGAACATCAAAAACGGTTATGATACCTATGAAAAGCAGCGGGAAAAAGTAGTGGAAATGAATCAGAATGATCCAAACTATATCAGGGAACTGTACAAAACATATAATATGCAGAAATATCTGGACCTCTATGGAACACGTCTGACCAAGGTGGTTTTAATGGGAGGAAATGATTATTACGAAATTCAGATCCCTGTACTTAAGCGTATGCCTTACATTCTGGTCGCCATCAGCGTTTTAGCTTTTTTTGTGCTTATGATTCTTTTGCGTTTTATTACGGGCAGCATTGTAAAAACAGTGGTGCAGCTGGCTACCGTCTCAGGTAAGATCGAGAAGAACGATTTTTCGTCCCCTGACGTCCATTGGGATGGAAGAGATGAGATCGGACAGCTGGTAAGCGCATTCAACAAAATGAAGCATGCCACCCGGGACTACATCACAGCGACGGAGGAGAAACGGCAGATGGAAGAAAAGCTGTACCGGCATGAACTGGAGAGGACGGAGCTTGAGAAGCGGTTTTCCATGGCCCAGCTTCAGCTGATCAAAAGTCAGTTAAATCCCCACTTTCTCTTTAATACACTGAATATGATTACCAGGATGGCGCAGATGGAGGAAGCGCCTGTGACGGAGGAAATGCTTGTGGCAATCAGCAGCCTTCTTCGTTACAGCCTCCGGACGTCCAATGCCTTTGAACCTCTTGAGCAGGAGCTTAAGGTAGTAAAGGATTATATGTACATCCAGAAGATGCGTTTTGGAGACCGGATTCAATGGGAAATCAACTGTAGCATGGACCTGTACAAGGAAGAGGTGCCGGTATTCATGCTGCAGCCATTGGTGGAAAATGCGGTAATTCACGGGATCCAGGAAAAGGAGAACGGAGGAAGCATCAACATACGGATCGAGAAAAGAGGAGAACTTTTATGGATATCCGTAGCGGATACGGGAAAGGGCATGGACTCAGAAACCCTTACAGCTATCAGGAATGCCATTGAAACAAAGGGGACAGGCCTTGGAATCGGGCTGGGGAATATTTATAGAAGGATTTCTTATTACTACGAATATGGAAAGGTGACCATTGACAGCGGAGAAAACAGCGGCACAGTGGTACAGATAGAATTTGGTCGGAGAAGGGATATAATGGATCATGTATCGGTTAATGATAGTGGAAGATGAAATGATAGAGCGAATTGTGCTCAAAAAGATGCTTCTGAAGAAATTCGGAGAGGAATGTCAGGTCTTTGAGGCCCAGAATGGAAAAGAGGCAGTAGAGATTTTTAAAAGAGAAGATATCCAGGTGGTGATCCTGGATATTGGTATGCCGGGAATGAACGGAATCCAGGCGGCGGAAATCATGAGGAAGGAAAATAAGGATTGCTGCCTTATTTTCCTGACGGCCTACGACCGCTTTGACTATGCGAAAAAGGCGATTTCCATCAGGGCTATGGAATATCTGCTGAAGCCCTATTCCCAGAAAGAGGTCTTAAACGTGATTGAGGAGGCTCTGCGGATTGCCGGTGAACAGGAGGATCAGCAGGGGGAAATCAAACCGCATAAGGAAAGACAAGAGGAGGATGCCCATCCGGTTCTGGATGAGGAGTCTGATTTTAGCGGAAGCCGCTTGTCTGTAATGACATCCATGGTGGAGGAATACATCCGGTCCAATTATATGAATGATATTTCCATGAGCGAAACAGCCCGGGCCGTGGGGTATTCAGAGCCTTATTTTTGCAGGATGTTCAAGTTGCAGTTTGGGCAAAGCTTTACCTCCTATCTGGCGGAATACAGGGTGGAGGAAGCGAAAAAGCTGCTGGCCCAGCCCAATGTGATCGTAAAGGAAGTAGGAGTCAGAGTGGGTTACATGGATTCCAATTATTTTACAAAGGTTTTCAAACGGCTGGAAGGGGTAAATCCTTCGGAGTACAGAATGTCCAGTCTGAAAGACCTCCAAAGTTAATCTGTTTGTTAAAATGCCTGTCATGATGAGATGACAGGCATTTTTTTATGTACATTTGACTGAAAGGACAAAATTCTACTATGGATGATAAAAAGTTACGATAGAATCTGTCGATGCCTGTCGTTATAATGAATTCAAACACAGAGAGTGTATATAAAGCAGAGAGGAGGAAGGGGCATGAAACAGGAATTGTTTCGAATGGAAGGGATAAGTAAAAGCTTCCCCGGAGTCAAGGCTCTCGATAAAGTAAGTCTGTCAGTGAATAAGGGGGAAGTCCTTGGGCTTGTCGGTGAAAACGGAGCCGGTAAATCCACCCTGATGAAGATTTTATCCGGCGTTCACCGGGCAGATGAAGGTGAAATATTCATTGAAGGTAATAAGGTGGACATTGATTCCGTTGCAAAGGCCCATGAGCTTGGTGTGTGTATCATCATGCAGGAGTTGAATATGTGCGGTCATCTTAGTGTGGCAGACAATATATTCATCGGCAGGGCCCATAAAAAAGGAATTTTTATTGATGACGGCAAGATGCATGAGGAAGCGCAGAAGATCCTTGATGATCTAGGTATTGAACTAAATACCTATGCCCATGTGGGAAGTTTAAGCATTGCTCAGCAGCAGATGGTGGAAATTGCAAAAGCGATCAGTTTTAATTCAAAAATACTGGTTCTTGATGAGCCGACAGCAACCCTTACAGAAAAGGAGATCGAGCAGTTGTTCGGTATCATCCGCCGCTTAAAAGAAAAGGGAGTGGGTATGGTTTATATTTCCCACCGAATGGCGGAACTTAATCAGATCTGTGAACGGGTTACGATTATCAGGGATGGCCAGTACATAGGAACCAGGAATCTTAATGAGATCACCATGGATGAACTGGTAAATATGATCGTTGGACGTTCTTTGGAGGATAAATATCCTAAATACAAGCGTAACATCGGAGAAATAGTACTTGAGGCCAGAAATGTCCGCAGAGGCACTAAAGTAAATGCGGATTATTTTTGTGTGAGAAAAGGAGAAATCCTTGGAATATCAGGACTGGTAGGAGCGGGAAGAACAGAGCTTATGCGCTGCATCTTCGGTGCGGATCAGGCGGATTCCATGGAGCTTACGCTGGAAGGAAAACCAATCAAGATCAACTCTGTGATCCAGGCCATTAAGCATGGAATCGGATATGCTACGGAGGACCGGAAGCGTGATGGTCTGGCTCTTGGCCTTGACATTAAATATAATACGAACATGGCCCATCTTCCAAACATCACTCATTATGGATTTATCAATGACAAGGAAGGGCTTAAGAATGCGGAAAAATATGTGGAGCTTCTGCGTACGAAAACCCCAAGCGTGCACCAGCTTTGCGGAAATCTTTCCGGAGGCAATCAGCAAAAGGTAGTTTTAGCCAAATGGCTGTGCAATGATGTAAAGGTGCTGATTGTTGACGAACCAACCAGAGGAATCGATGTAGGAGCCAAGTATGAGGTGTATGAGCTGTTTAACAAGCTGAGCGCCCAGGGAGTGTCCATTATCATGATTTCTTCTGAACTGCCGGAGATCCTTGGCATGAGCGACCGTATTCTGGTCATTCACCAGGGTGAAATCAATGGAGAATTAGATGCAAAGACCGCTACTCAGGAAGATATCCTGTATCTTGCGGCAGGTTATAACAAACTAGAAGGAAAACCGGCGCCCGTGTTATCAGGCAGCGGTAATAGAAAGGGAGAGTAAGGATGGGAAACTTAAAAGCAATGGTGCAGGAAAAGAAAGGCGGTTCGTTCAACAAGCTAAATGCAGCCACACGGCGGGCAATCTACTCACTGTGCATCCTGGTCGGACTGTTTGTGCTGTTTTCGATTCTTCAGCCTGCTAAATTTTTAGCCCCGGCCAATCTGCAGAACCTTCTGCAGCAGATCGTTACCTATACCATCATCGGCTGCGGCCTGACCTTCTGTCTGGTCTGCGGAGGAAACGATTTATCTGCCGGTGCTTCCATGGCACTGTCAGGCATTATTATGGTATCACTTCTGATGCAGGGACTGCCTCTTGTGGTATGTATCGCACTTTGTCTGATCATGGGTATCATGACAGGTATTATGAATGGATTTTTTATTGAGATTCTGGGCGTTGTGCCTTTTGTTGCAACTTTGGCAACCCAGTGGGTATACCGAGGCATGGCAAACGTGCTTGTAAACGGCGCACCCCTTTATACGACGAACATTCCTTCTAAGGAGATTCAGAAGCAGTTTTACGTTCTGGGCGGCGGAAGGATCGGAGGGGATGGACTTCCCTACAGCGTTATCATTACTTTGGTTTATGCTGTAGTTTTAGGAATTGTACTTGCAAAAATGCGGATTGGACGCCAGATCTATGCCTGTGGTTCCAACTTGGAGGCTGCAAAGCTTTCCGGAATTAATGCAGTAAAGACACGTATGTTTGCATATTGTATTTCCGGTTTATCTGCAGCAATCTGCGGAATCCTGGTTGCTTCCCGTCTTTCCAGTGCCCAGCCTACGGCAGGAAACGGTTATGAGATGGAAGCGATTGCAGCGTCTGTATTGGGAGGTATCTCCATCCTGGGCGGAGAAGGAACGATTCTTAATACGGTAATCGGAGCCCTGATGATGGGTGTAATCCGGAACGGACTGAACTTAAACGGTGTCAATTCCTTCTGGCAGCAGATGATCGTAGGTATTATTCTGTTGATCGCAGTAGCATCTCAGACAGCGAAGAAGAGCGGAGACTTAGGGGCAATCAAGCGGTTTTTTGGCTTGAAAAAATAAAACAATCAATTCAGGAGGAAAAAAGAAATGAGAAAAGTAACGGCAGTTTTGTTGGCAGCAGCTATGGCAGTTGCCGGTCTGACCGGCTGTGGAAGCCAGTCAAGCAACGCTACCACCGCGGCAGCAGAATCCAGCCAGGGGGCGGCTACTGAAAAGGCGGAAGAATCAAAAGATTCCGCTAAGGGCGAAACAGCAAATGGAGAGAAAACCATTTACGTAATTGTAAAGGTTCTTGGAAACCAGTACTGGAGCGTGCTTCAGGCCGGTGCAGAACAGGCCGGAAAGGAACTGGGATGCAACGTAGTAGTAGTAGGAACTGCTCTGGAATCAGATATCGAAGGCCAGCTTACCCTGCTGCAGAATGCAGTATCCGCACAGGCAGATGGAATCGTTATCGCTCCTTTAGACAGTGTATCCCTTGACGCTCCTATCACAGAGGCGTATAATTCAGGAATACCGGTAGTTCTGGTAGATACAGTGATCAATAGCGAAAACTACAGTGCTGCTCTTTTGACCAATAACGTAGAAGCAGGAAAAGTTGCTGCTGAGGAACTGATGCGCAGGCTGAAAGACAAAGGAGTTTCTGAAACAGAAGATGCTCAGATCGCCATTCAGGTTGGCTCCACCGGTTCTCAGACCATCAATGACCGTGTGAAGGGCTTTAACGAGTACTGGCAGGAAAATGCTCCTGAGAAATGGCAGGTATTAAACAACGATATTAAGGTTAACGATGGAGATATCAGCAAGGCAGTAGGTTTCTGCCAGGACTTTATCACCACATATCCGAACTTAAAAGCAGTGTTTGGCCCTAACAACGGTTCTACTGTAGGATTTGTAACTGGTCTTACAGAATCCGGACGCACCGACATCTCCATGGTTGGATTTGATTTCTCTGCAGAAATTGAAACCATGATCCGCAGCGGCGAATACGATGTGTCTTCCGTAGTACAGCGCCAGTATTATATGGGATATGACGGCGTAAAGACCGCTCTTGAAATGTCAGCTGGAAACACTGTAAATGAAAAGACAATAGATACAGGTGTAATCCTGGTAACTTCTGATAATGTAGATGACGCTGAAGTACAGAGCATCATCAATCCATAATCAAAAAATAATATAAATAACAAGCGCTTCCTCTGTGCCCAGGGGAGGCGTTTTGGGGGTAAAAGGAATGGACAAACAGATTGCAAAAAGGACGGCTTTGATTGTTTTTGCAGTGGCTGCAGCTTGCTTTTTAATCATTCTCCTGAAATCGGGAAATCCGGGGAAAACTCTTTTTTTAGGGAGCAGGAAAGAAGCACCGGAATATGTGCTTTCCTATGCGGATAACCAGCCGGAGGATTATCCGACCGTACAGGGAGCAAGGAAATTTGCAGAACTGGTGCAGGAAAAAACGTCCGGAAGGATCAAAATCAATGTGTTTGCCGGCGGTGAAATGGGGAGTGAAAACGAAGTGGTGGAACAGCTTCAATACGGCGGGATCGATTTTGCCCGGGTTTCGGTCATGATCCTGGCTGAAATAAAGCCTAAATTTAATGTATTGCAGCTGCCTTACCTGTACAGAGATGAAAAGCATATGTGGAAAGTGCTTGATGGAGAGATCGGAGAGGAATTTAAGGAGGATTTAAAGGAAAGCGATCTGGTGGCCCTTTCCTGGTATGATGCAGGTGCCAGACATTTTTACAATTCTTCCCGCCCAATAAAATGCGTAGAGGATATGAAAAAGATGCGCATTCGCGTTGCCAATTCCGATATGATGTCAGCTATGGTGGAGGCACTTGGTGCCAGGGCGGTGCCAATGGCTTATTCTGAAGTATATGCAGCTTTAGAAACCAGCACCATCGATGGTGCGGAAAACAACTGGCCATCCTATGAAACCATGGGACATTATGAGGTGGCAAAATACATCACACTGGATGCCCACACCAGGATTCCTGAGATGCAGCTGGCCTCCCAGGCCACCTGGGAGAAGTTAAGTGATGCGGATAGGAAGATCATTACGGCATGCGCAGAAGAGTCTGCCAGATATGAAAGACGGCTGTGGGAGATTCGTGAGGAGAATGTCAGGCAGCGGCTGGTAAAGGCCGGCTGCATAGTCACGGAGCTTAGCTCGTCAGAACAGGTGCGCTTTCGGGCAGCTGTCATGACAGTTTATCAAATGTATTGCAGTGAATATATTGATGTGGTAAACCGGATCGCCCAGATACGGTGATAAATGGATAACGGATGCTTTCAAGGTGAATTGCCTGAAGCATCCGTTTTTATTTTTTTATTGGGGTAGAATAAAAAATTTAATAGGTGTTGACAAGTAATATTATATGGCATATAATATTATTATACGACGTATAATATAGAGAATAAAATAATATTATATATCGGTTCAATAGAAGAAAGGAAGGTAGGCAATCGTGGAACCAAAACGTTTGTACCGGTCTGTAAAGAACAGAGTCCTCTGTGGTGTATGCGGCGGTATTGGAGAATATTTTCAGGTGGATCCTGTTATGATAAGGCTGATATGGGTTCTTTTAATGTTTCTTCAGTCATGGCGCCATTTGTTCCGTTCGTTCATGGGATTTTCTCTGGTAGGAGGAAGCCTGGTCCTTTACGTCATTGCTGCGGTCATCATACCTCAGGCGCCAAAGGATGAAATAAGATAACGTTGTTCAAGTATTAAGAATACACCCTTTGGGTATACCTGTATGCCCAGAAGGCGTGGGCAATTATAAGAATAGGAGTGGGCACATGGTTTTTAACACAGGAGCAGCATTATTGGACGCCATTGTCCTTGCAATAGTGTCAAGGGATCAGGAGGGTACCTATGGTTATAAAATCACGCAGGATGTGAGAAATGTCATTGAGATTTCAGAATCAACCCTTTATCCGGTACTTCGAAGATTGCAGAAGGAAGAGTGTCTGGAGGTTTATGATCTGGCATTTGACGGCAGGAACCGAAGATATTATAAGATTACGGAAAAAGGAAGGGTACAATTGAATCTCTATAAAGGTGAGTGGGTAGGCTACTCCCAGAAAATATCCCGGATTTTTGAGGAGGCACATATATGAGCAGGGATGAGTTTATGAGAGAGCTGGAGTATCTGCTGTCGGATATTCCAGATGAAGAAAAGGCGGATGCCATCGAATATTACAGGGATTATCTGGAAGAAGCGGGGCAGGAAAATGAAGAAAAGGTAATCAAAGAGTTTGAAAGCCCTGAGCGGATCGCAGCGATTATCCGCTCGGACATATCCGGGAATTTAGATGACGGAGGAGAATTTACGGAGACCGGCTATCGGGATGAACGGTTTAAGGATCCGAATTACCAGATGGCTAAGCGGTATGATCTTCCGGAAGTATCCGATGACGGCCGATACGGCCACGAAGGACAGGAGAAAAAGCATAACAGGCGAAGAAGAGGCATGGATGGTAACCGTACCGTTAAAACTGTTTTATGGATCATATTAATTATTGCAGCTTCGCCTATCCTCATGGGAATCGGAGGAGGTCTTGTTGGCTTGTTAGGAGGAATTTTAGGCTGCCTTGTGGCAGCAGTTGTTGGAGTCGGGGCGCTGACCTTTGCCCTTTTAGCGGCCGGAGTCGGTTTGATATTGGGCAGTGTGGTCTCCATGGTAATTCATCCCTTAAGCGGAGCCCTGCTTTTAGGGCTGGGAATCCTGTTCCTTGGCTTAGGAATGATTGCTCTGGCCCTCTGCGGTTCTTTTTATGGGAGCTTTCTTCCATTTCTTTTCAGAAGCTGTGTGAATGCCCTTAGCAGGTTATTACATGGAAGGAGAAGCCGTTTATGAAGAGGTTTGTAAAGATTTGTCTGATTGCCGGAAGTGTATGCGTCCTGATCGGCGGGGGTATTTCAGCCGTAGCCGCTGTGTTGGGAGGAAATTTACGGGATATAGTCCCTCAAAGAGTCATTGAATGGGAAAGGGAAATTTCAGGAGTTACTCTGGATGGTATTTGGGAAGGAGTATATTTTGATGATATTTACGTTCCGGAAGTTTTTAATATAGGAGAAAAGGGGCAGGAAATTTTTTCTTCTCAGGAAGTAAAAAATCTGGATATAGTAATACGTACAGGAAATGTTGTTTTTGTGGAAGATCCCAAGGGAAATGAGATTAAGATTTTCTGCAACAGGGATCAATCCTGCTTTAGCCTGTACGAAGAGAATGGTGATCTGGAGCTTCAGGAATATGATGGCTGGAAAAGAAAGGATGGCCCGGATCTGCTTTTTACGGTTCAGGTTCCAAAGAATTACCGCTTTTCCGACGTTAACTTAAAATCAGTTCATTCAAGCCGTTTCTCAGGCTATGAGGGTTCCGGTCCGGCGATGACGGCTCAGGCTCTTTCCGCAGAAGAACTGAATATTGAAACAAAGGCCGGCGCCATAAAGATCAATGGCGGCAGCGTGGGAAATCTTTCCGTGGAAACCAGTGCCGGCGCTGTGGAATTTTCCGGAATGACTTCCGGAGATATTGAGGCGGTATGCCAGGTCGGTGCCATAAAGCTTGAACTGGCAGGGAAAAAGGAAGATTACAATTACGATATTTCGTGTAAGATGGGAGCTGTTAAGGTCGGAGATGAAGGCAGCGCGGCCTTAAAGGGCAGAAAGCAGATGGATAACGGGGCCGGAAAAGATATGGATCTGGAATGTAAGACAGGAGCGATCCAGGTGGATTTTATGAATGAATTATAATATAGTGCTTCGTTAATATAGTCTATAATAACTTGCAAAGCAAGTTTCAATAAAAGGGTTGCTTTTTAACCCGACCATCCGATTATCGGAAGTGTTTTTTGTTCCGATAATATTAATGATAGGATTTACAGGTCAATGAACAGAAAGGAGATAAAAAAATGGAAGATAATCAGAAGAAATTATACCGTTCCGATACGGACAAAATGCTTTGCGGGGTATGTGGCGGAATTGCGGAATATTTTAACGTGGATTCTACCCTTATCAGGCTTTTGTGGGCAGTGCTGGCCTGCACAGGCACGGGTATTGTGGCCTATTTCATTGCGGCCATCATCATCCCCAGAAGATAAAAAGGCATTGCAAAGGCAGGAAACAAAAAACAGGCTCAGCGGACCAGAGTTCCGCCGCAGCCTGTTTTTTTGAAAATACTGGAAGAAATGTACGTTTAATTCTCCTGGTAGGGGGCATACTCTCTTTAGATTTAAGAAAAGGAGATTTGAAACTATGTCAAAGGGAAAGAAAAACGAACCATTTGATCCTCGTAATATGAAGCCGGAGGAAGTACTTAAATTTGAAATTGCATCAGAGCTTGGCCTTGGTGATAAGGTAATAGAGAGCGGCTGGCGCAGTCTGAGTGCAAAGGAAAGCGGCCGTATCGGAGGCTTGATTACAAAAAGAAAAAGAGAATTGAAAAACGAAGCTCTGTTAAAGGGTGAAGAAGTATAGGAAATGCCCTGCGGGTATCCCTTAACACCCGATAGAGAGGGGTGGGCCCTGCCTGAAACGCGTGGGCAGGAACGAAGAAAACTCAGGATTTTCTTGCACCGTAAGAGAAAATATTTTATAATAAACCTTAAAAGGAAATATCCTGTGGGTATCCCTTTACGTCCGGTAAAGCGGGACAGGCTCTGCACAGAAAGCATTGGCGGGAAAGAGGAGATACGTTTCGGATATTCCGTGATGCCTGGAAAAAATGGGCAGGAAAGATGCAGGAAGATGGAAAAACAGGAATTAAGAAGCGGATTCACAACAGGAACCTGTGCCGCTGTTGCTGCGAAGGCAGCAGCGGCCATGCTGTTAACCGGGAGTGAATTGCAGCATATGACACTTATGACGCCAAAAGGAAGGTCGGCTGATCTTCCTATTTTTCATGTTGTCCTGAGACAGGAAAAGGCGGTATGCGCTGTTAAAAAGGATGCAGGAGATGACCCGGATGTAACACATCAGGCCATGGTGTTTGCCAGCGTTCAATATTCTGATGAAAAGGATGAAGGACAGACCAGGGGAATCTACCGCAGAGACGGAGAGGAGGGGAAAGACCCTCTTTATCTCACTGCCGGAGAAGGGATCGGCTGGGTGACAAAACCTGGATTATCCTGTCCTGTGGGCATGCCGGCCATTAATCCAGTTCCCCGTGACATGATCTTTTGCGGAGTGGAGGAAGCCAGAAAGGAAGCGGGCTTTGATGGTTCCTTAACGATTACCATCTGGATGCCGGAAGGAAAAAAACTGGCAGAGAAAACTTTTAATTCCAGGCTGGGAATTGAAGGAGGGCTTTCTATACTGGGAACAACAGGAATCGTTAAACCCATGAGTGAAGAGGCGCTGATTGCCACCATACGTCTGGAATTACATATGAAGGCGGTGTCAGGAAAGAAGCAGGTAATCCTGGTTCCGGGAAATTATGGGGAAGCTTTTATACAGGAAACACTTGGCCTTGACTTAAAGGATGGCGTGATCTGCAGCAATTTTATCGGAGAAGCTTTACAATCGGCAGGTGAGGAGGGATTTCACCAGATCCTGTTTGCAGGGCATATCGGGAAGCTGATTAAGACCGCAGGAGGTGTACCCAATACCCATTCTAAATATGGGGACCGCCGCATGGAAATATTGTGGGACTGCACTGCCCCTTTTTCAGAGGACGGGGACGGATTAAAAGATAAGATTCTGACAGCCAATACCATGGAGGAGGCGGCGGGAATCCTTAAAAGCTTAGGGATTTTAGAGCCTGTCATGGAAGAGGTGGTGGACAGGATCCAGGGATATATGACTCTCTGGTCAGGAGGGAGAAAAGTGGAAGTGGTGACATTTTCCACGATGTACGGTATACTGGGAATGAGCCGGGGAGCAGTGGAGCTTATCGGCTTGTTTTCCGGTACAGAGTCCGGACGGAAAGAACAGGAGGAATAAACAATGGCTGGAATCATGTACGGGATCGGTGTAGGGCCGGGAGATCCGGAGCTTATGACATTGAAAGCGGTAAAAAGGATCAGGGAATTAAATGTCATTGCCATTCCCCATAAAAATAAAGAACAGTGTATGGCATATCAGATTGCAAGGCAGGCAGTGCCGGAAATAGAAGAAAAAGAATGCCTTCATCTGCACATGCCCATGACAAAAGATGAAAATGTACTTAAGGAAAGCCATGATCTGGCGGCCAGAACGGTAATGGAGTATTTAAACAGGGGAGAAGATGTGGGATTTATCACCCTGGGGGATGTAAGCATTTATTCCACCTTTACCTATCTGATGGAACGGCTTTGGAAGGAAGGCTATGAAACCCGCTTAGAAAGCGGAATTCCATCCTTTTGCGCCGTAGCGGCAAAGCTTGGAGTCCCCCTTGCATCAGGAGCAGAGGAGCTTCATATCATACCGGCCTCTTATCAGGTGAGGGATGCCTTAAAGCTGCCTGGAGTAAAAGTGCTTATGAAGGCCGGCAGGCAGATGGAAGCGGTGAAAAGAGATCTGAAAGACTGTGGGGCCAGCGCCGTGATGGTGGAAAACTGCGGAATGCCGGATGAACGGATTTATCGTTCCCTGGATGAGATTCCGGAAGATGCCGGCTATTATTCTTTGGTGATTGTGAGGTAAGTATGGTACATATTGTAGGAGCAGGTCCGGGGGCGCCGGACTTAATTACAGTGAGAGGCAAGGAACTGCTTGAGAGGGCGGATGTGATCATTTACGCAGGTTCTTTGGTAAATCCAGCCCTTTTGGAATACAGAAAAACCCAGTGTCAGGTTTATGACAGTGCCAAAATGACCCTTGAGGAAGTGATTTCGGTTATAGCGGAGTCGGAGCGGCAAGGAAAGATGACAGTAAGGCTCCATACCGGAGATCCCTGTATTTATGGCGCAATCAGAGAGCAGATGGATGAACTGGATGAAAGAGGGATCTCTTATGATGTATGTCCGGGAGTCAGCTCTTTTTGCGGTGCAGCATCCTCCCTTAAAATGGAATATACCCTTCCTAAAATCACCCAAAGCGTGATTATTACCCGCATGGCAGGCAGGACACCGGTGCCGGAGCGGGAATCCATCGCTTCCTTTGCGGCACATGGAGCTACTATGGTGATCTTTTTAAGCACCGGCATGCTGGATCAGCTGTCTGAGGAATTGATAAAGGGCGGCTATCTTCCGGATACTCCTGCCGCTATCGTCTATAAGGCCACCTGGGAGGACGAGAAAACCATAAACTGTACGGTGGAAAGCTTAAGTGCAAGTGCCAGTCGGGAGAATATAAAGAAAACAGCCCTGATTCTTGTGGGCAATGCGGTAGCCCAGAACGGCTATGAACGTTCCAAGCTTTATGACCCGGTTTTTACTACGGAATACCGGAAGGGAACGGGGGATGAATGATGAAGCTTTCGATCATCTGTTTTACGGAAGCAGGAGCCAGACTCAGCGTAAAGCTGGTTAAAGAATTATTAAAAGCAGGACAGTCTTGCGAAGCCTATGGACGGTCAGGGCTTCTTAAGTCCTGCCCTGACGGGGATCTCATGATCCCTGTTTCTGCATCCCTGTCAGAATGGACCAGGGAGCAGTTTTTGCAAAAGGAAGGAATCGTGTTTATTGGAGCGGCTGGTATTGCAGTCCGGGCAATTGCCCCCTTTTTAAAGAGTAAGGCAGAAGACCCGGCCGTGGTGGTCATGGATGATATGGGCAGATTTTCCATTTCCCTTTTATCCGGTCACCTGGGAGGAGCCAATGAACTGGCAGAACGGCTGGCAGGAATGACAGGCGGTCAGGCAGTTATTACCACTGCCACGGACATTCATGGAAGATTTGCAGCAGACCTGTTTGCCAAGGAGCAGGGACTGGTCATTACAGATTTAAGAAAGATAAAAATGATTTCCTCAGCCATTCTTAAGGGTGAAAATGTAGGGTTTTACTGCGATTTTCCGGTTTCAGGAAAGCTTCCGCCCGGGCTTATCCCAGGGGAGGACTGTGGTGCAAATCTTTGGATCACCATTAAGGAGAGCGGGAAAGAGGAGCCCCTTAAGGGATCCTTAAAGCTGGTTCCAAGGCTTCTGGTTCTGGGAATCGGATGCAGAAAAGGGGTTCCTGCCAAAACCATAGAAAGGGTTCTTGACCGGTTTTTCAAGGAATGGGACTTATCTCCGGCAGCACTGGCCGCGTGTGCCAGCATTGATTTAAAGAAGGAAGAAGAGGGCATCTGCCAGTTCGCTGCTTCTAAAGGAGTCCCGTATTACACTTATCCGGCTGCCGTGCTTGAGGAAACAGAAGGGGAATTTACTTCCTCCTCCTTTGTCAAGCAGGTCACCGGAGTTGATAATGTATGCGAACGGGCGGCCCTTGCCTGCGTAAAGGAATTGGGCGGCGGTAAACTGCTGGTAAAAAAACAGGCGGCAGACGGGGTGACGGCAGCAGTGGCTGTCCGGGATTGGAAGGTGCAGCTAGATCCGCATAATTCATTAGGAGGTAACTTATGACAAAGTCAGGAAAACTTTACGTGGTAGGAATCGGACCAGGTTCCTATGAGGATATGACCATTAGGGCCATTAAGGCCCTGGAAGAGAGTGAGGTCATTGTAGGGTATACTGTATACATAGACTTGATCAAGGAGCATTTTCCGGATAAGGAAATGCTTACTACGCCGATGCGCAGGGAACAGGAGCGTTGTTTGATGGCTATTGAGGAAGCAAAAAAGGGAAAAACCGCAGCCATGGTATGCAGCGGAGATTCGGGTGTTTACGGCATGAGCGGATTGATCCTTGAGATGGCCCGGCCAGAAGAAGACCTTGAGATTGAGATCATACCCGGAGTGACTGCTGCTTTAAGCGGAGGTGCCGTTTTAGGCGCTCCTCTGGGCCATGATTTTGCGGTTATCAGTTTAAGCGATCTGCTCACTCCCATGGAGTTAATTGAAGACAGGCTTAAGGCTTCTGCCCAGGCAGACATGGTCATCTGTCTTTATAATCCTTCCAGTAAAAAGCGGGCCGGTTATTTGAAGCGGGCCTGTGAGATCGTAATGGAATATAAAAGCGGGTCAACAATCTGCGGCCTTGTAAAAAATATTGGCAGGGAAGAGGAAGAAATGGCGGTCATGACTCTGGAAGTACTAAGAGATATCCAGACAGATATGTTTACCACCGTTTATATAGGAAATTCCATGACAAAATTGATCAATGGCAGAATGGTAACGCCGCGAGGATATAAAAATGTGTAAAGTTTTAATATTTGGAGGCACCACGGAGGGCCGGATTCTGGCGGAATACTGCCATGAAAAGAAGATAAATGCATGGGTCAGTGTGGCTACCGGATATGGAAGGTCAGTACTTTTGGAAAGTCAGTATCTCCACATTCATGAGAAACCCATGTCGGCCCATGAGATGGAAAATTTTATCAGGCAAAACGGCATCACTTATGTACTTGATGCCACTCACCCCTATGCCACGCTTGCAAGTGAGAACATACGCACCGCCTGCAACCGGACAGGAACTTCCTGCATAAGGATTGTAAGAGAATCTTCCGAAGATTTAAAGCAGGGAGATCAGGGGGAAGGGAAGGTTGTGTGGGTCAGTGACTTAGAGGAAGCAGTCCTTGCCTTAAATAAAATACCTGGAAATATTCTTGTCGCAACAGGAAGCAAGGAGCTTTCCGCCTTTACCAAACTGGACTCCTGGGAAGAACGGGTTTTTGCCAGAGTCCTTCCCGGCCTGTCCGTAATCTCTGCCTGTGAGCAGCTGGGGGTTAAGGGGAAACATTTAATTGCCATGCAAGGCCCTTTTACCGCCGAGATGAACCGGGCCATGATAAGACAGTATGACATTAGCTGTCTGGTGACGAAAGAAGCCGGACATGCGGGAGGCTTCCCGGAAAAGATGGAGGCAGCGGCGGAATGCGGGATAACGGCAGTTGTCATAGGAAGACCTGGTAAAGAAGAAGGAATGACTGTCAGGGAGGCTAAGGAGCTTTTATCCGATTATAAAGAGGAGAAGGCCCAGTCTCAGGTATTGCCGGAGCTTCAGATCCGGACTGAGAAAAGAAAGGTAACCCTGATCGGAACCGGCATGGGCGGAGAGGATCAGATGACCGTTAAGGCATGGAAGGAATTGCAGCAATGCGATGTGATCTTCGGTGCAGAGCGGATGCTCTCCGGCATTTCTTCTGCAATATCCCGTGCCGTTAAGATCCCCTTTTATACAAGTAAGGACATTCTGCCCTGGCTTGAGGAGCATGAAAAGTATACCAGGATCGGAATCCTTTGTTCCGGTGACACAGGCTTTTACAGCGGGTCTAAAAAGATGGCGGAAGCATTGGCCCGGGAACCATATTGTCAAAGATATGACACGGTGGTTCTGCCGGGAATCTCATCGGTTTCTTATTTGTGCTCCCGGCTGAAAACGGACTGGGAGGATGTGCGGCTTGTGAGCCTTCATGGCCGGACCTGCGACATAATAAAGGAATTAACCCTTAATCCCAGGGTATTTGCCTTATTAGACGGAACCAATACGGTGAAAAGTCTGTGCAGCCTACTTAAGGAACAGGGATTTCATAAAGTCAGGCTGTCCGTAGGCGAGCGGCTTTCCTATCCGGATGAACGGATAACCGTTGGAACCCCGGAGGAGCTTGAAGAGCAGGATTTTGATAGGCTGTCTGCTGTGTTAATAGAGAGGTATGGTTTAAAAGAATAACTGGATATGCAGGCATATCCGCATGATCCATTAGGAGGCAATTTATGAGAGATGAACTGTTTATCCGGGGAGATGTGCCCATGACGAAAAGTGAGGTCAGGGCTGTTTCCATATCAAAGCTGGAACTGGAAACTGACTCCGTCCTGTATGATATAGGGGCTGGAACCGGCTCCGTATCCATAGAAGCGTCCCGGTATCTCACAGAAGGCCGGGTATATGCAATTGAAAAGAAGGCGGAAGCAATAGATCTTATAAAGGCCAATAAGGAAAGATTTGGAGCAGGCTGCCTGGAAATCGTTGAAGGAACCGCACCTGAGGCATTAGATGCTCTTGAAGTGCCTACTCACGTATTCATCGGAGGAACTTCCGGCACCATGGATCAAGTACTATCCCTGGTTTTAAAGAAGAATCCAGGGACCAGGATTGTAATCAATGTAATTGCTTTAGAGTCCCTTGCAGAAATCCTTTCCTGGCTGAAAAGGCATTCTGCCAAGGCAGAAATTGTGCAGGTTCAGATATCCAAAGGAAGGGAAGCAGGGGACTACCATCTGATGATGGGGCAGAATCCGGTTTATGTGGTTTCCTTTGGCGGGGAAGGGAGGAACGACATTGGATAATTCCTATCCCAGACTGATGCTTGCGGCCCCTAAAAGCGGCAGCGGAAAGACTATGATGACCTGTGGGCTTTTAAATGCGTTACTTTTAAGGAAGCTGTCCTGCCGCTCTTTTAAATGCGGTCCGGATTACATTGATCCCATGTTTCATAAATATGTACTTGGCATTGACGGTGGAAATCTGGATACATATTTCCTGAATAAAGAGCAGGTCAGGGAACAGTTTTTGGATCAGGCAAGAGGAGCAGGGATTTCCGTCATTGAGGGTGTTATGGGATATTACGACGGGGTGGGAGGAGACACCACCCAGGCTAGTTCCTATGAGGTAGCATGTGCCCTTGATGTGCCGGTGGTCCTGATTTTAGACTGCAAGGGTGCCAGCCTGTCCCTGGCCGCGGTGGTGAAAGGCTTCCTGGAATATATGGAAAACAGCCACATAAAGGGTGTGATTTTAAACCGGACATCATCTGTCATGGCAGAACGGCTGAAACCGGCCATGGAAGAGCTGGGGGTACATGTTTACGGATATTTGCCGGAATGTGAGGAGGGGGCTTTGGACAGCCGCCACTTAGGGTTGGTTCTTCCAGGAGAACAAAAGGGTCTTAAAGATCAGCTGAATCAGCTGGCTATGAAGCTGGAAATCACGATAGACATCAATGGACTGATAAACCTGGCCCAGGATGCCAAGCCTTTGCCGTCTCTTCCAGATGGATTAAAAAGTCAGGTTTTCCAGGCACCCCAGGGAGATGAAGTGCATATAGGACTTGCCTTAGATGAGGCTTTCTGCTTTTATTATCAGGAAAACTTAAGACTTTTAAAAGAGATGGGGGCAAAGCTCATACCCTTTAGTCCGATCCACGATAATAAGCTGCCTTCAGGAATTTGCGGCCTTTTGCTTGGCGGCGGATATCCGGAGCTTTACTGTCATGAGCTTTCGGAGAATGTATCCATGCTCCGGGACATAAGGCAGGCGTCAGAACGCGGCCTTCCCATGCTGGCTGAGTGCGGAGGATTCCTGTATCTCCATGAACAGCTGGAAACAAAGGACCATAGAACATATCCCATGGCCGGTATTATAAAAGGTAAGGCATTCCCTACAGAACGGTTGTTAAGGTTTGGTTATTTTGAGGCATTTCCCAATGTGGATACCCCATTTTTGAAAAAGGGTGAGTCCATCCGGGGGCATGAATTCCATTATTGGGACAGCACGAATAACGGATCTTGTATGGTAGCAAAGAAACCAGGCGGGAAAAAAAGCTGGGACTGCGTTCATGGGGAAGGAAATCTCCTGGCAGGCTTTCCCCATTTTTATTACCCTTCCAACCCTGTACTGCCAAAGCGTTTTGTGGAGGCCTGCAAAGGATTCAGGAAAGGGAAAGAATAATCGATGGAAAAATCTTTGATTAGGAAAGGCTTCAAACAATGAATGATGAATTAAGTACATATCTTTCTCAGATCCGTCCTCCCAGCGCTTCGTCCATGGAAATGGCCCGTAAACGGTGGTCGCAGGTGGCGAAGCCGCTTAACAGTTTAGGCGTTCTGGAAGATGATATCATAAAGATTGCAGGAATAAGAGAAACGACAAAGGCAGATATGGAGAAACGGGCCCTAGTCATCCTTTGCGCAGACAATGGGATCGTGGAGGAAGGCGTCACCCAGACCGGCAGGGAAGTGACCGCCCTTGTGGCTGAGAACATGTCAAATGGAAACAGCAGTGTCTGCATCATGGCAGACCGGGCAGAAGTGGATGTATTTCCTGTGGATATAGGAGTTGCCAGGGATTTGATTCCCGGCTCCCGTCATCCTCTCCTTTGCAGGAAAATCGCTTACGGGACAAAAAATTTCCGGAATGAACCTGCCATGACACGGGAGGAGGCAATCCGGTCCATAGAAACCGGCATCAAACTGGTGAGGGAGCTGGCAGATAAAGGCTATCAGCTCATCGCAACCGGAGAAATGGGCATTGGAAATACCACTACCAGCAGTGCAGTCGCTTCTATGCTTCTTAAAAAACCGCCGGAAGTACTGACCGGAAGAGGGGCAGGATTAAATGACGATGGCTTAAAAAGGAAGCTTGAAGTGATAAAAGAGGCTGCGGAACGATATAGCCCGGTATGTCAGGATGTGGTGGATGTTCTTGCCTGCGTGGGAGGATTTGATCTGGCAGGACTTACCGGTGTGTTTTTAGGCGGTGCCATTTACCGGATCCCGGTGTTGGTGGATGGATTTATTTCCGCCGTCGCTGCTCTTTCGGCTGACCATATGTATCCTGGCTGCCGGAACTTTATGCTGGCTTCCCATGTTTCAGCGGAGCCAGCAGGCAGGATGCTTCTTGATGAACTGGGGCTTAAACCCCTTATACAGGCAGG